>NZ_OY730232.1 GCF_963422545.1 uncultured Flavobacterium sp.
AAATGAATTTGCTTTTGAGGCAAAGCCGATTTTGCATAACTTGAAATCAATTTATCAAATTGTTTTATTTCGTTTTCATATTGTCCAACAGCAACAATAAAATCAAATCCAATTTTGATATTTTCATTCTTCTTTTCAAGGATTTCTTCCAGATAAACCGGATTATGAATCGTTACTACGTTTTTTAATTGATGCTTGTTTTCAATCAAGGTTTTCATCTCATCTGTAATTGCAACATTGGCATAACAATGATTGTACATCAATCTCGTTAACCACGAATTATTAGGCATATAATGATCGATTAAAAAACTGTGAACCGTAAAAATAGTTTTTGTATTATAGATAAATCTCGCCAAAATAAGCTCCTGAATAATCTTGGTTCGAAAACGAAAATCAATGATAAAATCGAATTCATTATCATTTAAATATTGGCGCAAAGCCCATAATCTTTTAGCTTTATTAAAGAATCCGTTGCTTTTATTTTTGAGCAAACCCAGATTTACCAATTTTCCTGAATACGGAAAACTAACTTCATCTAAAACAATGATAATATCGACTTCAAAACCCTGACTTCCAAAAAAAAGAGACAAATTTGCCATCACTTTATCGCTTCCGCCTCCGCTTAAGCGATAGCCTATTAAAGCAATTTTCTTTATTTTGTGAGACAATTTCATTCGTGATTTCTTATTTTCGTATCAAATATATCTTTTTAACACTGCAAAAACAATATGCAAGACAAATCATTAGTAACCATTATTTGCTTGTGTTATAATCACGAAAAGTATGTTATTGAGAGTTTACTTTCGGTAATACATCAGGATTATCCTTTTATTGAATTGATTGTTGCTGATGATTTTAGTATTGACAATTCCAGAGAAACTATTGAGAAATGGCTTATTGATTATCCCGAAGTTCAGTTTATATCAAATGAAACGAATTTAGGAAGTACAAAATCATTTAATAAGGCGCTAAAACTTGCCAAAGGCGAATTTATTATCGACTTAGCTGCTGATGATATTTTATTACCTAATTGTGTTTCATTACAACTAAAAGCTTTCAAAGAAAGTCGTTTCAAAAACCTTGGTGTTGTTTACGGGAATGTAGAATTGATTACCGAAAATGGCAAATTTGATTCGTATTATTTCTCCGTCGATTCGAACAGAAAAACAATCGAAAAAAGAGAAACGGGTGATATTCATCTGAGCGTTCTTTCTGGCGGAAACAGTATTTGTTCTGTTTCTTCGATGGTTAAAAAATCAGTTTTTGATGCTTTGAGTGGTTATGATGAAAACCTGGCTTATGAAGATTTAGATCTTTGGATTCGGGCTTCCCGCACTTATGAATTCGATTATATTGATGAAATGTTAATTAAAAAAAGGATTTCGACAACTTCTTTAGGAACTCATTTTTTTATTAAAAACGATTCAAGATCAAGGAAAATAAATTATTCTACTTATTTGATTATTAAAAAAGCGATTCGATTAAATAAAACCAAAATCGAACATAAAGCGATTTTAAAGAGAATACATTTTGAAATGATTTTGGCTTATAAAACATCTGATTTTAAGTTATTGTTCAAGTATATTCTTCTTGAAATAAAGCAACGTTTCCACATCATAAAAGAACGCTGATTTAACGGATTCGCTATCGCGAAAATGCAGATTAGCGCGGATTTTTTTATTAATCCAATTAAGAAAATCCGTTTTTATCCGCGTCTTTACGAAGTAAATCCGTTTTATCCGCGTTCAAAACCATTTTTAGATCGTCAAAAAATCATCTAATTGTTCTTTTTCTCCTTGCCAGTCTCTTGAAATATTATTCCGAATTAATTTAGCCGGAATTCCTCCAATTAAGATATTTTCACCTAAAGCAGTATAATCTCTTGTACATAAACTATTTGAGGCAATTGTACAAAAATCAGGTGTCTGAGTTCCTTTTAGGATGGAAACTCTATTGCTGCCAAAATTATAATTCCCGATAAAAATTGGTGCCGATTTCTTAAACTTTTCTCCTGTTTGTATATCAATTAAATCATGAAAATTGGTATCGATAATCTGAGATTCTGAGCCGAAGCGGGCATAATTACCCAAAACAATTTTTTCTGTACAAATTAGTTTTCCGCTTGATGCCATCGAAGCCATATTTCCAAGTTCACAAGAAGCATTTTCACCAACAAAAACAAAGCAATCTTTTCCAAATTGAAACTTCCCTTTGAAGGTTAGTTTTCCTAAAATAAAAATTTCGGCAATACCTTTATGCACTTTATTTAATTCGTAAGGCTGACCAAAACCAATCATTCCCTTTTGAATATCTCCATCTATTTGAATTTCTCCGGTTATTGAGGTAAATTTTACTTTTCCGTAAAAGAAAACTGGGAGTTTTTTAGCAGTTTCAAAAGGGAATTTCTTAAAATTAAAATACAGCGTTTTGGTCCAGTTTACTGAATAGTAAAACTGGAGTTTGTGGTAAAAAGAACGGCATTTTCTATAACTATTGCGAATCATTCTGGTTCTTTTTATTTGAAATTAATGATGCGAACATTTCTTTTAAATTCATCTTTTTATTGATTTGAAACAAACTAAAACTCATTGAAATCAAAATCATCACCATCATTAAACTGTATTTTAAAATTGGAATTTCAATATATCGAAGCAAAAATGCAACCACACAAATAACAAAACAAATGAAATATATTTTATAAAATTCGGTATCAAAATAAAAATTATAGCGGTTTTTGGTGATGATTTTTAATCCTATAAAATGAAATAAAAAATAGAGGCAAAAACTAAAACCTAAACCTTCTAATCCATAAAAATAATAGCCCAGAATATTCATTATTAAGGACAAAATATTAAATCCGATGGCGGTTTTGACAAACATTTTAGAATCACCTTTGGCAATTAAAATAAATCCCATCGCCCATGAAACGGCTCTGAACAGCATTCCTAAAATTCCGAAACAAACCATTGGAATAATTTCATTGAATTTTGGTGTATAAATAAGTTGTATTATTATTGAAATGAAAGTCAAAAATAATACAATTATAGGCGTAATAATAATGATCGAAATAAATGCTTGCTGTATTACACTTGATCTAACTTTTTCATTATCTGAATTTACAGAAGCTAATTTCGGGAAATAATCAGTACTCATTACTGTAAAAATAATTCCAACATAGGAATTTAATAACGTAAAACCTGCGTTGTAAAAACCAACTTGTTCCAGACCTCCGCTTTTACTAATATAAATCTGAACTAAATAAGTTGACAAAAGCGTTAAAACATTACTAATCGTGAGCATAAAACCTAATTTTATGATCGATTTTCCTTCGGTTAAAAGTACTGTTTTTGAGATTTTTTCTTTATCTATTTTGATTTTATCCGAATAATAAAACGAAAATAATAAAGCTGATAAGGACGCAATTATTATGGTGGGAATTATAGCCTCAATTCTCAAAAAATAATACAACGGAATCGAAAAAAGCAGCCCAAATAAATTTCCGTACAAATTAGCTTTTGCAAGCAATTTCATTTGTCGTAAACCTTGCAAAACTGCCAATTGTCCTGAAGATAATTGTTTGAACAATACCGTAACGGCAATAAATACGAAAGAATAGGTTTGACTTGAATCTCCAAAAGTAATAATACTCAATACTTTCGAAAAAATAATAACAAGCAGCATTCCTAATATTCCGGTAAAAAAAACAATCTTTTTTATGATCTGAATTGTTCTGGAAACTGTTTTTAAATCATCGTTTTTGTAGTTTTCTGAAATGTTTTTTACAGCGCTGGTTTCCATTCCTAAACCTGAAATTCCACTTACAACACCCAAAGTCGAATTTAATAAAGCAATAATTCCCATTCCGGCGGGACCAATAAAAATAGCAATTAGTTTGGTTCTGATAATCGAAATTAGAATCGTAAAAAACTGTACGCCTCCAAAAAGTGAAGTCGTTTTTAGAATCTGCCGATATGTTTTACTATCAGACACGGATTAATATTGGTTTAGAATTTTGATGATAAAATCTATTTCAACATTGGTTAAAACGGGGCTTATAGGCAAACTCAAAACTTCGTTATGAATTTTTTCTGTTACAGGGAATGACAAATTGTTCCATCCTGAAGTTTCGGCCGAAAATGCTTTTTGCTTATGTGGTGGAATTGGGTAATGAATTACGGTTTGAATATTATTTTTGGTTAAATATTCTTGTAAAGCATCTCTATTTTCGGTTCGAATAACAAACAAATGAAAAACATGATTAGATTGCTTCATTCCTCGCAATGACACAGTTGGTAATATAATTTTATCGTTTTTTATCTCGGCTAAATATCGTTTTGCTACGGCGCGGCGTTTATCATTATCATCATCTAAATTTGGCAATTTAAGATTTAAAAATGCAGCCTGAAGTTCGTCTAATCTTGAATTTACACCAATATATTCGTTATGGTATTTTTGTTCTGAACCATAATTGCGAAGTGAGAAAAGTACTTTTGCCAACTCTGAATCGTTTGTCGTAATTGCTCCGCCATCGCCTAAACAACCTAAATTTTTTCCCGGATAAAAGCTGTAAGCTTGTGCTGATTGTTGATTGTTAATTATTAATTGTTGATTATTGATTGCGCCGTGAGACTGTGCACTATCTTCTACAATTATAAGATTATTATGAATTCCAATTTCGTTTATCTTTTCCATTTCAGCCAATTGTCCGTAAAGATGAACGGCTAAAATCGCTTTTGTTTTTGGTGTTATTTTCTCCTGAATCAAATCGGGATTAATAGTGTAGGTTTCTAATTTTGGCTCGACCAAAACCGGAATTAAATCTGCTTGCAAAATGGCTAAAACACTAGCAATATAGGTGTTTGCAGGAACAATAACTTCATCGCCTTTCTGGAGCTTTCCTAATTTAATATATCCTTTAAAAATCAAAACCAAGGCGTCAAAACCATTCCCTACTCCTATGCAGTATTTGGTTTGACAATATTCGGCGAAAGTCTTTTCAAATATTTCCACTTCTTTTCCTAAAATGTACCAGCCATTATCTAAAACTAATTTCAGTTTTTCCTGAAATGCAGTTTCATAAGGTTGGTTTATTTTTTTAAGATCCAGAAATAATATCATTTAATAGTAATTTTATAAAAATCCTGATTGTAAACGGTACAGCCTAATTCTTCTTTTTGTTTTAAAAGTCCCGGATGATAACCGCTTTCGTTTTCTTCATTTACGATTCCCATATCAAAAAAACGCTTGCCTTTACGTTTGTATTTATGGATTAAATTAATGAATAAAAAATCAAGTGCTCTTACTTTTTCTCCTTTTTCAGATGTTGCTCCGTATTGTGATTTGACGACGTTTTTGGTCTCAAAAATAGTGATTCCGGCGACAATCTCATCATTTTGATAAACGGAATATTGTCTGATTTTTTCCGGAAACTTGGCTTTTAACAGCGAAATTTCTTCTTTGGTGTGAACTGGCTTTGCATTGAATTTCTCTAACAATCTTGGAGCTAAAATTGATTCCCAAAATGGCTCAAAATCATTTTCTTCGACAATATCCAAATCAAGGTTTTCGATTCTTCTAAAGTGTTTTAATTTACTTTTAGAAATCTGTAATGGCAATTCGAGATTGATTGCCAAATTCATTTCTTTTCGTTCTGAAATAGCTCCTCTTTTAAATAAAAAAAAGTCTGTTTCATTATTGCCATTTGGAAAATAAAAACCTGGAATTGGTTTATAATAAAAGGTTTCAATGGCATATTCTTTTAGAAAAACTAAAACTTCATCTAAAATTGATTCTACTTTTTCGGCTTTCAATTTATTCAAAAACACTAAACCTCCATACGTAAGTCCCTGATGCGAATAAACTGAATTTTCGGATTTATTGGCCGGCAAAACTGCTTTTAGTTTTTGGTCTTCAAAAATTAAGAGTGAAAAATCTTCAAAACGATCCTGATGGTATTCCATAAAATCTCTATGAAATAAAAAAGTAGCATTTTTAGCCTGAGCGATAAACTCGTTCCAAATATTGTAATCGTTTTGATTATATTTTTTTACAATGAATTTTGTCATTTTTCGGCTCCTTGTTTTTCTATCTTCTAAATTAAAAAAATCGCCACTAATTCTCGAATTTTTCATTAAATATAAACAAATAAACTCGAGAATTTGTGGCGAAAAATTTTCAGCTAATATCGCTAAATATATTATTTATGCTCAAATGCGGGTAAATACCATTTGAATTTTACGGCCATTAATCGAACCGTGATTATTACAACTGATGTTATCAAATATAAAATATCATTGTCTAAATTCAGTTTTTTTAGAATAAAAAATACAATTCCTCCTAAAATACAAATAGTAGCATAAATTTCTCTTCTGAAAATAGTTGGGATTTCGTTGCATAAAATATCTCTGATAACACCGCCAAAACAGGCTGTCATGGTTCCTAACGCGATACAAATAACAGGATGCAAACCAATAGAAATCCCTTTTTCGAGTCCGATCAAGGTAAAAACCCCAAGTCCGATTGTATCAAATAAAAACAAAGAAGTCCTTAATCTGTCAAACTTTTTTCTAAACAGAATAGCCAGCAAAAAACCTAAAATAATCACATAAACATATTGCAAATCTTTCATCCAGCCCACGGGAGTTCTGCCAATTAAAACATCTCGCAATGTTCCGCCGCCAACTGCCGTAACAAATGCTATGATAAAAACCCCAAACGGATCGAGTTTTTTGTGCATTGCCGTTAAAGCGCCGGACATGGCAAAGGCCATTGTACCAATAATATCTAATAGATGAAACATTTTTTTCCAGGTTCTAAGGTTCTGAGATTCTAAGATTCTAAGTTGCTAAGGTTTTATTTTTTTACGTAAATCGGGCTTCTTTTTAATAAATAAAAAATGGCGCCTATCCAGCTATCTGGAACGGTTTACGGGTTTGTAAGTCGATTTTTGTATTGCTTTTACACTTTACATTTAAATCAAAAGCTTTAAAAACATGCACAAAGTTATGAAATCCCAAATTAACACCTCTAAAAAACACATTTAACTACATGTTTTGTGTGTAAAAATTATAATCTTTAAGAATAACTCGAAGAAAGTCACTATTGTTACCTGATTGATTTTTAATTCCGGTGACGTTTTCAATCTTAGCGACCAGCTTATAAATCATTTCGTGATCATTTTTTGCCTCTGCTTTTTGAAACGTTTCTTTAATAATTCGCATATCATTATCAGATAATTTAATTACCAAAGGATAAGTTGGCACATAAGCATCTCCAATTTCTTCTAAAATAGTATGACTGATATCAATTTTGTTTTTTAAGGTAATCACTGCCGTTCCTGCTGCCATATCGCCTAATCGCTGTCCTTTTTTACTTGTAACAACAGCAATTAAACCAACAAGTCCATAAAGCAGCGTAAAATCGATTATTCTAAAAAACCAGCGAATCAAATAATCGCCAAAACCGGCTTGGTAACCATCAATTTTTACGACTTTTATTTTTACCAGTTTTTTTCCAATGGTTTGTCCTTCAAAAACACTTTCCAAAGTAATCGAATAAAGCATAATTGGTAAATAAAAAAGCAAAATGATCGACATTACAGACCAGGAATCTAGTTTATCAAACAATTTATCGAAATGCAGCCAGTAAAAAAACACTAATAAGACAACTATTACATAAGAGATTTTGATAAGAAAATCAATGAAATAGGAGCCTAATCGTTCACCAACTGATGCCGATATAAAATTTATTTTAACATTTTGTGTTGTGTTAATAGATAATTCTGACATATTTTATATTTTAGCCTACAATGAGAGAAGTCGCCTTCATAAAACAAAATAAAGAAAAATGGCTGGAATTTGAACTAGCTATTTTTGGTAAAGCTAAAAAAAATCCTGATGAGTTAGCTAATTTGTACATTCAATTGATGAATGATCTGTCGTATGCACAAACTTATTATCCAAAAAGTAAAACGGTTATTTACTTAAATCATCTTGCATCACAGATTTATCAAAAGATTTACAAAACGAAACGAACAGAAAAAAACAGATTGGTGGAATTCTTCAAAACCGAAGTTCCGCTGCTTGTTTACGAATACAAAAGATACTTAATGTATGCTTTTGTATTATTTTTTATCACTGTTGCAATTGGTGTAGTTTCGGCAAAATATGACCCTAATTTTGTTCGCTTAATCTTAGGAGATTCCTATGTAAATATGACTTTGGAGAACATCAAAAAAGGAAATCCAATGGCAGTTTATGGTTCCGGAACCAATTGGGGAAGTTTTATTGGTATTACCGTAAACAATCTTCACGTTGGAGCGCAGTGCTATTTTTATGGGATTCTTGGCGGTATTGGAACTTTTTATATTTTCCTGCAAAACTCTATTATGCTGGGATCTTTTCAATACTTTTTCTATGAGCAGGGCGTTTTCTGGAAAAGTGTTCGCGGAATCTGGATTCACGGTTCTATGGAAATTTTTGCCATTGTAATCGAAACAACTGCGGGATTTATTCTTGGAGCTTCGATATTGTTTCCTAAAACTTTTTCGAGAATGAACTCTTTTAAAATTGGCTTTAAAAATAGTTTCAAAATATTCCTGAGTACTTTTCCTTTTACGATTAGCGCCGGATTTCTTGAGGGTTTTATTACCCGATATTCTATAGATATGCCAAATTGGTTGAGCTCTTTTATCATTTTATTTACCTTAGCAATAATTTCATTTTATTATCTGGTTTATCCTTTTATAGTCCACAAAAAAATACAACAACTATCAGCCAAATCGAATTAATTGGAACCAATAATGAATAAAATTTTCTTCATTTTATCTTTTCTTTTCTGCTTAAGCGTTTCAAATGCTCAGGATTCTTTGGCTACAGCCGAACCTCCAAAAATTGCTTCGGTAAAATATACCGAAAAAGACATTGAGATTGATTCGAGCACGATTGAAGCCAAAACTTTTACGAAAAACTTCAAAAAAAAATACACCGATTCAGATTTTATATATGAATATAAAACGCCTGAAAAAAATGCATGGGATCGTTTTAAAGATTGGTTGGCCAGCGTTTTTAGATCGTTATTTAGTTTTGAAAACAGCGAAACCTCAATCAAATTGGTGTCAATTCTAATAAGAGTTGTTGCCATTTTAGTAATTATCATCGTGATTTATTTGATTGCAAAAGCCTTGATTGATAAAGAAGGGCAATGGATTTTTGGCAAAAACTCACAAAAAAAGACCATTTATTATACTGATATTGAAAAAAACATACATCTTTTAGATTTTGAAAAATTGATAAAAGAGAGCATTAATTCCGGCGAAAAAAGAATCGCTATTCGGTATTATTATCTTTGGCTCTTAAAGGTCATGGCGCAAAATCATTATATAGAATGGGATATCGAAAAAACAAATTCAGATTATTTATACGAGCTTCAAAGACCTGTGCATAAAGAAGAGTTCACGTATTTATCGTACTTGTATAATTATATCTGGTATGGAGAATTTGAAATTAATGAAACCTCTTTCAGTAAAGCAGAAAATAGATTTAAGAATGCCCTAAAAACCTTTAGCAATGGATAAAAATATCAAAATTTATATCGCTATTCTGGTTTTTGTTTTGGCACTAACTTTAATTGCTGATCGCGATCAGGCAAAACCTATCGATTGGAGTGCAACGTATTCTGTTAATGACAAAATCCCACTTGGATTGTATGTTTTTGACAAAGAAATCAATGGTATTTTAAAACATCAGAAGGTTGAAAAAATTGCCACTGTAACGCCGTACGAGTTTTTGGATTCTAAATATGACGACGATACTTTAGTAGAAAATTACAAAATAAAAGGCACTTTTTTAAACATATCAGAGGCCAGCACAATTGACGATCAGTCTATAAAGGAGCTTTTTTACTTTGTATCACACGGAAATAATGCTTTTTTGAGCATGAAAGAATTCCCAAAACCGTTATTAGACAGTTTAAAAATAGAATGTAATTCTGATTTTCAGAATGCTCACAATTATACAACTCTATTTTGGCTGGCGAATAAAAAAGTAAATCAAAAAAAATATACTTTAATTGAAGGAATGGGTGATACTTATTTCTCTAAAATTGACACGTTAAACACCATCGTATTAGGCTATCAGGGAAATAAAAATCAACCTAAACAAAAAGACGTCAACTTTATAAAAGTTCCTTATAAAAACGGTTATTTTTATTTGCATGCACAACCGGCGGCTTTTACGAACTTTCATTTATTAAAAGCTGATCAAGCGCAATATGCCGAAAGTGTATTGTCGTACTTACCAAAAGGCGATGTTTTTTGGTACACCAAAGCACTAAATGATGAGCGAATTTCGCAATCGCCTTTGCGTTACATTTTTAGCCAGCCTGCTTTAAAATGGGCTTGGTATTTATCTCTAATTGGGATATTGATTTTTATAATTTTTAATGCTAAACGAAAACAGCGCATCGTTCCGATCCTGAAACCTTTACCGAATTTAACGGTTGATTTTACTAAAACCATCGGGAATTTGTATTATCAGGAAGGCGATCACGATAATATTATCGACAAAAAAATCATTTATTTTCTGGAGCGAATCCGAAATGAATATTTAATGGATACAACAAAATTGGATGACGATTTTATCAAAAAACTGCATTATAAAACAGGTAAAAGCGAAACAGATATTCAGGAACTCGTATTCTTAATCAACGAACATAGAAAAAGTTATCACGGAAGTCTTGAAGAAGATTTAATCAGAATTAATAATGCAATCGAAAAGATTTTAAATTAAAAATATTTGCCACAGATTAAAAAGATTAACACAGATTAAAAAAAATCATTTTAATCTGTGGCAAAAAATAAATAACTAAGAAAACATACCAAATTATGGACAATATCAATATAACAGAAACTGAAATCACTAATGAAAATGTGAATTTTGAAACCAGAATAAATTTAGCACCACTTTTAGATCACGTTAACAGCATCAAAAAAGAGCTTGAAACGGTGATTGTTGGGCAACAAAAAATGATCGATCAGCTTTTGGTAGCTATTTTATCAAACGGACACGTTTTGCTTGAAGGGGTTCCCGGAGTTGCCAAAACGATTACAGCTAAATTATTATCTAAAACCTTGAATATTGGCTTTAGCCGAATTCAGTTTACGCCAGATTTGATGCCATCAGATATTTTGGGAACTTCGGTTTTTAATCTTAAAACTTCTGAATTTCAGTTTAAGCAAGGTCCAATTTTCTCAAACTTAATTTTAATTGACGAGATCAACCGTGCTCCTGCCAAAACGCAAGCGGCACTTTTTGAAGTTATGGAAGAACGTCAGATCACAATTGACGGATCAGCTTATCAGCTTGAAACTCCTTTTTTGGTTATTGCAACACAAAACCCAATTGAGCAAGAAGGAACGTATCGTTTGCCGGAAGCGCAATTGGACCGTTTTTTATTCAAAATCACCATTGATTATCCAAAATTAAACGAAGAGATTTTAATCATTCAAAGAGAGCATTTATTGCAGGATCACGGAAAATTAGAAGCTATAAAAACGATACTTTCCGCAGCAGAAATAAAAGATTATCAAGCTTTGGTAAAACAAATTAGAGTCGAACAAAATTTACTGGAATACATTGCCAGAATTGTAGTAAACACGCGCGAAAATGCCTTTTTATATCTTGGAGCTTCGCCTCGTGCTTCGATTGCAATTTTGAATGCTGCCAAAGGTTTTGCTGCCATTCGCGGACGTGATTTTGTTACTCCGGAAGATATCAAAGAAGCTGCAATTCCGGTTTTACAACACCGTGTTATTGTAACTCCTGAACGCGAAATGGAAGGAATTACAAGTCCTGAAATTATTAAGCAAATTATTGAAACTGTCGAAATTCCGAGGTAATTTTCAGTCTCAGTTGCAGTTTTCAGTTTTCAACCTTTAAATTAAATTATTTTAAAATGAAGTTTTTTAAATTTTTCCTTTTGTCTTTTATATCTATTTCATTGTTAAGTTTTAGATCAATAAACACTAAACCACTGAATAATGTAAACACATCAATTTATTTTACAAGCGATAAACAACAACTTGAAACATTGATGAGAAAGGCTTATGAATGGATCGAAACAAAAAAAACACAAAACGATTTTGATGTTATTGCAAACAAAAAAGGCGATAAATATGTTGGATTAAATTTAAAAGCACACAACAAAATAGTAGAAGAACTTAAAAAATCAAACTTTTTTGCGCAACAATTTATTGACAATTATAATAAAATAGGTTTAAAAATTGGTGATAATCTTAAAACCAATAAGATGGAATATTTTGTTGGCGAGCTTCCTCCATACGGCAATGACAGCGATCCGTGGTGCGATTGTCAGGACAATCCGGAAGTATTTTGGAAAACCATGCAAGTAAACAACTTAAAAGTCGAAAATAATAAAGCTACTTTTTACTGGACCTGGACTGAATGGAAAGAAACTCCTAAATATAAAGTAACGGCAGTTAAAGAAAATGGAATCTGGAAAATAGCTTATTTAAATGGCTTTGATTCAAAAACATATTTCTAAATAATTTAATCTGAACACTAAACCTTTTTTAAATTGAAATTCATAAAAAGTCTATATCTAAACAACTTCTTCTTCTATGTGCTTTTAAGCATTATCGGAATGTTTGTTTTTGCTTTTATTTTCCCGAATTTATACAATGCTGTTTGGTATATCGTTTTGGTTTTAGTCACTTTTTCAGGGCTTGATATCATGCTTTTATATTTGACCAAAACCGGAATTGAAGCGGAAAGAATAACACCTGAAAAACTTTCGAATGGCGATTTGAATCCGATAAGTATTAAGATTAAAAACCATTATACATTTACGATTTCGGTAAAGGTTATTGATGAAATTCCGTTTCAGTTTCAAGTTCGTGATTTCAAAATTGTAAAAACTATTAAGGCTTCCGCCGAAAAAGAAATTGGATATGATTTACGTCCAACAGAACGTGGTGAATATTATTTTGGAAATTTAAACCTTTATATTTCATCGCCTTTAAAATTGATTTCAAGAAGATTTACTTTCGATAAAGATCAAATGGTGCCAACGTATCCTTCTTATATACAATTAAGAAAATACGATTTATTGGCTTTCTCTAATAATTTGTACCAATACGGAATCAAGAAAATACGCCGAATTGGTCACACTATGGAGTTTGAACAAATTAAAGAATATGTTCAGGGTGACGATCTTAGAACTTTAAACTGGAAAGCTACTGCGAAGAAAAATTCGTTAATGGTAAACCAGTTTCAGGACGAAAAATCACAATCGGTTTATATGGCGATTGACAAAGGCCGCGTCATGCAAATGCCTTTTGACGGATTGAGTTTATTGGATTATGCGATTAATTCGACTTTGGTTTTATCGAATGTAATTCTTAAAAAACACGATAAAGCGGGGATTTTTTCTTTCTCTAAAAAAGTAGAAAACAGAGTTTTTGCCGAGAAAAGATCTTCGCAAATGCAGAAAATTCTCGAAACATTATACAACATCAAAACTGACTTTTTCGAAAGTGATTACAGCCGTTTGTATGTCGATATCAAAAAAAATATCAATCAGAGAAGTTTGATTATTTTATATACTAATTTTGAAACGATGGACGGTTTAAATCGTCAATTACCTTATTTAAAAGGAATTGCAAAAAGCCATTTATTGGTTGTCGTTTTCTTTAGTAATACTGAACTGAATGCAATTATCAATAAAAAAACAAACACGATTCAGGAAATATACGATAAAGTAATTGCCGAAAAATTCATGTTTGAGAAAAAACTTATTGCCAACGAACTCAAGAAATACGGAATTTACTCGGTTTTAACACAACCGGAAAATCTTACTTTGGATACGATTAATAAGTATTTGGAGATTAAGGCGAGAGGGATTTTGTAGAAAGTGAGAAATGTTTTTTTGTGAGAAGTGAAAATGATAAAGGCTGTTTTTTTTTATAAATATTATTAAAACATCAAGTTCTTCATATCAATTAAGAATAGTTAAAAAATCTTTGAACCTTTGTAACTCTAAAAAAAAAATGAAAAAACTAACCCTACTTCTATTCGTTTTTGCAAGTTTTTTGTCGCATGCACAAAAAAGTGAAACTATAACAATTCCTAATGGAGTAGTTTATAAATATGCCGATGCTAAAGTAATTGAAAAAGCTAAAAAACTAATTAGTGACAATTTATCTTCTAACAGCGATTACAAAATATTACAAAACAATCTTATCATCGGTCCTGAACTCTGGAAGAGATTTAAAGACAATACCAAAATACAAAATATAAAAGGCAGACAAGTTCAATTTCATGTAGACAATGTAATATTAGATGGTAAAATGAGTCAGGATATGACTGATTCTAAAATAATATGGGATGAATTAAAAAATGAAGTTTCTAAGGACTACATCATTAGAAAAGCCAACGAAGAAGAGTTAAAGTATTATTGGTCTGTAATATCATTTGACATTGAAGAGCCATTATTGATTATAGAAAGTAAAGAGCATAATTATATTTTAAATCTGCTGAAAAAAGATTTAAAATTATTGTGGCTAGATGAAGCTCCAAAACAAAATAATACAAATCAAGTTGCTTACAAACAATATCAAAACGGAAAAGAAATTGACTCTGTTTATAAAGGAGAAAAAGGAACCTCTTTGGAAAAAGTTGCCTTTTTAAGTTCTGACGAAGAAATAAATGCAAACACTTCAATTGAAGATATAGAATTAATCCTAAAAAAAACAAATCAAATATTTGACGAATTATTTAAAAACTCAATGAAATCAGGAAAAATAATGGTTGAATTTGAGCTGAAAAAGAAAAAAAACGAAATAACCTATGCTGTTAAAGATGATTTAGATTTAGACATTATGAAAGTCTTTGAACAAAGAGTTAACAGTGAGACATATCCTAATTCAAAAAAAGACCCTATTAAACTTCGATTACTTTTCAAAGTAAATTCGTTAAATGACGTAGAATAAAAAATCTCAATATTCGATTAATAAAATTTAAACTCTTTTGTCTTAACTTTTGAAACTAATAAAATGAAAAAACTAACTCTACTTCTATTCGTTTTCACAAGCTTTTTGTCGCATGCACAAAAAACAGAAAACATCATTATCATAACCACAGACGGTTTTAGATGGCAGGAAATTTTTAAAGGAATGGATCCTGCAATTGCCAATGATAAAAAATTCAATCAAGGCGATAGTACTTATATCTATAAAAAATATTCAGGTTCAGACTTCAAGGAATCCCGCAAAAAAATTATGCCTTTTTTATGGTCCGAAATTGCTGCAAAAGGTCAAATTTATGGCAATCGCGATTTAGAAAGTAACGTTGATGTTTCAAATCCGTATTGGTTTAGTTATCCCGGATATAGCGAAATCATGACCGGAAATGTTGATGTTGCTGTTAATTCTAATAGTTACAAAGCGAATCCGAATGTGAACGTTTTGGAGTTTTTGAATCAGCAATCAAAACTAAAAGGGAAAGTTGCCGCTTTTGGCGCCTGGGATGCTTTTGACAGAATTTTAAACGAAGAAAGAAGCGGTTTTCCTGTAATTTCTGCTTTTGATAATGTTGGAGGAAACAAACCAACAGAAACTCAAAAACTACTAAATGATATGCGAAATAATTCGTTTAAACCTTTCCATGAAGATGAATGTCTGGATGTTTTTACGCATTATGAAGCTTTAAATGAACTGAAAACTAAGAAACCAAAAGTACTTTATATCTCTTATGGAGAAACTGATGAATGGGCACATGCAGGACACTACAGATCTTATCTTGACGCTGCAAATCAAGTAGACAAATGGATTAAAGAAATTTGGGATTTTGTTCAAAATGATCCGCAATACAAAAATAAAACTACTTTATTAATTACGGTAGATCACGGTCGTGGCGACAAAACAAAAACACAATGGACAGATCACGGGTCTGACGTTCCGGGAGCATCACAAATTTGGTTCGCCGCAATGGGACCAGAAATCTCACCAAAAGGCGAAGTAAAAACTGCATCGCAATTGTATCAAAAACAAATTGCACAAACTATTGCCAAAATCATGGGATACACTTTTACAACATCACATCCTGTTGCAGATGAAATTTCAGAAGTAGTTAAGAAATAGTTTTTTTGCCACGAATTTCACGAATTTTCACGAATTGGTATTTTGCTTTAATACTAATAAAATTCGTGAAATTCGTGGCATTTTATTTCTTAAACATAAATATTATAGTAAAATTTTCAAAGTGTTTTTGAGTAAGCAAAAGCCTTTAAATTGAGAGTTGATTATCCTTTAATATTAAATAAATAACTTATGAAACAAGAATATTATGGATTAACTATAGATCAATACATTAATATTGTTATAGCCGCTTCAACACTTCTAACTTTAATTTGTACCTTTTTCATAATCAGAGAATCAGTACGAATGAGAAAAATGTATATAACTCCAGATATAAGCATGTATTTACATTTTGGAGAAGCAAGTCCTACATTAATGTTTTTAACTGTTGAAAATATTGGATTTGGAACTGCCTGTAACGTTAAATTTAAAATAATAAAAGACTACAATTTTTATAAATACAAAGATGATAAATTAATAAATCATGGAATTTTCAATAAAGGAATTTCAGATTTTTATCCGAAGCAAAAATTTCGATATTTCATAAATGATTTATCCGAAAATAATTTGGAAAAAATAAAGGAAAATTTTTTAATTCAAGTTTCATATCATGATGTTACCAACAAGTCATATAAAAAAACATATGATTTAAAAATTGAAGAGTTCATTGGAGGAAGTAAATTTACACCCCCTGAAAGCTATATAGGAAGAATTTCATATGAATTAGAGCAAATTAAAAAAATATATAGTAAAGATTTAGATTCAAAATCTGAACAACAAAATTAAAGAAGTTGTTGAAGAAGAAAAGACTCTGAACCTTTGCTCCTTTGAACCTTTGCTCCTACTTTAAAAAAAACTCAGTACCTTAGCGCCTCAGAATCTAAGTACCTTTAAAAAAAATGAAACAAATTACTTCAATACAAAATCCCTTTATAAAATCGCTTGTTTTACTACAGGAAAAGGCAAAAAACCGCAAGCAAACGGGAACATTTTTGATTGAAGGCTTACGCGAAATTTCACTTGCTATAAAAGGTGGTTACGAAATAGAAACTGTTTTATTTTTACCCGAATTGGTTACTGAAAGTCAGATTAATAAATTGATCAATACGCCGGTTCAGTTAATCGAAATTAATAAAGAAGTTTACCAAAAACTAGCGTATCGCGACACTACTGAAGGTATTTTGGCTATAGCCAAAACCAAATCAATGCTTTTATCTGATTTAAAATTATCTGATAATCCGTTAATAATTGTTGCGGAAGCTCCAGAAAAACCAGGGAATATTGGCGCACTTTTGCGTACTGCCGATGCTGCAAATCTTGATGCCGTTTTGATTGCGAATCCTAAAAGTGATTTATACAACCCAAATATTGTTCGGTCAAGCGTTGGCTGTTTGTTTACGAACCAAATTGCAACAGGAACTACAGCCGAAATCATTGCTTTTTTGAAAGAAAAAAAGATCGATTTTTATTGTGCTACATTACAAAATTCAACATCTTATCATACGCAGGACTTTACTACTCCAACTGCTTTAGTTGTAGGCACAGAAGCCACGGGATTAACGCAGGATTGGCGTGATGCAGCTACACAAAATATTATTATCCCGATGCAAGGTGAAATCGACAGCATGAATGTCTCAGTTGCGGCGGCCATTTTAATTTTTGAAGCCAAACGCCAGCGAGGATTTAACTAAACCAAACTTTATTATGAATTACAAATTATCTCTTTTAGCATTATTATTTAGTTTTTCCGTTTCGGCACAAATAACCAATCAAGAAGTAGATGAATTGGTAAATCGTACTATAAAAGCCTTTGATGTTCCGGGAATTGCGGTTGCAATTGTAAAAGACGGAAAAGTAGTTCTGGCAAAAGGTTATGGCGTAAAATCGATACTAACACAGCAAAAAGTAGATGCAAATACACTTTTCGGAATCGCTTCAAACAGTAAAGCTTTTACAACAGCTGCGCTTGCCATGCTGGTTGATGAAGGAAAAGTAAAATGGGATGATAAAGTCACTCAGTATCTTCCGGATTTTAAAATGTCTGATGATTATGTAACGCGTGAATTTACTATTCGTGACTTATTAACACACAGAAGCGGCCTCGGACTTGGAGCCGGAGATTTGATGATCTGGCCTGACGGAAGTGATTTTAAAGCTCAGGATATCATTCATAATTTAAGATATTTAAAACCTGTTTCAAGTTTTAGAACCAAATACGATTATGACAATTTAATGTACATCATTGCAGGTGAAATTGTTCATGTAGTTACCGGAAAAACCTGGGCAGATTTTGTCGAAGAACGCATCATGAAACCTTTAGAAATGAACAATAGCGTGGCTTCTATAAAACGTTTAAAAGATACTTCAAATGTAATTACCCCACACGTCCCGATTGATGGAAAACTGAAAACTATAAAACGTTATGAAAATCAGCTTTTTGATGGTGCAGCCGGAATTTATTCAAATGTAAATGATTTGAGCAAATGGGCTATTTTACAAATCAATAACGGAAAATACGGAGATAATAAACAATTGTTTTCTGAAAAAGAACACGACGAAATGTGGCAATTGCAAACTATTATTCCGGTAAAAACAAAACCTCCATATAATACTCATTTTTCAGGATATGGTTTAGGCTGGTTTCTTAATGATGTAAAAGGATACAAACAAGTTTCGCACACAGGTGGTTTAGAAGGAAATGTGACGCAAACTACCTTGATTCCGGAATTAGGTTTAGGAATTATTGTTTTAACAAATCAACAATCCGGAGCTGCTTTTAGCGCTATTACAAACACGATAAAAGACAGCTATTTAGGCATTAAATCAGAAGATTATGTAAAGGTTTACAGCGACAGAATGAAAGCCAGCGAAGAATCTGCAGATAAAGTAACTGACGAAGTTTGGGCAACGGTTGCCCAAAATAAAAAAGATAAATTAAAAATAGACTTCAGTAAAATCACTGGAACTTACAAAGACAATTGGTTTGGAGAAGTTATTATTACAGAGAAAAAAGGGAAAGCCTATTTTGCATCAAAACGTTCTCCGCAATTAATGGGCGAAGTCTTTTTCTACAAAGATGGAAATTATGTTGTCAAATGGAATAACGCCTTTTTCCACGCTGATGCGCATTTAAATTTCAAATATGATGAAACCGGAAAAGTCATTAACCTAAAAATGCTTCCAATCTCTGAACTAACTGACTTTAGTTATGATTTTCAGGATCTGGATTTTATGAAAGAGTAATTTCAGGTTTCAAGTTTCAGGTTTCAGGTTTAAAACTGAGACTAAAAACTTTGTGAAAAAACTTGAAACCTGAAACTTAAAACAAAATAATTTCATTCTAAAATCAACACCCCATTCCCTTGCATATGTTCAAACTTATTGCTATTTTTAGTACTTGAACTATGCCGTTATGATAGAAATAGATATTGAAAAAGAAAACAAAGCGATTGCGCAAGAATACAAAGAATTACTTCGAATCAGTTATCAAACTTTAAGCCCAACCGACAAAAAACTTATCCGCAAAGCATTTGATGTTGCCGTTGATGCACATAAAGAACAGAGACGTAAATCTGGCGAAGCGTATATCTTTCATCCTATAGCAGTTGCGAAAATTGTTGCCTCAGAAATTGGTCTGGGAGCGACCTCTATTGCTGCGGCCTTATTGCACGATGTTGTTGAAGATACTCCTATGACAGTTGAGGATATTGAGCGTTTATTCAACCCAAAAGTGGCCCAATTGGTTGAAGGTTTAACCAAAATCTCACTGGTTCAAAAAGACCTTAATGCTTCGATGCAAGCAGAGAATTTCAGAAAAATGATTCTGACACTGAACGATGACGTTCGTGTAATTTTGATCAAACTGGCAGATCGTCTCCACAATATGCAAACGATGGATTCGATGGCAGAATACAAACAAACCAAAATCGCTTCAGAAACGCTTTATATTTATGCCCCACTTGCCCATCGTTTAGGACTTTATAACATTAAAACCAAACTGGAAGATTTAGGATTAAAATATACTGAACCAGCTGTTTACGATGATATTGTAAGCAAAATTCGAGAAACAAAAGAAGAACAGGATGCTTATATCAAAGATATCTCAGAGGTATTGAAGAAATCTCTGGATAATGAAGGCATCGATTATATTATAAAAGGACGTCCGAAATCTATTTATTCGATTCGTCGAAAAATGCGTGCCCAAAATGTGAGTTTTGATGAAGTTTATGACAAATTTGCCCTTCGAATTGTCTACAAATCAGATGCTCATGATGAAAAATTTGTAGCCTGGAAAATCTATTCTATCGTTACAGATCATTACAGACCCAGCCCAAGTCGTTTACGTGACTGGATTTCATCACCAAAATCAACCGGTTACGAAGCATTGCACATTACCGTTATGGGACCAAAAGGCCGTTGGGTCGAAGTGCAGGTTCGAAGCGAGCGTATGGATGAAATTGCCGAAAAAGGTTATGCAGCGCACTACAAATACAAAAATGGAGCGACAGAAGAAAGTGGTCTTGACGTTTGGCTGAATTTACTTCGTGAAGCTTTAGAAAATCAGGAAACAAATGCGGTCGATTTTGTAGAAGATTTTAAAATGAATTTATATTCAAAAGAAATCTTTGTCTTTACTCCAAAAGGAGAAATTAAATCACTGCCAAAAGGCGCAACTTCTCTTGATTTTGCTTTTAGTATTCACTCTGAAATTGGAATTAAAACCAGAGGAACTCGTGTTAACGGACGTCTGGTTCCGCTAAATCACGAATTAAAAAGTGGCGATCAGGTTGAAGTTATTACGTCTCCAAATCAGAAACCAACAGTAAACTGGCTGGAATATGTAACAACATCAAGAGCCAAAAATAAAATTAAAAACGTTCTTAACGAGAACACCAAAAAAATTGCTGAAGAAGGAAAAGAACTTCTTACCCGAAAACTTAAACATTTAAAAATAACCATCAACGAGCAGGTTATCAATGAATTGGTTAACTTTTTTAAACTTAAAACCAGCTTAGATTTATTTTACAGAGTTGGAATTGGTGCAATCGAAAATCAGCAATTAAAAGATTATGCTGCCCAAAAAGGCAATACGTTTATCAATTTCTTTAAAAATAAAATTAAACGAAATAAAGATACTGCTGCCGAGGACATTCATAAACCTGTTATAAGCAGTAATTATGATATGTTGGTTTTTGGAACTGAACATGATAAACTCGATTACAAACTTTCGCAATGTTGTAACCCAATTCCGGGAGACGATGTTTTTGGATTCGTGACCATAAACGAAGGAATTAAAGTTCATAAAAAAGACTGTCCAAATGCTATTGGAATGCAGTCGAATTACGCTTATCGAATTATGAGCGCCAAATGGATCGACTCTTCGCAAGAAGAATTCAAAGCCATTATCAACATTACCGGAATGGATGTTTTAGGACTTACAAACCAATTGACAAGAGTAATTTCGAACAATATGAGTGTAAATATTCAAAGTATTTCACTGAGTACTGATGCCGGAATTTTTCACGGACAGATTGCTGTAATTGTAAAAAATAATACCATTTTAAAGAAAATGATTAACGCCATTAAGAAAATTGATGGTGTAGATAAAGTGACAAGAGAGTACAGAACCTAGATATTTCCATTTTTAATTATTATATATGAAAACCAATTCCTTAGAAATAGAAATTCCAAAAGTAAATTTTGACGAAAACGGAGAGCTTTTAATTCTTGCCTCTGAATCTTCGTCAAAAGATGATTTTGATTTTTTTCAAGGGAAATCAGTTATTCAAAACAAAAAACTAAAAAAGAGGTTTGCAAATTGTACAGAATGGATTGAATTTCCATCAACTCAGGAAATGTACAAGATTTTGAACGGAATTGGTAATATCGATAATTTTCTTGCCACTTTTGACGGGGAACCTTTTGAAGGAATGACCGTTAGATTATTTAATCCCGTAACAAAATTATGGAGTATTTATTGGGCCGATTCGAATACAGGAACTTTAGACAAACCTGTAATTGGCTCTTTTGAAAATAAAGTTGGACATTTTTTCTCTAAAGATATTTTTGAAGAAAAAAATGTACTACAAGTATTCCGTTGGGACGCCAGAGATGAAAATAATCCAGTTTGGAGTCAGGCTATGTCCGATGACAAAGGAAAAACCTGGGAATGGAATTGGTACATGTATATGTCTAAAACCATCTGAAAAATTGTTAGTTTTATCATAAATAAAAACAATTATGTTAATTAAGTTCGTTGGGGTTCTTTAAAATTTGTCACTGCAAAAGCCTTAAATTGGTGCATTATTACTGATCAAATCTAAACAGGAACGTTAAACTTTAAACCCGAAACTTTTATTCATTAAAAATAAAAAATTATCTTTGCCGGATATGACACTCATTTCAACTGACAACACTAAAAATCAAGAAATTGTAAAAAACGTTTTTACAATGTATCTTGAGCAAAAAGGGCATCGCAAAACTCCTGAGCGTTATGCTATACTTCAGGAAATTTACGATAGCGAAGAGCATTTTGACATAGAAAATTTATATATCAAAATGAAAAACAAAAACTATCGTGTGAGTAGAGCAACGTTATACAACACGATCGAGTTATTGTTAGACTGTGCTTTGGTTAGAAAACATCAATTTGGACAAAATCAGGCTTACTACGAAAAATCGTATTTCGACAAACAGCACGATCACATTATCATGACTGATTCTGGCGAAGTAATTGAATTTTGCGATCCAAGAATTCAGACCATTAAAAAAACAATCGAAGAAATATTTGATATCGAAATTACGAATCATTCACTTTATTTCTACGGAAACAAAAAGCAAAAATAATAATCCGAAAAAGGCATTATTCAAAAAATAAAAAAAAAGAAAATTAACTACATTAATCAGTAGGGCAATTGAGATTGCCTCAACGCAAATTAAAACAGAATGACCGTAGATTTATTACTAGGATTACAATGGGGAGATGAAGGTAAAGGGAAAATTGTTGACGTTCTTACCTCTAATTATGATATTATTGCACGTTTTCAAGGAGGACCAAATGCAGGACATACATTAGAATTTGACGGAATTAAACACGTTCTTAGAACCATTCCTTCAGGAATTTTTCATAAAAAATCAATAAACATCATCGGGAATGGTGTTGTAATAGATCCGGTAGTTTTTCAAAAAGAAATTGAAGGTTTAGAGAAATTTAACCTTGATATCAAAAACAAATTGATCATTTCAAGAAAAGCACATTTAATTTTACCAACGCACCGTTTGTTAGATGCAGCATCTGAGGCATCAAAAGGAAAAGCGAAAATTGGTTCTACTCTTAAAGGAATTGGACCAACTTATATGGACAAAACCGGTAGAAACGGATTACGTGTTGGAGATATCGAATTAGAAGATTTTAAGGACCGTTACAGAGCTTTGGCTGACAAACATGAAGCAATGATTGCTTTTTATGATGTAGCGATTCAATACAACTTAGCTGAACTTGAAAAAGAGTTTTTTGAAGCTATTGAAGAATTAAAAAAATTAGATTTTATTGATAGTGAAGAATATATTTACCAAGCACAAAAAGCTGGTAAATCTATTTTATGCGAAGGAGCTCAGGGATCTTTATTAGATGTTGATTTCGGAACTTATCCTTTTGTAACTTCATCAAATACTACTGCAGCAGGAGCTTGTACTGGTTTAGGAATTGCTCCTAACAAAATCAAAGAAGTTTACGGAATTTTTAAAGCTTATGTTACTCGTGTTGGTAGTGGTCCTTTCCCAACTGAACTTTTTGACGAAGTTGGTGCAACTATGGCAAGAGTTGGAAACGAATTTGGATCTGTAAC
Source organism: uncultured Flavobacterium sp. (assembly GCF_963422545.1). Lineage (NCBI taxonomy): Bacteria > Pseudomonadati > Bacteroidota > Flavobacteriia > Flavobacteriales > Flavobacteriaceae > Flavobacterium > uncultured Flavobacterium sp. The sequence goes on from NZ_OY730232.1 coordinate 24,001, forward strand.
AGGAAGACAAAGACGTTGTGGATGGTTAGACTTAGTAGCTTTAAAATATGCTGTTCAGGTTAACGGAGTTACACAATTAATGATGATGAAAGGTGACGTTCTTTCAGGATTCGAAACTTTAAAAGTTTGTACTGAATATAACTACAAAGGACAAAATATTTCTCACTTTCCTTACAACATCGAGCCGGAAAATGTAACTCCTGTTTACAAAGAATTTAAAGGATGGCAAGCTGATCTAACAGGATTGACTACTTATGATGAATTGCCAATCGAGCTAAAAGAATATATTGAGTTTATTGAGAAAGAAGTTGGAGTACCAATTAAGATTGTATCTGTTGGACCAGACAGAAAGCAAACAATAACAAAACAATAAATACTAAACGCTCTGATAACCAGAGCGTTTTTTTATACAAAATATTTCTAATTATGAAAAATCCAGAAATTAAAGTTACCGAAACCAAGTTATTATCAGACAATTGGTATATACTAAACAAAGTAACTTTTGATTATCAAAAGAAAGATGGTAAAGTAGAATCTCATATTCGTGAAGTTTATGACCGAGGAAATGGAGCCGCTATTTTATTGTATAATTCATCTAAAAAAACAGTTATTCTAACAAGACAATTTCGTTTACCAACTTATCTTAACGGAAATAAAACCGGAATGATGATCGAAGTTTGCGCCGGACTTTTAGATCAGGATAATCCGGAACAAGCCATCATTCGTGAAACCGAAGAAGAAACAGGTTATCGTTTAAATAAGGTTCAGAAAGTTATAGAAACTTATATGTCACCAGGTTCTGTAACCGAGATTTTGTATTTGTTTGTTGGTGAATATGACGAAACCATGAAGGTAAATGATGGCGGAGGATTAGATGCTGAACAAGAAAACATTGAGGTTCTGGAATATACTTTTGATGAAGCGTATGCAATGATCGAATCTGGCGAAATCACAGATGCCAAAACAATTATGTTATTGCAACATGCTAAAATAAAAGAGTTGATATAAGGATATTTTGTACATTTAATTTCAATTGTAATTCCCCTCAATTTAATATGAACCTAAAATCAGTTACTCTTTTTCTTCTTACTTCATTTCTTTTTTTCAATTGTAAAGATGATACCACGAAACCAGAAATCACGAAAATAGGAAGTAAAAAAAACGAAAAACAAACTCCGAAAGTCATTGACGAAAACTTTGAAGTATTTTTAGATAAATTTAATCGCGATTCTGTTTTTCAAATTAGCAGAGTAAAATTCCCATTGAAAGTAAAAGAAATTGACTTGGAAACTATGGCAGAATTAGATAAAAACAGGTCAGATTTTAAAGAAATAACCATTTTAAAATCCAAATATACAAAACTAGATTTTACATATCCGAAAGATGCATTAACCAGAGAATTTGATCGATACACACAAAAAATAAAAACTAAAAACAATATAACGATTGTAGAAATCAGAGGAGTAGATAATGGAATATATTCAGATTTCTATTTTGAAAAAATAAACGGAAAATGGTTTTTAAAAACATGGAAAGAGCAATCGACTTAAAATTCTATGAAAAACCAAATCAATATCTGGCAAGAACTAGCAAAAGAAACTAACGGAACTTTTAAAGAAGGTAATTCCTGGCATTCTGACTCGAACACAATTAATTACAAAAACTGGATAATTGTTTCCGATTATTATAAATTATGGTCTGGGAAATATTCTACCCAGATGACTCGGCTTATTACTCCAATTATTTTGACAGAGAATTTTAAATTTGAAATTTATAACGAAGGATTTGTTCGAAAAATTGAGAAACTTTTTGGAGCCCAAGACATAGAAATCGGATATCCGGATTTTGATAAAACATTTACCATTAAAAGCAATAATGAGTTTAAAATAAAAACATTACTACGAAATAAAGAAATTAGAGATCTTATCAATTCTCAAACAGATGTTAACATTCAAATCTCAAATTACCAAGGAATTTGGGAGAAAGAATTACCTGAAAATGAATTCGAATTATCTTATTTCATAAATGGTGAGATTACAGATATTGAAACTTTAAAATCATTACTTGAGCTTTTTAAATTGATTTTGGATGATTTGTATCAGATGAATGCCATTAGCTAAATGAAAATCAAGTAACCAAATCAGGAAATTGTGTAATTAATTCTGATACTAAAAAAATAACTTTACTCTAGTAAAAATTCTATTTATGAGAAAGTTACATTACACATTGGCGATTCTTATTTTAGCCATTTTGGTTTTGTTTTCTTGTAAAAAACAAGAAAATATCAACTCCGAAAAGGTAAAAAAGATAATTGAATACAAAAAACCAGAATCCGTCGGTTTTCATTTTGAGAAAACCAAAGAATGGTTAAAAGCAAATGAAGCAGATAGCGGTAAACTTACTATAGCTTATGCCATAAACAGAACCGATAAAGCAAATTTTGCCAAAATGGATTCGGTAATTATTCCTGCTGATTTTAGCGGGGATTTGGTTTATTATTTACCATTTCCTATCCATGTTACTGCTTTAGAAGAAGTTTCAAAAGTTTTAATTTTCTCCTATCCTACTCAGGCATTTGCCGCTTATGAAAATGGCGAATTAGTTCGTACTGGACCAACAAACATGGGAAGAAAAAAAGCTCCAACACCAACCGGATTATTTTTCACCAATTGGAAAGCCGAAAAAACAACCAGTACTTTTAATGATGAATGGGACTTAAAATGGAATTTTAATATTGAAAACAAACTTGGTGTTGGTTTTCATCAATATGAATTACCGGGTTATCCTGCATCACACTCCTGCTTACGATTACAAGAAAAAGATGCAAAATATCTTTATAAATGGGCCGACCAATGGATCTTGAAAGACAGAGAAAATATCAAAATAAAAGGAACTCCGGTAATTGTTTTTGGAAGTTATGATTTTGATAGCACAAAACCTTGGTTCCAATTAGTGAATGATCCAAAAGCATTAGATATATCTGAAGGCGAAATTGAAAATCAGATAAATCCTTTTTTACAGAAGATTCTAGACAATCAAAAACTTAGAGAAGCTGAACAAACTACAAAACCGTAACGCAAGTTTTTCTATTAAATCATATCTTGAAAGAATTTAGCTAAAGCTAATAAAATGTTTCTTTTCTAAAACTCGAGTTAAAGCTGGAGCCTATTCAAATTTTCACACATAAAGAAAGACGCACAGCAGTGCACCTCTACAAAAAAACCTTAGAACCTTTGTGTCTTTGTGTCTTTGCATCTCAAAAAAAATAAATAAGCGAACGTTCATTTATTTTTATATCTTTGCATCATAATTAACTCAAATTATGAGAACAAGGGATACAAATAAGGAAGAAATTGTAAAACAAAAAGCAATCGAAATGCTTGTTTCACAAGGCGTAGAAGGTTTTGGAATGAATAGACTGGCAAGAGAATGTGGTATTTCAGTAGCAACATTGTACATCTACTATACCGATAAAGAAGATCTTATTCGCAAAATAGGAATTGAAATTGGCAAAAATTTCTTTAATGAAATGCTGGTTGATTTCTCCTATGAAATGTCTTTTGTAGAAGGTTTAGACAAACAATGGGAAAACCGCTCCAAATTTGCCCTAAATTTTTCTCTCCAAACCACATGCTTTGAACTCCTTAAACATTCTAGTTATGGCGATAGCATTTTAGCTGAAATCACTTCAGATTTTAAGGATCAAATGACAAAATTCATTACTAAAGCAATCGAAAAAAAGGAACTCCTTCCTGTTACTTTCGAAGTTTTTTGGAGTATTGCTTATGGATCGCTTTATTCTCTTTTAGAACTTCATAGAGAAGGTAAATCAATGTCAGGCAAACCCTTTGTTTTTACAAAAGAGATTAGTGACGAAGCTTTTAAATTGGTTATCAAAGCCTTGACTCCCTGATAAATGTCATTTATAATATCATTCTAATCAATACAATAATCAACTAAATAAAAATCACATGAATAATTCACTTATAAAAAACAAAAAAATCGCAATCATTGGCGGTGGTCCTGTTGGCTTAACAACCGCTAGAATTTTACAAATAAATGGCGCAGATGTTACGGTTTATGAAAGAGATATAAATAAAGAAGCCAGAACTTCGGGCGGAACATTAGATATTCATTCGGATTCTGGACAAAAGGCTATTCAAAAAGCTGATTTGATGGACGAATTTTATAAATACGCAAGACCAACTGGTGAAAAAATGGCGGATATGCACGGAAATATTACTTCTAGCGAAATGCCAAATAAAGAAAATGCTTATTCACGTCCGGAAATTGATCGTAATGATTTACGAAAAATTATGCTCGAGAATCTTCCTGAAAATACTGTTGTATGGGACAGCCATTTGACAGATATTGAAAAAATTGGAGAGCAATATCATTTAGAATTCAAAAATGGCTCTAAAACAATTGCCGACTTTGTTATCGTCGCTAATGGCGGAAGATCTAATGCAAGAAAATTTGTTACGGATATTGAACCTCAACTTTCAGGAACATATATGATTCAGGGAGAAATTATAAATCCCGATGTAGATTATCCAACTTTCAAGTCTAAATATGGCAACGGAAATGTGATGGCAATGGGCGAAAAAAAGATGTTTTATACCCATACTTTACGCGACGGTTCTATACATTTTGGTGTTTCGTTTAAGGCAAATGAAGATTGGATTTTAAATAACGATCTTGATTTTGAAGACAATAATGCTATACGAGCATTTCTCAATAAAAAATTTGCCAATTGGAGTGACGATTATAAAGCTTTTTTTAATGCTTCTACAGATTTTTCAGGATTACCATTACGATTATTTTCTCTGGAAAAACCTTGGAAGAAACACTCAAACATTACACTTGTGGGCGACGCCGCGCATTTAATGCCTCCATTTGCTGGTGAAGGCGTAAATATGGGATTAATGGACGCCTACCAATTAACAGAGAATTTGACAAACGGAGAGTTTACAACTATTCAGGATGCCATTGATGATTACGAACAAAAAATGTTTGGTTATGCTTTAGAAGCGCAGCGCACAACATACCAAATGGAAGAATTATTACACTCAGACGTTACAACTGAAAAAATATTGAATAGTCGCGGTGGAGTTTAAGACTGTATTTCTTTCACCATATAAGTGATATAAGCTCATTTTATTGGAATAAATATTGTTTTCATCGCAGTTTTTGTCATTTCTGACACAAATAAAAAAAGGCGTAAGAATTTTAAATCTTACGCCTTTTCTTTTATATCGAAAACTAAAAATTATCTTGAATAATTTGGAGCTTCTTTTGTAATAGTTACGTTATGTGGGTGACTTTCAGTAATTCCGCTTGACGTGATTCTAACAAAACGTCCTGTTTCTTGTAAAGTAGGAATATCTTTTGAACCACAGTATCCCATTCCGGCACGAAGACCTCCAATAAACTGAAGCATACTTTCGTTTAATTCTCCTTTGTAAGGAACACGACCAACAATTCCTTCCGGAACTAGTTTTTTAACATCGTCTTCAACATCCTGGAAGTAACGATCTTTAGAACCTGTTTGCATAGCTTCAACAGAACCCATTCCACGGTAAGATTTGAATTTTCTTCCTTCAAAGATAATTGTTTCTCCCGGAGACTCTTTTGTTCCTGCTAATAATGAACCTAACATTACACAATCTGCTCCTGCGGCAATTGCTTTAGGAATATCTCCTGTGTAGCGAATTCCACCATCAGCAATTACCGGAACTCCTGTTCCTTTGATAGCTGCTGCTACTTCAAGAACTGCTGAGAATTGAGGGAAACCAACACCTGCAACGATACGAGTTGTACAGATAGAACCTGGTCCAATCCCTACTTTTACTCCATCTGCTCCATTTTCTACTAAATATTTAGCAGCTTCCGGAGTTGCAATGTTACCTACAATTACATCTATTTGTGGGAATTTTGATTTTACTTCTTTTAAAGTATTTACAACACCTTCAGTATGTCCGTGAGCAGTATCGATGATAATTGCATCAACACCTGCAGCAACTAATGCTTCAGCTCTTTGAACTGCATCACCGGTAACTCCAATTGCGGCAGCTACTCTTAAACGACCAAAAACATCTTTGTTAGCGATTGGTTTTTGAGTCAGTTTTGTGATATCTCTAAAAGTGATTAAACCAACTAATTCATAATTGGCATTTACTACTGGTAATTTTTCGATTTTGTGACCTTGTAAAACTACTTCGGCTTGTTCTAATGAAGTTCCTTCGGCAACAGTTACTAAGTTTGTACTTGTCATTACCTCAGCGATTGGTTTTGCCCCATTCTTTTCGAAACGCAAGTCACGATTTGTAACGATTCCTTTTAGGATTTTGTTTTCGTCAACGATTGGAATTCCACCAATCCCGAATTCTTTCATTGCATTTTTTGCGTCTGCAATAGTTGAGTTCATTGGCAAAGTTACCGGATCGATAATCATTCCGGACTCAGCACGTTTTACTCTTCTCACCTTCGCAGCTTGTTGCTCGATGGTCATGTTTTTATGTAAAACACCTATTCCACCTTCTTGTGCCATAGCAATTGCCATTGCACTTTCGGTAACGGTATCCATAGCAGCTGATACTATTGGAACGTTTAGTGTTATGTTACGTGAAAATTTTGATTTGATACTCACTTCGCGGGGAAGCACATTCGAGTAGTTAGGTACTAATAATACATCGTCGTAAGTTAAACCTTCGCCGATAATCTTGGAGTTGTGTGCTATCATGGTGCAATTTCTAGTTGAATTGCGTGCAAATATAGTGAATAAATTGGAAACTTGGATACTAACTTATTCATAATTTTATCCTTACACGAAAGGTCTTACAAATCTATTAATAACATTTTGAACCATATAAGTAATATAAGTTCATTTAATTTTATTGATGTTGCTTTGCGCATAGTTCTCGACTCCGCTCGAACTGACAGCCGTACTGCTTAAACTGACGATAGAATTAAATGAACTTATATTACTTATATAGTGAAAAACTAGTCTTTTGAATCTTGAAAAATGAAGTTAAAACCAAACTGAAATGCCAGACTATTGGCTTTGGAGACGTCTTTATACTCAAAAACATTATCAACAAGGACATACATATTTAATTTTCCGAGTGTTCCTGAAAGTCCCAAACCAACATTTGTATTCGAATACGGATCGATTGTGTAAGTAGCTTTGAAATCTAATTTTTCAAAAATATTTCGTTTATAAAAAGCAGTTAAAGCAATATACGGTTCATTTGGCATTGTCATAGCAAACAACTGTCCGCCAATTGCATTAACATATTTTTTATTAACGCTTCCTTTACAATTACAATCGTCATCAGATCTGGTTTCTCCAAAAGAATATTGAATTGATGAATACAATTTTGTTGGCCGCCAAGTAGTGTATTTATTATATAAAGTATCGCGCGGAATGGCTTTATCGAATTCATCAAAAACATCTTCGGGCTTGTTTGTGCCAAGAAAATTAGGATTTGCACCTTTATAATTATAAGTCCCTTTGTAGGTTAATGTTTCTATGTCTTTTGACTGTCTTACAAAGCCAAGATCAATTATACTGGCTGTAAATTGAAGATTTTCTTTGAAATAATAGGTAATTCCGGCATCAAATCCCAGACCTAAACTTCCGTTAAAAAAGGTATTGTGTGCAATATCGCTTGGAACACTGCCTTCGTAATCGTCTTTTGTAAATTTACTAAGCCCGGAAGTTTTTAATTCCAGATTTGACGATATTATTTGCTCATAAAGATTCGGTGTTCCTGCGCTTTGTCCGGTATAAATAAATCCTGAATTTCTGGTTGATGTGGCATTGGCTCCACTGGAATAAATCTTCGCTCGTCCGCCTAAAACAAGTTTTTCACTTAGTTTTTTATGATATCCAACATGAAAAACAGAAAGTACTTCGGCTCTAAGATTCAGATCGCCTAAATTGAATGATTTACCAATATAATCCCGATTTCCATCGACGGCCAAAATTGCCATGTCTTTGGGGAAGTACATTAAGAAATCAAATTCCTGATAGGCTCCAAACGAAATATATGACTGGCTTTCTCTCCCACCTACTCTAAAACCTCCTGAGAAAATTTCGAGTTGCTGATTGACTTGAGTTTTATCTTTATTGGAAGAATTATTGATAACATTTCGAACTTTATCATTAAAATCGACTCCGTTATTAGCAAATAAATCATAAGCCGAAAAACTACTTGATCCCAGATTTGCCGAAACTCCGGATAAAATTGGGATTCCGAAATAGAATTTATACGAGACATCAGCACCCGGATTTACTAAAGATGATTGCGGAATCGAGGTAAAATTATACAGTACTTGTTTATTTTGAGCGAAACAGGAAATCTGAAAAGCTACCACTAAAATCAGATATACTTTTCTCATTCGATCTCCATATAAACAGTTGCGCCTGAGCGTAATTTTAAACTTCCTTTACTATTTGCGTCTAATGGAGGTCCTGAATCCATTAAAACAACAAAACCAAGCTTAGCCGTTTTTTTCAAAAGGTCTAATCTTTGATTTTCGAATACTTCAGTTGGATATTTTATAACATTTGAAGTTCCTGAATAAGCAGGAACTTTATAAATATCAGTTTCAAGTACCTGATCATTAGCATCCAGCATCATTACTTGTAATGTGAAAGATCTGATTATAGTGTTATCAACTTCAAAATTAATCTCTGCTTTTACCAGATTATCTCTAAAAAATTGGTCTTTGAAAGCATTAAATTCACTCACATCAAAAAGCGTCTGTGGTTTTCCGTCATTTTTCAATTGATTTGCCGGAATATCAAAATAAGCCAGATTTGCCACGAAAACAGGTTTTAATTTGAGGTCTTTTACCTGATCAAAATTCAAATCACTGGAGCATGAAAAGAATAAAGGTGTTAAAATTAAAATTTTAAAAACCGTATTAATGAAATTTGATTTCATGACTAAATATTTTTGAATAATAAGTAACGTTATTTTTCAATTACTATTATCTGTTTCCGTAAGTAAATGTAAGTTTTTTCTAATGAAATTTACCAAACAATTTTGATGCTTCATTATAAGCACTTTCAAAACTTAGTGAATTTAAACCTGTTACTTTTTTATTGGCAGTAAAATAAGAAATCAATTTTTCTGTTGGCATATTTCCGGTTAGTTTATCGGTTGCCATTGGGCAGCCTCCAAATCCTTGAATAGCGCCATCAAAACGTGTACAGCCTGCATTTGAAGCTGCTTCTATTTTTTCGAACCAACTATTTGGCGTTGTATGCAAATGAGCTCCAAACTCAATTTGCGGGTATTTTGGAATTAAATTTGAAAAAAGATACGTAATCACTTCCGGCGTAGAGCTGCCAACAGTATCTGAAAGCGATAATATTTTTACGCCCATTCCTGCCAGTTTTTCTGTCCATTCCCCTACTATTTCAACGTTCCAGGGATCTCCGTAAGGATTCCCGAAACCCATTGAAAGATAGGTTACAACTTCTTTATTTTTTTTATCGGCGATTTCAAGAATTTCTTCGAGCGTAATCAATGATTCAGCAATGGTTTTATGAGTATTTCTCATCTGAAAATTTTCAGATATAGAAAAAGGAAATCCTAAATATTGAATAGGCTCATGTTCTGCCGCTAATTGCGCACCTTGTGTATTGGCTATTATAGCTAGCAATTTGCTGGTGGTTTGCGAAAGGTCCAGTTGTGCCAAAACCTCGGCTGTATCCTGCATTTGCGGAATGGCTTTGGGAGAGACAAAACTTCCAAAATCAATGGTATCAAAACCTACACGAAGCAAAGCCTGTATGTATGTGACTTTGTTTTTTGTAGGAATAAAAGTTTTGATGCCTTGCATTGCATCACGCGGACATTCGATAATTTTGATTTCTTTGTTCAAAGCTTATTCTTTTGTAATGGCTAAGTTAGTTTCTTTTTTAAAGAAATAAAAGTTATAATTTTCTTTTAATTATTGTATTACTTAAAAAGACTATTTTTTAAATTATTACCTAATTATGTAATAAATACAAATATTACCAAAAAAAGTAATAAATAAAAATATTCCGTATATTTGTAATATTAAGTTTATTTATTTTTAATTATATTTGAATTATTATGACTAGTGTAATTACAGGTGATATAATTGACTCAAGGCAACAAAAATCTAAGGATTGGGTTGAAGGCTTGAAGAACATTCTAGCTCGTTTTGGAGAAACACCAAACCAATGGGAAGTATACAGAGGTGACGAATTTCAGGTTGAAATTAAAAATCCCGAAGATGCTTTATGGTCTGCTATTTTGATAAAAGCACATTTGAAAGCACTTAAATTAGATGCCCGAATGAGTATTGGTTTTGGAGATAAAACGCACGATGCCGAAAAAATATCTGAAAGTAATGGTTCTGCTTTTATACACTCCGGAGAACTTTTTGGGACTTTAAAGAAACAAAAAGTAACTCTTGCCATGCGAACTGGTGATGCTGAGATTGACGAAAAATTGAATTTAATGATACAATTGGCTTTGACTTTCATGGACAACTGGCTTGCACAATCGGGAGAATTTGTTGCTGTTGCTATAGAAAATCCAACTTTATCACAAGAAGAATTAGGACAAAAAATAGGCATAAACCAAGCTGCTGTGAGCCGAAGACAAAAACGGGCTCAGTTTGATTTGGTACTGAATTTAGATCGTTATTTTAGAAAACAAATAAAACAACTTAACACTCCATGATTTTATTTATAAAACTAGTTTTAGCGCATTTACTTGGAGATTTTATCTGGCAGCCCAATTCCTGGGTGGTTGATAAGGAAGCCAAAAAGCACAAAAGCATCTACTTGTATCTCCATATTCTTCTGCACGGAGTTTTGGCTGCAATTTTGGTTGGAGAAATCCAGTTTATACCTTTTGCTATTTTGATCGCCGTGACACACGGAATTATCGATTTAATAAAACTAAATTTTCAGAAAGAAAACACAAAACGCACTTGGTTTATTGTTGACCAAATGATGCATGTTTTAGTTTTAATTGGAGTTGTATTCCTTTATAAAGGCGAAACTATAAACTTTCTTTGGTTCAATAATCAATTTTGGATTTTACTTACGGGAGTTTTATTCATCACAAAACCAACTTCTATTATCATTAAAACGATTATTTCAATCTGGAATCCTGAAACTCAAAACAGCCACGATGATAATTCTCTTGCTAAAGCAGGAAACTACATTGGCGTATTAGAACGTTTATTTGTTTTCTGTTTTATTCTTACGGGACATTTTGAAGCTATCGGATTTTTATTGGCTGCTAAATCTATTTTTAGGTTTGGAGATTTAAAAGAAGCCAAAGACCGAAAACTTACCGAATACGTTTTAATTGGTACTCTGATAAGTTTTGGGACTGCTATTGCTACGGGGTTAATCGTGCAGGTTTTGTTATTACAATTGTTGTAAAACCTTTTTGTTTATTGCTTTTATCAAAGCCGGACCTTCATAAATAAATCCGGTATACAATTGTACTAAACTTGCTCCGGCATTTAGTTTTTCTATCGCATCATCTGCAGAATGTATTCCTCCTACTCCAATAATTGGGAATGCTTTATTGCTTTTTTCCGAAAGAAAACGAATCACTTCAGTCGAGCGTTTTGTTAATGGTTTCCCTGATAATCCGCCCATTTCAGATTGATTCACAGATTGTAATCCGTCTCTTGAAATAGTTGTGTTTGTTGCTATTACACCCGCAATTTGAGTGGTTTTTACAATATCAATAATATCCAATAATTGCTCGTCTGTAAGATCCGGAGCAATTTTTAAAAGAATTGGTTTTATTTTTTGAGTGCTTGTTTTTTGCTTTTCTACATTTCTGTTTTGTAATGTTTGCAATAAAGCTGTCAAAGGTTCTTTGTCTTGTAAAGCTCTTAAATTTGGTGTATTTGGTGAACTTACATTCACAACAAAATAATCTACATGATCAAACAAAGCATCAAAGCAAATGATGTAATCATCAACCGCATTTTCGTTTGGTGTTACTTTGTTTTTCCCGATATTTCCTCCAATTAAAACTCCTGAATTCTTTTTTAAACGCTCTACGGCTTCAAGAACTCCACCGTTATTAAAACCCATTCGGTTAATAATCGCCTGATCTTCCTTTAAACGAAATAAACGCTTCTTAGGATTTCCTTCCTGACCTACCGGCGTTACAGTTCCTATTTCGATAAATCCAAAACCAAAATCTGAAAGTTCTTTATACAGTTTTGCATCTTTATCAAATCCTGCCGCAAGTCCAACCGGATTTTTGAATTTAATTCCGAAAACTTCTCGTTCTAAACGACTGTCTTTTACTTCATAAATCGATCTGATTATTGATGAAACTCCAGGTATTTTTGAAATGAATTTAACAAATGAAAAAGTAAAATAATGTACTTCTTCTGGATCAAACCAAAAAAGTATCGGACGAATTATCAATTTATACATAAGAGTTGTGTTGTTGTTTTTTTTTGGATGCAAATTTAAATATTATACTTTAAAATGACCCTTTTTTGCAAAAAACTGTTTAACGTGAAATTTTTAAAATTTACTATTTAAAAATTTAGAAAAAAATTCCTACAAAAATAAATGTTTTAAATAAATTATTCCGTAACTTCGTTTTAAATTAACAGCTAAGTAAATAACCGTAAAAAGACCGAAAATTATTTTCTTACAAACCATTTTCAATATTGTGATTTCCTGAAATACAACCATCTTTTTTAAACTTCGTTTTAAAATAAGAGTGTTGTTTAAAATCCCAAATCAGTTAGCATAATTTTAAAGAAAACTCTGTTAATTAAATACCAAAAAAATATTTCACATCAAGCAGAATATTTGCTTTTTTTTGGATTGGCATAACAGAAAAAAAAAACATAGCCAAATTTCTTACTTTTTGTCATAGAAATAAAGAGATAGTATTAAGAACCAACATTACTAATTTTTTGTTTCAATTACAGAGCTATTTTCAGGAATCACATTATTTCAAACCAAAATAGTAATCTAATTTTTACATATTGAATCTTTTTTTTAATAACTTTATCTCACTTAAAACATTGAAAATGAAAAACATAAAAAAAATAATTAGAAAAATAGCAGTGCTATCTTTAGTTGGATCCTTTTTTTTAATTTCCATTGATAGTATGGCACAACGTCGATTAGGAGGCGGAGGTGGTGGTATACACAGATCAGGCGGTGGCATACAAACAAGACCCGGATCTAATGGTTCCGGAACAAAAGTTACCAGACCATTAAATAGATCAAATTCACAAGCTTCCAATAGAAATGGTAGCGTCAATAATAATACGAGAAATTCCGACAATAGAAACACCAATATTAGCGGTAATACAGTTAATCGAAATAATAACAACGTAAACATCAATATAAACAATAGTGTACATGTTCGTAACACTGTGGTTAGACCAGGAGTAAGACCTTATGCCCGCCCTCCTTATGTATACGGTGGTTACAGATACAATTGCTACCATCCTTATTACCCACACCCTTACCACCCCTTTTATTGGGGACCGGTTTGGCATCCGTGGGGATTCTTCGTAGCTACTTTGGCCGTAACAGCAATTGTAGTAAGCGTAGAAAGCTCCCAATATCATTATGATCAGGGCGTTTGGTATGCGCCTTCAAGCGGAGGCTATACCGCAGTACCGGCACCCGTTGGAGGAACCGTTAACAATATCCCAAGTGGCGCTGAAACAGTCAACACCGGAACCGTCAACAACTATTATTACGGAGGAACCTATTATGAAAAAGATGGAAGCTCTTATAAAGTAGTAGCCCCAACTGCAGGAACTCTTGTAGATAATTTACCTGAAGGCGGTGAAGAAGTTACAATAGGAGACGCCAAATATGTAAAATTTGGAGAAACTTACTACCAGCCTGTTCAAGTTGACGGTAAAAACAAATATGAAGTTGTTAATGTTGAAAAAGATAAATAATCAAAACAAGAAGCCATGAAAATTAATAAAAACATATTTATTTTATCCTTTATATGCATCGTTGCAATTAACTTTTCTGCTCATGCACAAAAACTAAGAACAAGAAACTACATTAATAATGTTGGCACATGGCGAATGTTAGGAACTGTACATGCAAAATATATAGCTGATCATGATGCCTTAGCTGTTCCCGGACCTTATGATTATTATAGAAAAATAAAAATTAAGGTGACAGACTCTCCTTTGAATTTACAAAAAATGATAGTTCGTTATGATGATGGAGGAGCTCCGGAAAATATCGAAATTGTACAAAATATTCCCAAAAACGGAGAAAGCCGCGTCATTGATTTACGTGGAGGAAAACGCAAATTGAAATCAGTTGAATTTTGGTACAATACCAAAGGCATCTTAAACGGTAAAGCAGATGTTACTGTATTTGCAATGAAATAAATTAAATTATAGTAACCTTATCAAATAAATAGAGTTTGATAAGGTTATTTTTTTAACTTTATCGTTATTTAGTAATAACCATTACCCGATTAAAACAACTATAATGAAAAATAAAACGTACTGGATTTTTGCAATACTCACAATCTCCATTATTTCAATTGCTTACGGCTACACAAAATTTATAGCTCCAAAAGATAAATTGACCGCAATGGATTGTGCCGAAACTCCAAATACTTCAGAAGCTTCCTTGTTTAAACCAACAATTGAAAATAAAAACAAACCATCTGGCAAAACCCCTAAAGGTATGGCATGGATTCCCGGTGGTGAATTCTCTATGGGAAGCAACGTAGAAGATGAAAGTTTATGCAGCATAAAAGGCGCCACCAGAGATGCTAATCCTATACATCGTGTTTATGTTGATGGATTTTATATGGATAAAACTGAAGTAACAAACGACCAATTCGAAGCTTTTGTAAAGGCTACAGGTTATGTAACATTAGCCGAAAAAAAACCAAAACACGAAGATTATCCTGATGCTCCATTAGAAAATCTATTTGCCGGATCAGCCGTATTTACCCCTACTCCTGCTAAAGTTGATTTAGGTAACTACATGCAATGGTGGACTTATGTTGCGGGTGCAGATTGGAGACATCCTGAAGGATCAACGAGCTCTATAAAAGGAAGAGGTAACTATCCTGTTGTACAAGTTTCTTATGATGATGCCGCTGCTTATGCAAAATGGGCAGGGAAAAGATTGCCAACTGAAGCTGAATGGGAATTTGCAGCTCGCGGTGGAAAAGCTGGTCAATTATATGCTTGGGGAAATACCTTAAAACCAAAAGGAAAATTTCAGGCTAATATCTACCAAGGTCACTTCCCAATAGAAAAAGGAGATACTGGCGAAGATGGCTATATTGGTATTGCTCCTACTGCTCAATTTGAACCAAATTCTTACGGACTTTATGACATAGGGGGAAATGTGTGGGAATGGACAAACGATTGGTATACCGTAGATTATTATGCTCTTGTTAGTGAAAACGGTCAAGTTGCCAAAAACCCAAAAGGCCCTGAAGCTCCTTATGATCCCGCAGAACCCGAATTACAAAAAAAGGTCCAACGCGGTGGGTCATTTTTATGTACAGACCAATACTGCACACGCTATATGGTGGGTACACGAGGAAAAGGAGATTATCAATCACCAGCAAATCATATTGGTTTTAGATGTGCACAATAAGATTTTTTGTTTTTTTCTGCCACGAATTGCACGAATTATCACGAATTAAAATATACTATACTTACTAAATCCAATTTCACGAATTTGATTCGTGAAATTGGATTTTTTTATGACACTTACTGATTCGTGTTAATTCGTAAAATTCGTGACGAACTTTTTTTAATTCAGTTTTTCCGATTTCCATAATTTACATCGCTCAAGCGCCTAAATAATTGTTTATATTTGCTAAAAAATAAACAAATGCAGCATATTATAGATCGTTTTATCAGTTATGTAACAATTGATACCGAATCAGACCCAAATTCTCAAACTACTCCCAGCACAGAAAAACAATGGAATCTAGCCAATAAATTAGTCGAAGAACTAAAAGCAATAGGCATGGATGAAGTTACAATAGATGATAAAGCCTATATCATGGCAACTTTACCAAGTAATGTAGAGCACGAAGTACCAACAATTGGTTTTGTTTCGCATTTTGATACTTCGCCGGATTTTAGCGGAGCAAATGTAAAACCTCAAATCGTTGAGAATTACGACGGAAAAGATATTGTTTTGAATGCAGAGAAAAACATTGTTTTATCTCCAAATTACTTCAAAGATTTATTACAATATAAAGGACAAACAATCATCACAACTGACGGAACTACTCTATTAGGTGCAGATGATAAAGCGGGAATTACCGAAATTGTTTCGGCAATGGAATATTTAATTCAGCATCCTGAAATTAAACACGGAAAAATCAGAATTGGTTTTACGCCTGACGAAGAAATTGGTCGTGGTGCTCACCATTTTGATGTGAAAAAATTTGGTGCTCAATGGGCTTACACTATGGACGGAAGTCAGATTGGTGAATTAGAATATGAAAATTTTAATGCTGCTGGAGCCAAAATTACTTTCAAAGGAAAAAGCGTTCATCCTGGTTATGCCAAAGGAAAAATGATCAACTCAATGTTGATTGCGAATGATTTTATCAACGAACTTCCAAAAGGAGAAACTCCACAGGAAACAAAAGGTTATGAAGGATTCTTTCACGTACATCACTTAACCGGAAGCATTGAAGAAACAGTTTTAGAATTGATTATTCGCGATCATAACAAGATTAAATTCGAAAAAAGAAAAGATTTGATTGGTAAAATTGCCAAAAAAATCAATAAAAAATATGCTAAACAATTTGGTGAAGATATTGTAACTGCTGTAGTAAAAGATCAGTATTACAATATGAAAGAAAAAGTGCTTCCTGTAAAACATATTGTCGATATTGCCGAAAAAGCAATGAGAGAATTGGACATAAAACCGATCATAAAACCTATTCGCGGCGGAACTGACGGATCGCAATTATCATTTATGGGATTACCATGTCCGAATATATTTGCCGGTGGCCATAACTTTCACGGAAAATATGAATATGTTCCTGCAGAAAGTATCCAAAAAGCAACAAATGTTATCGTGAAAATTGCCGAATTAACTGCAATTCCAGGCATTTTTGACGTACCTGAAAAACCAAAAAAGAAAAAGTAAAATGGAACCGGATTCTGATAAAAAACACTTTTGGGACAAAGTCAATAATTGGGAAGAAGAACTTCTTTTCCTGAAATCAATTATTGACAAAACTGAGTTGGTTGAAACCATAAAATGGGGCGGACCAATTTATGTTTACAACAAAAAGAATGTTATCGGGATTGGAGGTTTTAAAAACTATTTTGCAATTTGGTTCCTTAATGGAGTATTCTTAAAAGACGAAAAAAAGAGGCTAATCAATGCTCAGGAAGACAAAACAAAATCTTTACGTCAATGGCGTTTTACTTCAAAAGAAGAAGTAAACGAAGCAGCCGTTTTAGAATATATTATTGAAGCGATTGAAAATGAAAAGCAGGGAAAAATCATAAAACCATCTAAAAAAGAAGCTATAGTTTCTGAACTTTTCCAAAAAGAAATGGATAAAAATCCAGCTTTAGCAGAAGCTTTTCAGAAATTCAGTCCTTATAAACAATACGAGTTTCTCGAATATATTGAAACCGCCAAACAAGAAAAAACAAAGTTAACGAGAATCGAGAAAGTGATTCCGATGATTTTAGATAATATTGGATTGAATGATAAATACAGGTAGAATTTAAATTCTAATATTTTTAAAATTCCAAATTCCAATTAGAAGCATAGACCTTTGTCAAAGTTTAAAACTTTGACAAAGGTTTTTTCTTTGCGCAAAGTATTGTCATTGCGAGGAACGAAGCAACCGCACTAACGTGAGCATTCGTGATAAGCATCGTATGATTGCTTCGTTCCTCGCAAAGACATAACACGTTTATCATTAAACAAAAAAATCCCAAACTCCATTGGAATTTGGGATTTAATATTTTGGAATTTATTTTTTTGAATAAAAAAATTAAGCTTTTTTAGCCAAAGCAGCGCTCATTTCCATAGAAATAGCTGAACGCTCAATTTTTAGTTTTCCAGACATTGTTTCGATAATTGCACTTGTTTCAGCAAGCTCAACAATTTTACCGTGAAAACCACTTTTAGTAATTATCTTATCACCTACTTTTAGGCCGCTTTCAAATTCTTTTTCGTTTTTTGCTCTTTTTTGTTGTGGTCTGATCATAAAGAAATACAACACTACAAACATTAGTAAATAAGGCGCAAATTTCATTAAATCTTGCATAGTATTCAGTTTTTATTTTTGTTATTAATATTTATTTTAGACACTTCGACTTCGCTCAGTGTGACATTGGAATTGGCTCTTCGACTTCGCTCAGAGTGACATCAATAAATTGGAATTTGGAATTTAAAAAATTGGAATTTTACCAATTTTACATCAAACCACGTCCAACTTTAATCATCTTTTTATTAGCAGTAAGCTCTTTAACAAGATTATCTAAAATTCCGTTGATAAAAATACTACTTTTTGGTGTAGAATACTCTTTCGCAATTTCTAAATATTCGTTAAGAGTTACTTTTACTGGAATTGATGGGAATTTTAAAAACTCACAAATCGCCATTTTCAAGATAATAGTATCAATTTCAGCAATCCTTTCACTGTCCCAATTTGGTGTTTTATCATCATATTCTTTTGCCAGAACTGATTCGTTTAAAACTGTTCTTCTAAACAAGTCTTTAGCAAAATCTTTATCCTCAACATCTTTATACAATTTTGGCACTCTAAAATCGTCAGGATCTTCTGTTTTGATTGCTTTCAATTGTTTGATAATATGGGTATTTACAACCGGAATATCATCAACCCAAGTTAATTTATCATCTTCTAAATACTCATATAATTTTTCGTTAGGAACAATTACTTCTGCAAACAAATCAATTACAAATTGTCTGTCTTCTTCAAAAGTATTTGTAGTAGTGCTCATGTATTTTGCATACAAATCACTTGATTTAATATCATTTAAAAGTAAAATTATGTAATCATCATTTAACGACCAGTTATTGATTTTACGATTTTCTAAAGCAATACTTAGAGAATTACTTTCGGCAAGAAGTTGAAAAATTTTGTTTTTGATAAATTTTTCATTCGGATTACGTTCTGCAGCGGTTGCAAGATGTTTTTTACTTGAAAGGTGTAAAAAAACAGACTCTTTTTTACAAATTTCAATCAACGAAGAAAGCATTATAAGATATAAGTCCTGAATATTATCAATACTGTAAAAAAGAAACTTCTCTTCTTTTTCCATATTATCAGAACCGCTTTGATGCATTGCATAAATGGATTGCATTACTTTAACGCGTATGTGTCTTCTATTTACCACCTTGTAAGAACATTTAAAAATTAGTCTGCAAAATTAGGAATTTCAATCCTTATATTAAAATTAAATCGCAAAAAAGTCGCAGTATTCGGTCTCGGTTTTCAGTATTATTCAAAACATGTAAAAGTTTCGGTTTGCAGTCACGGTATTCAGTGATTTAGAAAGCGATTAAAAAGTCGCAGTTTTCAGTCTTAGTTTTCAGTCATAACACATAAAAAAGTCTCAGTCTCAATTTTCAAAACTGAAAACCGAGACTGAGACTGTAAACTAAGACCGTAAACTAAAAATTACTTCTTAGCAGCGTTTTCAATTTTTCTTAAATCGATACGATTTTGAGCAATTGTAAGAGCGGCTTTATGCGTAGTCATTCCGTTTTTTACAGCATAATCAATAATTTCTAAAGTAGTATTATAGATATTTTCTGTTTTTGCCATGATTTCGGCTTTACCATAATGCTCTAATTCAGCATAAACATTGATAATTCCACCAGCATTAATCAAGAAATCCGGTGCATATAAAATACCTCTTTCCTGTAATCTTAAACCGTGAACATTTTCGTCAGCTAATTGATTGTTGGCAGCACCCGCAATAACTTTAGCTTTAATTTTGTTTACAGTATCATCATTGATAATTGCTCCCATTGCACACGGTGCATAGATATCAACATCCGCAGTATATAAATCATTACCTGTATATATTGTAGCATTGTATTTTGAAGCAACCTGAAGTAATTTTTCTTCGTTAATATCTGTAATTGTAACGATTGCTCCTTCTTTAGTCAAATACTCAACTAAAGCTTCACCAACGTGACCAATTCCCTGAACCAAAACTTTTTTACCATCTAAAACATCAGTACCAAACTGACTTTTAGCAGCCGCTTTCATTCCTAAATAAACACCGTAAGCTGTTATTGGAGAAGGATTTCCAGAACCACCTCTTTCTTCAGAGATTCCGGTAACATAAGGCGTTACGTCTCTAACAGTGTCCATGTCTTTAGTTTCCATTCCAACATCTTCAGCTGTGATATATCTTCCACCAAGAGAGTGAACAAACTCACCAAACTTACGCATTAACTCAGGAGTTTTTTGCGTTTTAGCATCACCAATAATTACTGCTTTACCACCACCAATATTAAGTCCGGTAATAGCAGATTTATACGTCATACCTCTTGAAAGACGCAAAACATCGTTTAATGCCTCCCATTCAGTATTATAATTCCACATTCTAGTACCTCCCAAAGCTGGCCCCATAACTGAATTATGAATACCAATAATTGCTTTTAAACCTGTATCTTTGTCATTGCAAAAAACAATTTGTTCGTGATCGTCAAAAGATAATTGACCAAAAACAGGATCCATTTTTTGAAGTTCCTTTCCAGTTGCGAAAGTTGCATCCATAGCGATAGTATTTATTAGTTATAAATTATGAATTTGTCAAAAAGACATCTCAAACATAGTTAAAAAATACATATGTGCTAATTTTTTATCTTTAAAATAACAATTAAACAATCGATTTGTTCTGATAAAATTATAAATTCCCTTAATTTTAATTCATAATAATTTATAAAATCAAAACATTTCATCACTGAATCTCTTAAAAAAATGAAAGAATTAAGCTATTTAAACAAATATTTCATTAAATATAAATATAGTTTCTCTTTAGGAATTTTAATCACCATAATCGCACAAATCTTCTCTTTATTTACTCCTAAGTTAATTAGCAAGTCCTTAAACGCGATCGAGAAGTTTGATAAACTGCCAAAAGCAGATCAGACATCGCAGGTAATTATCGACACATATCGTCAAGGTTTGATTCATAACGTACTGCTAATCATAGCCACTACAATCGTAGCGGGTTTCTTAACTTTTTTAATGCGTCAGACTTTAATCGTAATGTCTCGTCATATTGAATTTGATTTGAAAAATGAGGTTTTCAAGCAATACGAGAATCTTTCGCAGAATTTCTACAAACAAAATCGTACCGGAGATTTAATGAATCGCATCAGCGAGGACGTTTCAAAAGTTCGTATGTATGTTGGTCCGGCGGTTATGTACACCATAAATACATTTATCCGTTTTGCCATCGTTATTATATATATGTATAATGTTTCGCCATTATTGACCTTATATACGATTTTACCTTTACCGATTCTTTCGTATTGTATTTTTAAACTGAGTTCAGAAATCAACAAACGAAGCACCACTTTCCAACAATATTTATCAAAAGTTTCAAGTTTTACACAAGAAATATTTTCAGGAATTCGCGTCATAAAAGCCTATTCTTTAGAAAATCAACATCAGAATAATATGGTGGCTCTTGCCGATGAAAGTAAACAGAAGAGTTTAGATCTCGCCAAAGTTCAATCACTATTTGGTCCTTTGATGATTGCTTTAATTGGAATCAGTAATTTGGTAGTAATATATTTTGGAGGTGTTATGTACATCAACGGAACGATTGCAAATATTGGTACAATTGCAGAGTTTATTCTATACGTAAACATGTTAACCTGGCCTGTAGCTTCGTTAGGATGGGTTTCATCAATGGTTCAGGAGGCCGAAGCTTCTCAAAAACGTTTGAATGAATTCTTGAAAATTGAGCCTGAAATCAAAAATAAAAACCAAAGTCATTCTGATATTCAAGGTTTAATTGCTTTCGAAAATGTGAATTATACCTATGAAGATACCAATATTGAGGCCCTGAAAAATGTATCTTTTACGGTGAAAAAAGGTGAAACACTGGCAATTCTGGGAAAAACAGGTTCTGGAAAATCAACAATATTATCGTTAATTTCCCGTTTATATGATGTTACGGAAGGAAGAATTACAATTGACCATAATGAAATAAGTACTTTAAACTTAAATGACTTAAGAAACAACATTGGAATTGTACCTCAGGATGCTTTTTTATTCTCGGATACGATTAAGAACAACATCAAATTTGGCAATCAAAATGCAACGGACGAAGAAGTAATGGATGCTGCCAAAAGTGCTGTGGTTCATGACAACATCATTACTTTTAACAAACAATATGATACAATTTTAGGAGAAAGAGGTATCACACTTTCAGGCGGACAAAAGCAGCGTGTATCTATTGCACGTGCGATTATTAAAAATCCGGCGATTTTACTTTTCGACGATTGTTTGTCTGCAGTCGATACTGAAACGGAAGAAACGATTTTAAGTAATTTATTTGAATTTTGTAAAGATAAAACTACAATAATTGTCAGTCATCGAGTTTCATCGGCTAAAAATGCCGATAAAATAATCATTCTTGAAGACGGAAGAATCATACAACAAGGCTCTCATAATCAATTAATAAATCAGGAAGGTTATTATTCATCGTTATATTTAAAACAACTTTCGGAAAAAGAATTACTTTAATTGTTGTGTAATCGATAAATTTTTATGATTTTTGAGTACTATTAATTCCAAAAAATGATAGAACGTATTATGAGAGAAAATGACATGTTAGAAAAAGAAGAGATTTTTTCTAAAGTATTACGAGCAGGAAGAAGAACTTATTTCTTTGATGTGAGAGCTACTAAAGCTGACGATTATTATATCACAATTACCGAAAGTAAAAAATTTACTGAAGAAGATGGTTCTTTTCATTTTAAAAAACACAAAATTTACTTGTACAAAGAAGATTTTAGTGCTTTTGCCGAAATACTAGAAGAAATGACTTCATACGTCTTGAACCACAAAGGCGAAGAAGTAATTTCTGAAAGACACCAAAAAGATTTCAAAAAAGAATACGGTTCTGATAAACCTGAGGGTCAAAGAACTAGTTTTACTGATATTGATTTTGACGATATTTAGTCGAATATAACTTTTTTTAAAAGTACGAGTCCAATATGTCCTGCATTTTGGACTTTTTTTATATATTTAAAACGCTTTTAAACAATAAATTTAACTCATCAAAACATAGAATTTCAAATATTGAAAAAGAGTTGAAAAAAAAATAATCACTAAATAAATCCACGGCAATGGAAACACAACTTTTAATATTACCCGGACTTGGAAATTCCGGCGAGAAACATTGGCAAACCTTTTGGCATAAAAAATTTGAAAACTCAATACGTTTGGTTCAGGACAATTGGGACGAACCTATTCGCGAGGAATGGATTGAACGCTTAAACGAAGAAGTATCTAAACTCAATACTCCAACTATTTTAGTGGCTCATAGTCTGGCCGTTTCATTAGTGCAACATTGGGCAGCATCAAATACGAACAAAAATATTGTAGGTGCATTATTAGTGGCTCCTGCCGATGTAGATTCTCCTGAACATACGCCCGAAAGCATTAGGAACTTTTCACCAATGCCAACTTCAAAATTACCTTTTCCGTCGATCGTTATAGCAAGCGAAAATGATCCCTATGCTTCTTTTGAAAGAAAACAATATTTTGCAGAAAAATGGGGAAGTGATTTCGTAAATGTCGGACAGCAAGGACACATCAACTCAGATTCTGATTTAAAATACTGGGAAGAAGGTCAGTTGATTTTACAGCAGTTGATTGATAAAATTTCTTAGTATTCAGCTTATAGTCGCAGTATTCAGTCTCAGTTTACAGTCTGAACGTGAAAACTGAGACTGAAACTAACTGCAGTGTTGAAAATTGCTGAATTAATTAGTGAAATTCGTGACGAAGATTTAACCGCAAAGTTCGCAAAGATTTTACGCAAAGTATGCAAAGATTCTTAGCTTATTTAAAGACTTCAAAGCTCGCAAAGGTTCAAAAAATCCACAATCAATTCGTGCGAATTCGTGAAATTCGTGGCAAAAAATAACCGCAAAGAGAAAAATCATTTTAATCTGTACAATCTGTGGCAAAAACTGAATACTGAGACTGTAAACTGGGACTGAATACTGAGACTGCGACTGAATATTAAAAACTACCCAATCCTAAGTCCGTTTTCTATTTTAAAATCAGGAGCCAATAAAATTACGTCTCCCTCCTTGCCTATTGCGCCAAGAACCAGGCATTCGCTCATAAATTTTCCGATTTGTTTTCTTGGGAAATTTACTACTGATATAATTTGTCGGTTTAATAAGTCTTCTTTTTTGTAAAGTGCTGTTATTTGTGCCGATGATTTTCGGATACCAATTTCGACACCAAAATCAATTGTAAGCTGATAAGCGGGTTTTCTTGCTTCGGGAAAATCATTTACTTCTATAATGGTTCCGACACGCATATCGGTTCTTTCAAATTCACTCCAGGTTAAATCCATTTTATTTTAATATTTGTTGCTTTACAAACCTATAAATTTTGTAATTATTACTACTAATTCTGTAACCGTTTTTTTTATCCAGCTTCTAATTTTACGCAGCAACTTCTGAAGAAAACATTAAAAAATATACAAAATGGAAAATAGTCTTGCAAATACCGGCGTTTCGCTCAAAGATCATAGCTTTGATATTCAACATTTAAACACGGATAAATATATTGAAACGGATAAAAATGTAAAACTTTATGTCAAAGATTATGGAACTGGAAAACCGGTAATTTTAATTCATGGCTGGCCATTTTCTAACGAAATGTGGGAATACCAAATCGATTTTCTGGTTCAAAATAATTACCGTGTAATTGCTTATGATCGCCGCGGATTTGGCAAATCATCACATCCTTATGACGGATATGATTATGATACTTTAACGGATGATTTAAAAGAAATTATTGAGCAGCTTCAATTAGAAAATGCAACTCTTGTTGGTTTCTCTATGGGAGGCGGTGAAGTTGTTCGTTACTTTAGCCGTCATAGTGGAAAAGGCGTTACAAAAGCAGTTCTAATTTCTGTTACAGTTCCTTTTTTACTGCAAACCAATGAAAATCCTGATGGTTATCCAAAAGAAAAAACCGAAAATACAGCAAATGCGATTAAAGCAGACCGAATAGGATTTATGGATAATTTTGGGAAAACCTTCTTCGGAATAAATATTATAAACAGGCCTTTGAGTACTCCATTATTAGAATATTACAGAACCTTATGTTCCGTAGCTTCTCCCCGCGCTACTTTAAAATGTGCAGAATCTTTTTCGTTTACTGATTTTAGAAACGAATTGGATTTCATAAAAGTTCCAACTTTAATTATTCATGGCGACGATGATAAAATTGTTCCTATTGACCTAACTTCCAAAAAAGCAGCCAAAGCCATTACCGAAAACACTTATATTGTTTATGAAGGCGCGCCACACGGCTTATTTTATACTCATAAAGACAAACTAAACAAAGATTTATTAGATTTTTTGAATGCCTAGATATACCAAAATGCGGTAGTTTATATTAACTCAAAGCGTTTTTTACTTCGCAAATGAGCAAATTATAATCTCTAAAAAATCAATAAAATCTGTGACCAAAAAGTGAAACAATCCATTAAAACAGAAAGCAAATAATAATTAACTATTGTACCCTTTCTTTTACAGAATATTAAAGTTATTTTTGAGTAACTAATTTTCTTTAAAAATGGCACGTACACCTTCAAATATGATTCCCCTTGGAACAATTGCTCCAAGTTTTAAATTAAAAGACACTAATTCTAGTAATGAATATTCATTTGAAGATTTAAAAGGATCAAAAGGTACACTTGTAATTTTCATTTGCAATCATTGTCCGTTTGTGCATCATGTAATTAGGGAAGTTGTAATGATTGCTAATGATTATCGTGTTCAGGGAATTGGTGTTATTGCCATTTCGAGTAATGATGTTGTAAAATATCCGCAAGATTCTCCTGAATTGATGACTGAATTTGCTTTTCAGAATAAAATAGATTTCCCTTATTTATTCGACGAAAGCCAGGAAGTTGCCAAAGCTTACGAAGCGGCTTGTACTCCTGATTTTTACTTATTTGACAATCAAAACCGATTATTTTACCGTGGTCAGCTTGATGATTCCAGACCCGGAAATGGAATTCCGCTAAGCGGAAGTGATTTACGCAACGCAATTGATTGCCTCATTTATAATCGAAAATTAAAAGGTCCTCAAAAGCCCAGTATTGGCTGTAATATCAAATGGAAATAAAAAGATTCTAGGTTTTCCGAAAACTTTTCCTATATTTGCAGATCAATAAATATTCTCATTGTGAGCACTATAAACATATTTACAGCGACACTTTTGTTGTTTTCTTTAAAAAGAAAACCGCTTACGGCTGCATTTATTTCACATAGTAAGGCCTTTATTAATTAGGCCTCCGTCTATTTCAATTTCTTCTTTCAGGCGGAGGATTTATACCAGGATTTAAATCATTTATTTTATTTGAAAGAGTAAATTCTCTATCAAATAATTTTCTGGTTTTTTAAATCAAAAATTCCAAAAACATAGATAAGTTTCTAATTCCTATTGCAAATATGCAATTTGGAAAATAAT
Source organism: uncultured Flavobacterium sp. (assembly GCF_963422545.1). NCBI lineage: Bacteria > Pseudomonadati > Bacteroidota > Flavobacteriia > Flavobacteriales > Flavobacteriaceae > Flavobacterium > uncultured Flavobacterium sp. Next base: position 50,757 of record NZ_OY730232.1, read on the forward strand.
TATGCTTTTGTCAGCCTGCAAAGAAATCATGAAAAAACATTAAAGTTCAACAAATTAAATAATAATAAATATCGTTATGAAACCAACACCCACCTTCTGTAAAACAGATTATCAGTTTCTAAGAGAATTGATATTAAAAAGTAAAAATTCAACAAATACTAAGGAAGCCAATCAGCTTTCGCAAGAATTAGATCGCGCGATTATCAGCGAAGAAAGTAAATTGGACAACTCGATCGTGAGAATCAATTCTTATATAACTATCGAAGATGTAAAAGCAAATAAACAAATGAAAATTCAAATCGTTTTACCTTCATTTGCTGACATAAAACAAAGTAAAATTTCGATTCTGGCACCTTTAAGCGTTGCTATTATTGGTTTCAAGGAAAATGATGAAGTTGATTGGGAATTACCGGCTGGAATTAAGACTTTAAAAATAGTTTCGGTTAGCAATACTTCTGAAAGCGTTTCTTAATTTTTTAAACACCTCATTTTCGTGAAGGTGTTTTTTTATGTTCTGTCTTAAACAAAAAAAAACTATTCAATAAAATTTACTGAATAGTTTAGTTAAATCTACAATGACAGCTTCTTACAATTGAGAAGTTATATAATTTGATATTGAAGCCATTTGAGTATCATCTAACTTCGCTTTTTTCTGCATTTTTACTAAAATTGGTTTCCAATTTTCCTGACTAAATTTCTTTGGGTCAAATAATTTATGGCATTTTGCACAATTGTTTTCGTACATGTTTTTACCTTCTGCTAATTCAGACGTTAACTCTGTAGTTTTTGCAGCTTCAGTTACAGCTGCTGGCGCTGACTTTTTAGTAGCACACGAAACTATAAGTAATACTACAGCTGCCAGGATTAAGATTTTTGTTTTCATCATTTTACTTTATTTTTAAGTAAATATAAAAAAATCCCATATGCCGAAACACATGGGATTACTATTTAAAACAATACTAAATTGTATCTAAAATTCTTATTTTACGTCCATTAATTCAACGTCAAAAATCAAAGTTGCGTTTGGCGGAATAACTCCTCCAGCTCCTGAAGCTCCATAAGCCAAATCAGATGGAATTACAAAACGAGCTTTGTCTCCAACTTGTAATAAAGCAATACCTTCATCCCAACCTTCGATAACTTGTCCTTGACCTAATCTAAATTCGATTGGTTTTTTACGTGGGTAAGAAGAATCAAAAACTTTTCCGTTTTCTAAAGATCCTTCGTAATGAACTGCAACTGTTTTACCAGCTTCAGCTTTTTTACCGTCTCCTTTTTGGATCATTTTATAACGCAAACCACTATCAGTTTTATCAAAACCAGCAGCTAATTGCTCCATTTTTGCCTCAGATTCTGCTTTTAAAGCTGCGTCACGTTTAAGACGAGCACCTTTTAAAGCGATAAAAGCTTCAATAGCATTAAATTTTTCAGCTTCTTCTCCAACTCTGATGATTTCTACATTGTCAAGAGAATCACCTTGAGCAACAGCATCAACGATTTCCTGACCTTCGATTACGTGACCAAAAACAGTGTGTTTTCCGTCTAACCAAGAAGTTGGAACGTGAGTAATGTAAAATTGAGAACCATTACTTGCAGGTCCTGAATTTGCCATTGCTAAAACTCCCGGACGATCGTGTTTTAAACTTGGGTGAAATTCATCATCAAATTTATATCCAGGATCTCCAGTTCCAGTTCCTTTTGGACAACCACCTTGGATCATAAAATCAGGAATTACTCTATGAAATGTTAATCCATCATAGAATTTTTGTCCTTGAGGTTTTACTTTATTTTCCATATTTCCTTCTGCAAGAGCTACAAAATTCCCTACGGTTCCTGGTGTTAAATCATGTGTAAGTTTTACTAAAATTGAACCTTTACTAGTGTTGAATTTAGCGTATATTCCGTTTTCCATTGTTGTTATTTTTAATTTGATTGCAAATTTACAAATTAATTTTATATCAATTTGTGCTTTCTATTTTTTAGACTTTGATTTATAAGTAAGACCGTAAACTACAAATGAGAGTAATGACAATCCTACACATCCGATAGTTACAGCGGGCCATCCGCCAAGTTTCCATAAAAATAATCCGTAAGCAGATCCGGCTGCAGTTCCTAAAAAGCTAAACGACATAAATACCGTATTTAGTCGGTTTCTGGCTTCCGGAAGCAACGAATAAACCCGGGTTTGGTTTGAAATGTGGACACCTTGAATTCCGATATCAATAAATACAATTCCGATAGCGATTCCGATTACACTTTCTATTGCGAAATAAAAAACTAAAAAGCTAATTAAGATCAGCAAACAACCGTAACCTACAGCAATTCTGGAGTTTCCTTTATCTCCCATTTTTCCAACCAAAGGTGCTGCTAAAGCTCCTGAAGCACCTACAATACCAAATAATCCAATTGTGGCACTATTAAAATGAAAAGGTGCTCCTGAAAGTAATAAAACCATTGTGGTCCAGAAAGCTCCAAATTGTGCAAAACTAAACACATTAATCATTGTCGCTTCACGCAAAACAGGTTGCGTTTTTATAAGGGTAAAAAGGGATTTAATTAACTCCCCATAAGTTCCCTGAAACTGTGGTTTATTTACCGGGAATTTATTCTGAATCACAAAAAAGATCAATAAACAAATTCCGGCTGCGATATAAAACATCGATCTCCAACCCAGAACCTGCCCAATGAATCCGCTTAAAGTTCTCGATAACAAAATACCTACAAGTAATCCGCTCATGATAGTTCCAACTACTTTTCCTCTTTGTTCCGGCGCACTTAATGAAGCTGCCAATGGCAAAATAAGTTGCGGGACAATTGAAGTAATTCCGATCAATAAAGATGCAATTTGCAGCAAAAAGAAACTTTTTGCCGTAGCTGCAATAATCAATGCAATTACTGACGCAAAAGTGGTCATTAAAATTTGTTTTTTACGTTCTATTTTATCACCCAACGGAACCATAAAAAACAAACCAATAGCATAACCGGCTTGTGTTAGATACGTTATTGTACCTGCGCTGGCTTCCGGAATTTTAAATTCGTTGGCAATTAAAACAATTAAAGGTTGGCAGTAATACAGATTTGCAACTATAAGTCCAGTGCAAGCTGCCATAAATAAGACATTCGTTTTGGATAAATTCATTTTACAAAAATACCATCAATATTTAATCTGTACTTATAATTAAAGTTATTTTTTTTATAAAATCTGTGTAAATCTGCGTCTTCGCGATAGCGAATCTGCATGATCTGTGTTCTAAAAATTGACGCTGATTAAACGGATTCGCTATCGCGAAAACACGGATACTTACTGATTTTCTTTATTTAATTCTATTTTAAAAAATCTTCTCTTGCGGGGCTAAAAACATCTGTCAAAAGTCCGCTTTCTAAACAAACCACACCATGAATTGCGTGAGGTGGAATATAAAAACTATCACCTTCTTTTAGAGTTTGGGTAACGCCACTAATTGTAACATCAAATTTACCGCTGGAAACATAAGTTACCTGCGAGTGATAATGTTCATGCAACACACCAATTCCGCCTTTTTCAAAAAGAACATTAACTAACATCACTCTATCATCATACGCCAGAATTTTGCGTTTGATTCCTTCTCCAACAACTTCTCACTCCAGTTCATCACCTTTTATAAATTCTTTGCTTGTTCCGAAACTTTGCATATCTGTTTTTAATTGAATTTGTATACTATTGTTTAAAAAGGAGTTCTTTTAAATCAAGTTTTTAGAAATAAAATCACAACTCTCTTTAATTGATTCAAAAGGATTTGGATTGTAATTATGCTCTTGTTCTACAAAAAAATGGTTCATTCCGGATTGTTTTGCTTCCTTAAAAATAGTTTTAAAATCTATAGATCCTGAACCTATTTCCGTGTTTAAAGCTGGGGTTTTCTTATCCATATCTTTTACGTGCCACATTTTAAAACGTTCAGGATTTTCCTTAAACAATTTAAGCGGATCATTTCCGGAACGAACAACCCAATATAAATCCAGCTCAAAATAAACCAAATCCTTATCAGTTTCTTTTAATAGAATTTCATAACCCGTGATTCCGTCATATTTTTGAAATTCGAAATCGTGATTGTGATAGGCTAATTTTAAACCTGCATTAGCACAAACTTTAGCTGCCTGATTTAAACGACTGGCAATTATTTTATAATCAGCGATATTTTTTCGAAAAGGTTCATCGACCCATGGAATGGTTAAATATTCATTATTTAGAACTTTTGCCGCTTCAACAGCCGCAAGTAGTTCAGTAGTATTTCCGTCTGCCAAAAAGCTTCCCAGGTTATAATGTCCACTAATTGCTTTTAGTCCATTTTTGTCTAGTATTTTCTTTAATTCGATTGGAGATAATCCCCAAAACTGATCTTTAATCGAAAAGCCATACGTTTCAACAGTTGTAAATCCCACTGCAGCAACTCGCTCTAAAGTCAATTTTACATCTTTAGGAAGTTCATCTCGCAACGTGTATAATTGTAAACCAATTTCTTTTTTATTCATGGTAAATGCTAATGATGGTATAGCCAAAACTGCCGTTGCAGCCAGACTTGTGTTTATAATAAAGCTTCTTCTTGTAACCATTTTTATATTGAAATTTGAAACAAATAAAACTACTCTTTGTAATTAAAACCTTTTACTAAAACATTAAAAACAGGTTTTCAAAATTGTGTATAAAACGTTGAAGTGCAATTTCCGTTTCTTCATTAATAATTTTTCCTTCATCATTAATTTTTCCACGAACGCCTTGTATCAGCAGTTTAGTATTCTCGTCAAATTTAGCTTCCAGTGTTTTCATTATCAAAGTTAGTTGTTCGTGTCCCATTTCTCCCGAAGCCGAAGCAGTAATCAATCCCGTCTTTTTATTCGAAAAAATAGTAGTCGAAACGCACCATTCCAAAGCGTTTTTTAAACTTCCCGGTAAACTAAAAACATATTCCGGTGTGCAAATTATAACTCCGTCAGCAGCAATAATTTTATTCCTGAAAGCTTCAACTTGCTTTGGCAAATTTTCATTATCTAAATCGGGATTAAAATGAGGAATATCAGCTAAATCTTCGAAGATTTCGACTTCAAACTCCGTTTTTATTTTTTCAGAAATATATTTTAAGATTTTATAATTGCTTGAATTCTTTCTGGTGCTGCCTGTTATGGCAAGAATTTTTATTTTTTGTGACATGTTTATTTTACTTTATACTATTTCTCGGAATCTTCATCTTCAAAATTATCGAAATAAGTAAAATCTTTGGTAATTAATCCATTGTCAATTGTGAAAATAGTACAAATAGGCAATTCAAATTTTGAATTATCCGGTGCGGTTCCTGTCGAAATAAACTCCACAATAATATGATTTTCTCCTGATGGATAAATTTGAATAATCTTATCGTGTAAATCAGGGAAAACTTTATTTAATTCGGCATATTTATCTTCTGTTTGTTTACGGGATTGCTTTACAATTCCAATTCCTAAAGAAGGATCTTTGAATTCTGCCGTTTCAGTATACATTTCCGACATCTTTTTCCAATCATGATTATTAAAATAATCAAAGTATTGTTTTATCAATTTTTCATTCCGATTTGTATCTACCATTTTTGATTGATTTTGGTTGTTACAGGAAATGAATATAAAAACTGCAACAACGATTGATAATAATTTCCTTATTCCTTATTTTAAATTTAAATATACTAAAATTCACAACAATAAAAACTTTATCAAACTGGTTTTAAACAAATTAAAATGAGCAATTTTGTAATTAATTTTTCAGGACAATCTCTTGTGGAGGGCTTTTTTGCTTTTCATTTTTGCATAAATAAATTCTCCCTTCCTTATTTATATACATATATTCATAACTCCAATAATGTGGCCCTGCCATTTTTGAACCTTCACTATTATTATGGTTCGCATAAATTTGCTCTGCATATATAAATATCTTCCCTTCTTTTCCGTCATCTAAAGTTCTTACAGGTGGTCCCCAACTTTTAATTAAATTTTGTTGTGTTTTCCCCACCCATACGTCCGTATTATTTTTTGTACCGGAACACGAAATACTTAAAACGAGTAAAATTGCGATCAAAATCATTTTTCTCATAAGATTCTCCTTTTTACAAATTTCATAAATCAATTTTTCATAAAAATAAACCTTGCAAAAAGTAAACACATGAACTAATATTTATCAATGTGTTAATTTAAAGCAACCTAATCACTTTAAAATAATCCAGTTTAAATACTTTTAAAAACTAATTATTTCAATTTTAAAATCTTAAAATTCTCAAATATTAACTTTGTATCTTTGCCGCTTAGAACTTTTGAAGAAAAAAAATGCGAATTGATATTATAACGATTTTGCCGGAATTATTAAAAAGTCCGTTTGAGGCTTCGATTATGAAACGCGCCATAGACAAGGGCTTGGTTGAAGTTCATTTTCATAATTTACGTGATTATACTACGAACAAACAAAAGAGTGTCGATGATTATCCTTTTGGAGGAGGCGCCGGAATGGTCATGACTGTTCAGCCAATAGATGCATGCATTACTCATTTGAAAAGCGAACGTGAATACGACGAAATCATTTATATGTCGCCTGATGGTGAAACTCTGAACCAAAAAATGGCAAATAAAATGTCAATGTATAAAAACATTATCATTTTATGCGGACATTATAAAGGTGTAGATCAGCGTGTACGCGATCATTTTATTACCAAAGAAATTTCGATTGGTGATTACGTTTTATCTGGTGGCGAATTAGGGGCTTTAGTTTTATCTGATGCTTTAATCCGATTAATTCCAGGTGTTTTAAGTGATGAAACCTCAGCATTAACAGATAGTTTTCAGGATAATTTACTTTCCGGACCTATATATACAAGACCTGCAGATTATAAAGGATGGAAAGTTCCGGAGGTTTTAACCAGCGGTCATTTTGCTAAAATTGACAAATGGCGTGAGGATATGGCGTATGAACATACCAAAAACAGAAGACCGGATTTGTTGGAAGGACATTAAAGTTTTCAGTAGCAGTCGCAGTTTTCAGTCTCATAGTGCTGGATACCGCGACTGAAAACTGAGACTAAATACTGCGACTGCGACTGAATACTGTGGTCGCAAACTGGATAAAAAATGAATCTAAAACGTATTTATAATACACGGAATTATATTGAGATGCATTACAATCAAATCATCTCAATAAGTTCTCTTGAAGATATTTCCAGTTACTCTTATCGAAATTTGCAGCGTGTTTTTTATTCTTTATTTAAAGAAACAATTGGCGCTTATCAAACCCGATTGAAAATAGAAAACGGATATAAAAAACTTTTGTATTCTAATGCGCCAATTTCGGACATTGCTCTTGAAGTAGGATTTGCCGATGTGCAGTCTTTTTCAAAAACTTTCAAAAAACATTTCAATTGCTCTCCTTCTGTTGCGCGAAATCAAAAAGAACTTTTATTAAATGACGTTCATCCTCAACAAACCATTTCTCCTATTTTAGAACCTGAAATTCTTTTTATTCCCCAAAAAACAGTTTACTATTCCAGTTGCAAAACTTTTTATATCAATCCGGAAATAGAAAATCTTTGGGATGCTTTATTAAAAAATGAATTTCCTGAACCCATTACAGATTTCTTTGGTATCATAACAGATGATATTGTAATTACCGAAAAAACGAAGTGTACCTATGAAGCTTGTATTATTACTGAAGCTATCATTAAAAACCTTCCGGTAAAAAAGATTTTTGGAGGTCAATATGTTCGTTTTTTTCATCATGGATGTTACGAAACCTTAGAAGATACCTATCAGCAAATCTTTGGGAAATGGTTTTTAAGTAACAATGTTGAATTCTCTCACTTGCCAGTAATTGAACAGTATATTACAAACGAAGGAAATTGTGATAATCCATCGGGTTATCTTACAGCAATTTTTATCCCTCTTCTTTAACTTGTCCATTTTGGACAACTAATCAATTACTTTTTAGAAATACATTTGCCCTGTCAAACTACCGGTACCAAATGACGCTAAACACTTAAATAATAACAACTAAAATGGAGAAACTATTTCTAACCCTATTATTACTGCCTCTTTTCTCTTCTTGTCAGGAAGACGAAGCAACAGCAAAACCGGATGAATCACGAAATACCGAAATTATGTATACTATGCCCGAAGAATCGGCACCACATGAAGGAACTTGGCTGCAATGGCCTCATCAATATCAATATGGTATTGATTATAGAAATGATCTAGATGCTACCTGGATCACTATGACGAAATCATTAGCAACAAGCGAAAAAATACATATTATTGCCTACGATGCTACTGAAAAAGACAGAATTACTGATTTATTAAAAAGTGCAGGGATTTCTTTATCAGCTATAGAATTTAAAATATATAAAACTGATGATGTCTGGATAAGAGATAATGGTCCTATTTATGTAAAAGACAAAAACAATCAATTGGTAATTCAGGATTGGGGTTTTAATGGTTGGGGCAAAAAAGCTGCTTTCAAAAATTGCAATACTATCCCTTCACAAATTGCAACCGATCAAAAAATCAATGTTGTAGATTTAAACACTACAATGATTAATGAAGGTGGAGCTGTAGAAATAGACGGAAACGGTACTTTATTAGTCACCAAAAGTGCTATACTAAATTCGAATCGTAATCCCGGAATGACACAGCAACAAGCCGAAGCAAATTTTAAAAAATATTTAGGGATAACCCATTTTATTTGGCTTGAAGGAAAAGCAGGAAGAGAAATTACGGACATGCACATTGATGGTTTTGCTCGTTTTGGCAATACAAATACAATTGTAACCATGAATGAAAATGATTTGTTGTATTGGGAAGTTCCGGAAACTGACATCAGCACTTTATACAACTCAAAAGACAAAAATGGCAAAAGCTATACTTTTATAAAATTGCCATTATCTAAGAATGATGTCGTGACGACTTATGGCAAAAAACTAGGATACAAAGGTTCTTATGTAAACTATTATATTGGGAATACAGTTGTTTTAGTTCCTAATTACAATGATCCAAATGATAGTATTGCAAATCAATTGATTCAAAGTTTGTATCCTTCCAGAAAAGTAATTGGCATCGATGTTCGCAATTTATATGCAAACGGCGGAATGATTCATTGTGTTACGCAACAACAGCCAAAGTAAGTTTGCAGTATTCAGTCGCAGTCGCAGTGTTCTGCATGATAAAACTGAGACTGAATACTGAGACTGTAAACTACAACATATCAACAACTTAAAATAATTTATAATTTACAATTTATAATTCATAATTATTTTCTACATTTGCACCCGAATTAGACTAACCTCTGGCGAGATCCGTGAATGTTGCTCTATATAAAACCATAATTATAAGATATCATGGCAGATTTAATGAAATTCGTTCAAACCGAATTAGTTGCTAAAAAAGATTTCCCTGTTTTTGGAGCTGGAGATACTATCACAGTTTTCTACGAAATTAAAGAGGGTGAAAAAACAAGAACTCAGTTTTTTAAAGGAGTTGTTATTCAAAGAAGAGGTTCTGGTAACACAGAAACTTTTACTATCCGTAAAATGTCTGGAGCTATTGGAGTTGAGCGTATCTTCCCAGTAAACTTACCAGCTTTACAAAAAATTGAAATCAACAAAAAAGGAGCTGTACGTAGAGCTAGAATTTTCTACTTCAGAGAACTTACTGGTAAAAAAGCTAAGATTAAAGATAAAAGAAGATAATCATTTATCTATTTGTTATAAAAAAGCTCGTTTCATTTATTTGAAACGAGCTTTTTTTTGTGCCTGTTTTTTAAAAATGCCAAATCTTTTTCAGGAGCTAATCCCGCTATTCGTTTCAATCTTTTGTGCCGAACTCCGGCACAAAAGGATTTCCACTTCTATCGGGGCTAGGGCAATCATTTTCATAAGAGCTTTTAGTTTACAAACCCGACAGGTTTTAAAAACCTGTCGGGTTTCCGAGATTGTGCGGTATACATTATTTCAACGGATTAAAATCCATCCATCAAAATGTCATTGTTTTACGGTTTGCGTGAGGGATAGAAGTGGAAAGCCCACAGCCTGACGAAGGAAGTGCGAGGACTTGAAACGGATAGCCCGGTTCGCCTTTTTCGGCGAACACGCCCAAAATAAAAAAACCGACACTCATAAAGCATCGGTTTGTATTTTAATTAAAAATTGGTATTCTATTTTTTTAATAGTTTTTCCAAATATTCGATTTTGTCTTTTTCAGCTTGTAGCAAACGTTCGTAAAGCTTTTCTTTTTCCTGAAAAGTTTCAATTAATTTATCTAATGGATTGAAAGTACAATTATTATTATGTCCCAAATGACCGTTATTGATACTATTATCGTGGAAAGTATTAAAATAGCTAATCATATTTTCTTCTGAAAAATTTTTAATTGCTTCAACAGTTACACCAAGCGCTTTTGCAACTTCTGCAAGTTTTTCATCATCTATTGTTTCACTGTTTTCAATAGCCGAAACAGTTTGCTGACTTGTTCCTAAAGCCTGCGCCAAAGCTTCTTGCTTCATATCACGAAGTTCACGAATACGGCTAATTTTTCGCCCTATATGATTTGGTTTTGTAAGTGTGCTCATAATTCAAAGATAATGATTAAGCGTAATAATAAACAACAAGTAAAAAACATATTAAACAATGTATCTTACATTTGTTATATGTCTATTGTATTTTAGTCAAAAATACAATTTTTCATACAAAAACAAGCAAAGCCAAAATGAATTTATACAACTTTAGTATTTTCTATTTTCGAAATGTTCTGCTTTTATCCCCGATTCATCAAAACTGTAATTTTTTAATACCAAAATCACCAATTTAGCAATTAAATGAGTCCGAAATAACAATCTGATAATTTCGGTATTTCTTATTAAAACTATACCGTTTTCGGACTGATTTTATTATATTTGCTCCGCTCATTTTGAGCCAACTATACCTTTTACATCGCCATTCCCTGACGATACGATTATAAAAAAAAAAAAATGAAACAGAATTCAAAGATCTATTACACCTTAACTGATGAGGCGCCATTATTAGCGACTTACTCTTTTTTACCTATTGTTCAAGCATTTACTGCTACTGCTGGTATTGCTATTGAAACTAGAGACATCTCTTTAGCAGGTAGAATTTTATCGAATTTTCCTGAGCTTTTAACTGATGCTCAAAAAACCGGAGATGCTTTGGCTGAATTGGGACAATTGGCGACACAACCTGAAGCTAACATCATCAAATTACCAAACATTTCAGCATCTGTGCCGCAATTAAAAGCTGCTATTACTGAATTGCAATCTCACGGGTACAAAATTCCTAATTATCCGGAAGATCCTCAAAATGATGCCGAAAAAGATGCTAAAGCAAAATATGCTAAAGTTTTAGGTTCTGCAGTAAATCCGGTTTTACGTGAAGGAAACTCTGATCGTAGAGCTCCAAGAGCGGTTAAAAACTTTGCAAAGGCAAATCCACACTCAATGGGTGCATGGTCTGCAGATTCAAAAACTAAAGTAGCTTCAATGTCAAATGGTGATTTCTACGGAAGCGAAAAATCACTTACTGTAGCAGAAGCTAATGATGTAAAAATTGAATTCGTTGCAAAAGACGGTACAACTGCTGTTCTTAAAGCAAGTACTCCTCTAAAAGCTGGTGAAATAATCGACAGTTCTGTTTTAAGTGTACAAAAATTAAAAACTTTTGCTGCTCAAGCAATTGCTGAAGCAAAAAAAGAAGGTGTTTTACTTTCTGTGCATTTAAAAGCAACTATGATGAAAGTTTCAGATCCAATTATTTTTGGCGCTATCGTTGAAGTATATTTTGCTGATCTTTTCAAAAAATACGAAACTTTATTTGCTGAATTAAATATTGACACAAGAAACGGTTTAGGTGATATCTATGCAAAAATTGCAGGAAGACCTGAACAAGCTGAAGTTGAAGCTGATATTACAAAAGCGATCGAAAACGGACCAGCTCTTGCAATGGTAAATTCTGATAAAGGAATTACAAACTTACATGTTCCTTCTGATGTTATTGTTGATGCCTCCATGCCTGCAATGATTCGTACTTCTGGACAGATGTACAATAAAGAAGGGAAACAACAAGATACACTTGCAGTAATTCCGGACCGTTCTTACGCTGGAATTTATACTGCAACGATCGATTTCTGTAAAAAACACGGTGCTTTTGATCCTAAAACAATGGGAAGTGTTCCTAACGTAGGTTTGATGGCTCAAAAAGCTGAAGAATACGGATCTCACGACAAAACTTTCCAAATAAAATCTGACGGAGTTGTTCGCGTTGTAGATAACAAAGGAACAGTTCTAATGGAACAAGCGGTTGAAACAAATGACATTTTCAGAATGTGTCAGGCAAAAGACGCTCCAATTCAGGACTGGGTTAAACTAGCTGTAAACAGAGCTCGTTTATCTGATACTCCTGCTGTTTTTTGGTTAGACGAAAACAGAGCGCATGACAGAGAATTAATCGCAAAAGTTCAAAAATACCTTAAAGATTACAACACTGTAAACCTAGATATCCGTATCCTTAATCCAATTGCTGCTACAGAATTTACTTTAGACAGAATTATTAAAGGTTTAGACACTATCTCTGTAACAGGAAACGTTTTACGTGACTATTTAACTGACTTATTCCCAATTCTGGAATTAGGAACTTCAGCTAAAATGTTGTCTATCGTTCCGTTAATGAATGGTGGTGGATTGTTCGAAACCGGTGCTGGAGGTTCTGCCCCTAAACACGTTGAGCAATTTACAGAAGAAGGATATTTACGTTGGGATTCATTAGGAGAATTTTTAGCTCTTGGTGCATCTTTAGAGCATTTAGGACAAAGTTTAGACAATTCTAAAGCAATTGTTTTATCTGAAACTCTTGACGAAGCAAATGATAAATTCCTTGCTAACGATAAATCTCCAGCTCGTAAAGTAGGTCAAATTGACAACCGTGGTTCTCACTTTTACCTTGCCTTATATTGGGCACAAGCTTTGGCAGCTCAAAACAAAGATGCAGAATTGAAAGCTATCTTTACTCCAATTGCCGCTGAACTTGAAGCTAATGAAGCTAAAATCGACGCTGAATTAATTGGTGCACAAGGAAAACCTCAAACTCTTGGTGGTTACTACCAACCAACTCCTGAGTTAGTGAGCAAAGCAATGCGTCCTAGTGAAACATTTAATTCAATTATTGCTAAATTAAAATAATACATAAATTAGACGCACTGCAGTGTGTCTCTACAATGTTATATAAAAAAGACAACTTTAATCGGTTGTCTTTTTTTGTTTACTCTTGTAGGATATGTAAAAAAAATGCTAAAGAAATCTTATATTAAATACCAAATAAAACACTGAGAATCTGTAACAAAATGAATTTATTCTTAACTAATGTTTAACAAACGTTCTGTAGTTATATTTAGTAAGAATTATTAACTATGTGTTTCAAAACCAAGACAATGATTACAAAAAAAATTGGCCTTCTTTTTATTCTCCTTTTCACGACTTTGACTTCATTTTCACAAGAAAAATTTACTTTAAGTGGTACCATAACAGATAACAAAAATAATGAAACCTTAATTGGAGTAAGTATTTATATTCCGGCTTTAAAAATTGGAACTACGACTAATGAATACGGTTTTTATTCGCTTACAGTTCCTAAAGGAGAACATGAAATCGAAATAAGTTATGTTGGTTATCAAACTATCCCAAAAACCATTACTTTAAATCAAAATACAAAAATCAATTTTGCCATTAACGAAGATGGAGAAAAACAAAGTGGAGAAGAACTACAAGAAGTTGTAATTACTGATAATAGAAAAAAAATCAATATCAAATCGCCGGAAATGAGTACCAATAAACTTTCTATTGCTACTATCAAAAAAATGCCGGTGGTTCTGGGTGAAGTCGATGTTTTAAAATCACTATTATTACTTCCCGGAGTTACAAATGCCGGCGAAGGCGCTTCCGGATTCAATGTTCGCGGTGGCGGTGCAGATCAAAACTTAATTTTATTAGACGAAGCAACAATCTTTAATTCATCACACGTTTTTGGATTTTTCTCTGTGTTTAATCCCGATGCCATTAAAGATTTAAAATTATATAAAGGTGGAATTCCCGCTCGCTTTGGCGGAAGAGCTTCTTCTGTTTTAGATATTTATCAAAAGGACGGAAACAGTAAAGAATTCCATGTAAATGGCGGAATTGGTTTGGTTTCCAGCCGAATTCTTGCCGAAGGACCTTTGGTAAAAGATAAAGGTTCGTTCTTAATTGGCGGAAGAGCTTCTTATGCACATTTATTCTTAAAACTATCCGAAAAGAATAAAAATAACTCCGCTTATTTCTATGACTTAAATACCAAATTAAGCTATAAACTAAATGACAATAACAACTTATATTTATCAGGTTATTTTGGTCGTGATGTTTTTAGTTTGAATAAAAGTTTCACTAATATTTACGGAAATTCAACTTTAAACCTGCGTTGGAATCATTTATATTCTGATAAATTGTTTGCAAACTTATCTTTGATATACAGCGATTATTATTACGGTCTTGATTTGGATTTCGTAGGTTTCAAATGGGATTCCGGAATCAAAAATTACAACATCAAATACGATTTCAAAAACTACATTTCAGATAAATTCAAACTTAATTATGGTTTAAACGGAATTTATTACGAATTCAATCCGGGAACTATTAAACCAACTAATTCTAAATCTGGAATTAATCCGGATCAATTAGACAAAAAATATGCTTTTGAACCTTCGGCATATATTGAAGCCGAAAACCAACTTTCAAAGAAATTTACTGTTTCTTACGGATTACGTTATAGTTTATTCTATCGTTTAGGTGCATCAACCATCAATTATTATGATAATAACCAGCCTGTAGTTTTCAATACAGATATGGAGATTTATGAAAAAGGAACTCCAACTTCGACTAAATATTACAGCAAAAACAAAGTAATTCAAACCTATAATAATTTAGAACCAAGATTTGCAGTTTCGTATCAGCTAAATGACGACCAATCGATCAAAGCCAGCTATAATCGCATGGCACAATATCTTCAGTTAATATCAAACACCTCATCTCCTACTCCGCTAGACGTTTGGATGCCAAGTGACAATTATATCAAACCACAAATTGCAGATCAGGTAGCATTGGGCTATTTCAAAAACATCAAAAACGGCGCTTATTCATTAGAAGTAGAAACTTATTATAAAAAGATCCAGAACAGACTGGATTATATTGATGGTGCCGATTTAATTGCAAACAACGCCATCGAACAAGTAATCTTAAACGGACGAATGCGTGCTTATGGTCTGGAAATTATGCTAAAGAAAAACGAAGGTAAATTCAACGGATGGATTTCATATACTTTGTCAAAATCAGAACAGCAAACTCCCGGAAGAACGCCCGAAGAAACTGGTATCAACAATGGCCAATGGTACAGTTCAGCTTATGACAAAAGGCATAATCTAGCGGTAACATCAGCTTATAATTTAAACGAAAAATGGTCTTTTGGAGCTAACTTTGCCTTACAATCCGGTCAGCCGGTTACGTATCCAAACGGACAATATGAGTATTTAGGAATTACGGTTCCGAGTTATGGATTGCGAAACAAAAATCGTTTACCAGCCTATCATCATTTAGATGTTTCGGCAACTTTGACACCTCGAAAAAATAAAGACAGAAACTGGAAAGGCGAATGGGTTTTTAGTATTTACAACTTATACAATCGCCATAATGCGGCTTCTATCAATTTCCGTCAAAATGTTGATACCGGTTCAAATGAAGCCGTACAAACATCAATTTTCGGAATTGTGCCGGCTGTTAGTTATAATTTTAAATTCTAAAACCATTTTCTTTTAAAGAAATAAAAGATATAATATGAAAAAAGCAACCTTATTAATCGTGTTTTTTATATCAATTTTCTTCACAAGTTGCGAAGAAGTAGTTAATGTTGATCTGGATACTGCACCTCCAAAACTAGTAATCGAAGCAGCAATAAACTGGCAAAAAGGAACAACAGGAAAAGAACAAACAATAAAGTTGACAACAACAACGGGGTATTTTGAAAATACAATTCCAGCTGTTTCCAGCGCAATTGTTTATATAGAAAATAGTCATAACGAAAAATTCAACTTTATAGAAGTTAAAAAAACCGGCCGATATGTATGTATTAATTTCAAGCCCGTAATTGATGAACAATATAGGTTGACCGTAATTAGTAGAGGAAATAGATACAACGCAACTGAAACTTTAAAATCGGTAGCACCTATTACTAGAATAGAGCAAAATAACGAAGGCGGAATTACAGGAACAGATATTGAACTTAGAGCTTTTTATAATGACCCAGGTGATGCTGACAATTATTATCTTTATAAATACTTATATTCTAACAAAGTAACCTCTACTTTTTATGTTGATGAGGATAAGTTTTTTCAGGGAAATGAATTTTTCAGCAAATCAGATGACCAAGATTTAAAAATTGGGAACACCATTGAAATAACCCATTTCGGAATTTCAAAACAATACTATAATTATATGACTATCTTGGTCAGTATTGCAGGAAGTAATGTTGGCGGACCATTTCAAACTCCGCCTGCAACAGTAAAAGGAAACATTATCAATGTAACTAATAAAGATAACTATCCATTAGGGTACTTTTCGCTTTGTGAAACCGATACAAAAAAATATAAAATCGAATAATTCAAGAAAAAAATGGAAGCTCAAATCAAGACTTTGACCGAAAAAAAACTTATTGGCAAGTACATCGATATGTCGTTTATTGAGAATAAAACTTTCCAATTATGGAATGGTTTTATGCCAAGAAGAAAAGAAATTAAAAATACTATCAATTCGAATTTATATTCTCTTGAAGTTTTTCCCGTTGGACATTTTGACAATTTTGAACCAGGTAATACTTTCGAAAAATGGGCAGCGGTAGAAGTTTCTAATTTTGATGAAATTCCATCAGAAATGGAAATATTAGTAATTCCCAATGGATTATATGCCACTTTTATTCATAAAGGTCCCGCAAGCGAAGGGCACAAAACCTATCATTCTATTTTTGTAGAATGGCTTCCAAACTCTGATTACACAATTGACGAAAGACCGCATTTTGCCGTAATGGATGAAAAATATAAAAAAGACGATCCCAATTCTGAAGAAGAAATCTGGATTCCGATAAAAAATAAAGCTTAGTATTTTATGCCACCGATTTAATAAATTAATTAACTCCGTTTTCATTTGAAACCATAAAAAATAAAAACATCATGCTAATCGAAACCTTAAAATCACTTTTTGATCGAGATCTTAACAAATTAAAACTCGAAATAGAATCATATCAAAATGAAAATCAAATTTGGGCAATTGACAAACAAATTTCCAATTCAGCCGGAAATCTTTGCTTACACCTCATTGGGAACATCAATCATTTTATTGGAAATCAACTTGGCAAAACAGACTATGTTCGAGATCGTCCCTCAGAGTTTTCCCTTAAAAATGTTCCACAATCTGAATTAATTACCAAAATAGAAGACACCATTTTGGTTGTGGATAAAACGCTTGACATGTTATCTGTTAAAGATTTAGAAGAAATTTATCCATTAATTGTTTTCGAAAAAGAAATGACAACAAGCTTTTTTCTAGTTCATCTTTCTACGCATTTAGCCTATCATTTAGGGCAAATCAATTACCATAGAAGATTGTTAGACTAAATACAGTTTTCAGTCTCGGTTTACAGTCTCAGTTCTCAATTACACTTTACTGTAAACTGAAAACCGAGACTGTAAACTTTAAAAAAAACTTCAACATATGTAAAGGTGTAAAAATTAGAATTAAGCAATCTTTGTCAATAAATAATTCAAAATTTAGAGACATGAAAAGCTTACTTCTTACCTTAATTTCCCTTTCTGCATTTGCAACAAAAGCGCAAACTTTCAAAAATCCTGCATCATTATTCGACCCAACTCCTTATGGTTTTAGCCATGCCTCATCTGTTTCTACACCCGGCGAACTCGTTTATATTTCCGGACAAAGCGGCGGATTAGGAAAAGATCACACATTAAGCAACGACTTTAGAAAACAAACACAAACTGCTTTGCAAAATATTGTAACAGTTCTGGATAGTTACAATCTAAAACCAGAAAATGTTATGAAAATAACGATTCTAGTTGTTGATCATTCCGCAGAAAAATTAAAAATATGGGAGGAAGAAATTAGTAAAGTATGGAAAAACAAACCATTTCCGGCAAGTACATTAATTCCCGTTTCAAAACTAGCCATCGACGGAATGTTAATCGAAGTCGACGCAACAGCTTTCAAAGCAACAAAATAGTTTTTTTTACCATTAAGAGATTAAGTTTTATTCTTTATTTTTTTGCCACAGATTATTAAGATTAAAAGGATTTTGTACTGTGCTTTTTTAACTCGTGCGTTAGTGAAATCTTAATGAATCTTAATCTCTTAATGGTAAAAAACAAAGACAACGTAAATAAATCTTAATAATCTGTGACAAAAAAATCTAAAATCTAAAATCTAACCTCTAAAATCTCAACCTTTCGTACATTTGCAACACATTTCAAATCAAGAATCAAAATGTCTTCACACCATATCGTACGCGACGACCAGGAACCAGCCTTAATTATAGCCAACGGAGCAGCATGTAATCCAGAATTATTAGGTCAATTATTAGAATGGTCGCCATTGGTAGTTGTACTCGATTCGGCCATTGAAAGAGTAATAGAATTAGACATAAAAGTCGATGTTCTTTTAGGAGATTTCGACCGTGGTTTTGATCCAGAAATTTACAAAACATCACAATATCCTATCGAAATTGTACATACACCGGATCAAAATAAAACCGATCTGGAAAAAGCCTTCGATTATTTAATAGAACGAAAAATTCCTGCTGTAAATGTAGTTTGGGCAACCGGAAAACGCGCAGATCATACCATTACAAATCTTACCAATATTGTACGTTATCGCGATTTACTAAAAATTGTGATACTCGACGATCATTCAAAGATCTTTTTACTACCCAATAAATTCGAAAAATGGTATACCGAAAACACACCAATTTCTTTGATTCCTATTGGTGTTGTAAATGGTATCGATTCAATCAATTTAAAATACCCATTGCAAAACGACACCCTGACAATTGGTTACAGAACCGGAAGCAGTAATTCTGTCGCACAAGACGGACTTGTTACCATCACCCACACAGACGGCGATTTATTGCTTATGGAATGCATGGATTAAAATCATTTTGAACAAGTCAAAGGTTTTTTTCGGAATATATTGGACAAGTTTACTCCCGTAAGCAGAAAAGTTTTCAATACATAAATATATATTTATAGTAAAAAGATTATTTATATATTTACTAGAATTAGCTACTGAATAGCACAAATATGCAACGCAGACAATGAAACATCATTTTGGAGATTTTTTAGATAGAACAAGTGACTACTGGACAACAATTCCAAATAGAGAAAGATTTGCGTTTATTGCAGATTTTGAAATTGCAAATAAAGACGAAGTAAAGATTCTTACTATAAGTAAAACCCAAGACAAAGTCCATTGGGAACAAATTTTTTATTGTCCAAATCTTGAAGAATTAACACTTCACGAGCCAACCAAAGAACAAGTCCAAGCAATTCGCAAGTTGACTAACATTAGGAGATTAAGAATGACTTTTTTTAGAGCTACTGACATTGAATTTATTGGAGACTTATGCAATTTAGAAGAACTAATCCTTGAATACATTTCAGGATTTTCAGATTTAACACCTTTAAAGAAATTGAAAAAACTAAAATCTGTTCACTTTGAAAATTTAAGAAGAGTGACGGACTTTAGTGGATTAGCCGGAATAGAAAGTCTAAAGTATATTTATATAAACGGAACTTTAGATTGGAATCAGCCAGTTGAAAGTTTTGACTTTTTAAATGAAATTCCTAATTTAGAAATTCTTAACATGGGATTTGGGGTTAAAGTAGTGGATCAAACATATCCAATTTTTAAATCACTAGTTAAGAATAAGAAAATCAAAAAATTAAGAGTCGGTAGAGCATTTTGCAGTTTAGAAGACTATGCGTTTATTGAAGTATTATTTGGAAGTGAAAATATTGTTTATTCCGATGATACCCCTGTTGAACTTTTCTATGAATATAAAGAACGAATTGAATTTTTAGGAAAAGGAATGAGAAGCATATCTTCACAAAATTCAAATGAAAAATGTGAAAAAATTACTCAAGAATACGAAAAAATGAAAATAAAAGCGAGGGATTATTTATTAAGCTACTGTAACTAATATATAACAGATTTATGCAATAGAATCATTTGAAAATTAATGTAGTATTTGAGACGATTTCGTAAATCTGAATAAAAATAGTTACAGAAGGATTTTCCCGACGCTTTGGGAAAATTGGACCACTCTTTTCATAATACCTTTTCTAAAAAAGGAATGACTATCTTTGCACGGAAATTTACAAAATGAAAGAAATAGACAATTCCGAAAAAAACATATTACATCCTCGAAATCTCCATCGTTCCCGTTATGATTTTGAGCTTCTTATTGCGAATTGTCCTGAATTAAAATCGCAAGTCGCCATAAACATTCACGGAATTGAAACTATTGATTTCAGTAATCCAATTTCAGTAAAACTGCTCAACAAAGCATTATTACAAACCTACTACGATATTCAGAATTGGGATATTCCTAAAAATTACCTTTGCCCGCCAATTCCCGGAAGAGCCGATTATATACATTATCTAGCCGATTTATTAGCCGAAACCAACAACGGAGTTATTCCAGAAGGTTCATCAGTTTTAGGTTTAGATATTGGTACAGGCGCAAACTGTATTTATCCAATTTTAGGAAATGCCATTTACAATTGGAGTTTTGTAGGCACAGATATCGACGAAAAAGCAATCGAAAATTGCAGCAAAATTATCGAAGCCAATCCGAAATTGATTGACGCCATAAGTTTACAGCAACAAACCGAATCACGCTTTATTTTCAAAAACATCATCACGCCCGAAGATCGTTTTACTTTTACGATGTGTAATCCGCCGTTTCATTCTTCTGCCGAAGATGCAAATCAAAGTACAGTGCGCAAAGTTTCCAATTTAAATCCAAAAGAAAAGAAAAAACTAAATCCGGTTTTAAATTTTGGCGGTCACAATGCCGAGTTATGGTGCGATGGTGGCGAAATTGGTTTTGTAACCCAAATGATTTACGAAAGTGCAAAATTTGCCATGCAGTGTTTATGGTTCACGACATTAGTTTCAAAAAGAGAGAATTTGTCAAGCATCTACAAAACATTAAATAAAGTAAATGCAGCCTCAATCAAAACAATCGATATGGCACAAGGTCAAAAAACAAGCCGTATTGTAGCCTGGACTTTTTTAAGTGAAGAACAACAGAAAAAGTGGACCATTTAAAACACTGATTTACAGCACTAAAACTTGATTTTATAATTTACTTTTGCTACATTTAGTATAAACTATTTAAAATCAATATCATGGCAGATTATATTGGTTACCTGGCATCATTTTTTATTGTAGGAGGTTTTCTGTTGAAAGATCTCAGAACAATACGCTTTATCAATCTCTTCGGATGTATTTGTTTTGTTCTTTACGGCATCTTTTTAAAAGACTATAAAGATTTTAGCCAATGGCTTTTACCCGTAATTATTCCAAATGCTATTTTAGCAATCGTACAAATCTATCATTTAACCGTAAAAGATCCTAAGAGATTGTAATTCTGATATTTTAACTGTATTATTCTTAGTACCTTTAAAGTAAATTGAATCTCATGAGTACGCCAAAAATATTTTTCAGACTTATATTGTTTCTTTTACTTGCAAGCTGCGCTTCATCTAAAAAAGCAAAATTTGAGGATTATGTTTTCAAGACAAAATCAGAGAAGCAAGCCTATTTAAGTTCCTACGACAAAGCTTTAAAACTTTGGGATATTCCTTATACTGAAGAGAATATAAAAACCAGCTTTGGAACAGCACACATTATAATTGCAGGTCCACAAAACGGCAAAGATATTGTTCTGCTCCACGGAATGGATGCCAGCTCAACAATGTGGTACCCCAATATTAAAACCTTAGCCAAAAACCATCACATTTATACCATCGATTTTTTGATGGAACCCGGCAAATCTACCTTAACAGCAAAACCACTTTCAACAGACAAAATAATAATTTGGTACAACGAAATCTTCGCACATTACAATTTAAAGAAATTTGATATTGTAGCTGCTTCTCGTGGTGGCTGGATTGCTACATTATTGGCTACTCAAAAAACAAGTTCAATTGATAAAATAGTTTTACTAAGCCCTGCTCAAACCTTTAAATTTATTGATAAAGTAAGAAAAACATCCTCTGCATTAATGCTAAAACTATTTCCGAGTGAAAAGAAATTCGAAAAAACACTGGTAACATTTTCTACTCATCCTGAAAAAATTAGTCCAATCTATAAAAGGCAATTTTATCTCGCTAACAAATATGCAAAATCAAATTCAAGCATGCTGAAAATGACACCTTTTTCAGATGATGAATTAAAATCAATTTCAAATCCGGTTTTGGTATTAATTGGTAATCATGACGTCGTCAATTCCGAAGAAAGCTTAGAACGCGCACAAAAATATTTACCAAATTGTAAAATACAAATGGTAAAAGATGCAGGACATTTTTTAAGTATAGATCAATCAAAAATTGTAAATGATGCCATGATTGATTTTTTAAAATAGGTCAAATAAAATTAATGATTTTTGCCACAAATTTTCACGAATTAATTTTAAATCAATTCGTGAAATTCGCGGCAACCTTTTTTTATCTTTTTTATAGAAATCAAACTTTGTATCTTTACAAAACTAATCTTTTCATCAGTCAAAAATGAATTTCCAAGTATCCTCAGAGTATAGTCCAAAAGGCGATCAGCCGCAAGCTATTGAAAAACTTTCGCAAGGTATTGTAGACGGCGAAAAATATCAGACATTATTAGGAGTTACCGGATCCGGAAAAACATTTACTGTTGCAAACGTTATTCAGGAAGTTCAAAAACCCACTTTAGTTTTGGCACACAACAAAACTTTGGCGGCGCAGTTATATTCTGAATTCAAACAATTTTTCCCAAATAACGCAGTTGAATATTTCGTATCCTACTACGATTATTACCAACCTGAGGCTTTTATGCCGGTAACAGGAGTTTTTATTGAAAAAGATTTATCTATCAATGAAGAACTTGAAAAAATGCGTTTAAGCACTACTTCTTCCCTACTTTCCGGACGAAGAGATATATTAGTTGTAGCATCCGTTTCTTGTTTATATGGTATTGGAAATCCTGTAGAATTTCAGAAAAACGTAATTGAAATTTCAAGAGATCAGGTAATTTCCAGAACAAAATTATTACACAGTTTAGTACAAAGTTTATACTCCAGAACCGAAGCCGATTTTACACCCGGAACATTCAGAATCAAAGGCGATACAGTAGAAGTTTATCCAAGTTATGCCGACGATGCTTTTAGAATTCACTTTTTTGGAGATGAAATTGAAGAAATAGAATCATTTGATGCTAAGACTTCTCATGTTATTGAAAAATTCCAAAGACTAACGATTTATCCCGCCAATATGTTTGTGACTTCTCCGGATGTTCTGCAAGGCGCTATTTGGGAAATTCAACAGGATTTAGTCAAACAAGTCGATTATTTTAAAGAAATCGGAAAACATCTCGAAGCAAAACGTTTAGAAGAACGAACCAATTTTGACTTAGAAATGATTCGCGAATTAGGATATTGCTCAGGAATTGAAAACTATTCAAGATATCTTGACGGAAGAGAAGCCGGGACAAGACCTTTCTGTTTGTTAGATTATTTTCCTGATGATTATTTGATGGTCGTCGACGAAAGTCACGTTACGATATCGCAAGTTCATGCCATGTACGGCGGTGACCGCAGCCGAAAAGAAAACTTAGTAGAATATGGTTTCCGTTTACCTGCAGCAATGGACAACAGACCTTTGAAATTTGAAGAGTTTGAAGCCATGCAAAACCAGGTAATTTATGTATCAGCAACTCCTGCCGATTATGAATTGCAAAAAACAGACGGTATTTACGTAGAACAAGTAATTCGTCCAACAGGATTATTAGACCCAATTATAGAAATAAGACCAAGTTTGAATCAAATCGATGATTTGATTGAGGAAATTCAGGTTCGCTGTGAGTTAGACGAAAGAGTTTTAGTAACTACTTTAACCAAAAGAATGGCCGAAGAATTAGCTAAATACCTAACCAAAGTAAACATTCGTTGTCGATATATTCACTCTGATGTTGATACTCTGGAACGTATAGAAATTATGCAGGATTTACGAAAAGGTATTTTTGACGTTTTAATTGGTGTAAACTTACTTCGTGAAGGTCTTGATTTACCTGAAGTTTCGCTAGTTGCAATTCTTGATGCTGACAAAGAAGGTTTTCTTCGTAGTCATAGATCTTTAACGCAAACTATTGGTCGTGCGGCGAGAAACCTAAACGGAAAAGCGATTATGTATGCTGACAAGATTACGGCAAGTATGCAGAAAACAATCGATGAAACAAATTATCGAAGAACCAAACAGATAAACTTTAACGTTGAAAACGGTATTACACCACAAGCTTTAAACAAAAAAATCGATAGTGCATTTACTAAAAATCCGTTGGTAGAATTTGAATTAGGACATACTTTATCTATGGCTGCCGAACCGGAAACTGCTTATTTATCGAAAAATGATTTAGAGAAAATGATTCGCGAAAAACGTAAATCAATGGAAAAAGCAGCTAAAGAATTAGACTTTTTACAAGCTGCAAAATTACGTGACGATATTAAAAAACTTCAGGAACAATTGCCTTAATTGTGCTGTTCCTGAAAAACTTTCAATAAAACTTTAGGATCAATCATAGCATTTGGAGCTTTTTTCATCAAATCTAAAACGCGTTTTACAGCACCCGGATTCAATCCCATTTCAATCGCAATCTGCTGAATTGCTGTTGCTTCTTTTTCATGCAAAACGCCATCGCAATGCATAATCAAAGCCAGTCTGTAAAACTGCTGAATACGCTGAAATTCTGATTTTATAATTACATGCTCACTTTCCTGATGAAATAAATCTTTAAAAAACCTCATACCCAATATTTAGTTCTTGAGCTACAAGCCACAAAAAATCATATTCTCTTTTATGCAGTTTGCCGTCAACGGTAGAAAAAGCAATCATTTCTAAAAGTAAACTTATCTTTTCTGTCTCGGTATTCATCAATTTATTATTTTTAGCTAAATTATTGTTTTTAAATCTAAAACGCAAAAGAACTCATGATTCGAGTATTCTTATTTTCTATTTTACTTTGGATAACCTTTGCAGGGAATGCACAGCAAAGCACTGCTTCAAAAAACGTATCAACTTTTACAATTGATGCCCCTCAATTAAAAACTGCCAAAAAAATCTGGATATATCTTCCCGAAAATTATTCGGCTTCAGCCAAAAAAAAATACAGCGTGATTTATATGCACGATGCTCAAAATTTATTTGATGCGAAAACTTCTTTTGTTGGCGAATGGAATGTCGACGAAAAATTAGATAGTTTGAAAGCCCAGGTAATTGTCGTGGGAATCGAACATGGAAATGAAAAACGTATCGACGAATTAACTCCTTTTAAAAATGAAAAATACGGCGGAGGAAATGCCGATAATTACTTAGAATTTATCGTAAAAACACTAAAACCGTATATTGATAAAAACTACAGAACCAAAACAAAAGCCAAGAATACCATTATTTTTGGAAGCTCACTTGGCGGTTTAGTTTCTTATTATGGAGCTTTGAAATATCCTGAAGTATTTGGTAAAGCAGGCGTTTTTTCGCCTTCATTTTGGTATACAAATGACATTTACACTTTAACTGAAAAAGCCCCAAAAATTAAAACTAAATTTTACTTTTTGTGCGGTGATAAAGAAGATGAAAATATGGTGAAAGATATGACCAAAATGGAAAAATTATTAGACACAAAACGCTGTTATTGCCTTCATCTTACGAAATCAAGAGTTGTAAAGGGCGGCGAACATAACGAAAAACTCTGGCGAGACGGATTTGTAAAAGCGGTACTTTGGCTTGGTTATTAAACTTAAACAATCGAATTAATTATGGAACTAATTTTAAGAGAATACAATCTAAAACTAAAACATACTTTTACTATTTCAAGAGAATCAATTGATTTTCAGCCTTCCTTAATTGTAGAACTCAAAAGTGAAGGTTATTCAGGTTTTGGAGAAGCCACTTCAAATCCGTATTACAAAACAACAGTTCCAATGATGATCGAAGATTTAGAAGAAATCAGAAGCATTATTGAAGCTACAAAAAATGAAACTCCAGATGAATTTTGGGCAAAAATGTATCCGTATTTAAAAGACGATATGTTTGCTTTGTGCGCTTTAGATTTGGCTTATAATGATTTATACGCGCGTAAAAAAGGCAAAAAATTATACGAATTATGGAATTACACAACCGAAAGAAATCCGCTTACAGATTATACAATTGGGATTGCTTCTATAGATAAAATGGTTTCAAAAATGCAGGAACTTCCCTGGCCTATTTACAAAATTAAACTGGGAACCAAAGAAGATATTGCAATCGTAAAAGAACTTAGAAAACACACCAATGCCATTTTTAGAATTGATGCCAATTGTGGTTGGGGTGTTGACGAAACCATAAATAATGCGATCGAATTAAAGAAATTAGGTGTTGAATTTCTTGAACAGCCTCTGAAAGCAGATAATTGGGAAGCTCATAAAGAAGTTTTCAAACATTCGGTTTTACCAATAATCGCCGATGAAAGCTGTATCATTGAGGAAGATGTGGCAAAGTGTTTCAATCATTTTCATGGTGTAAATGTAAAACTGGTTAAATGTGGCGGATTAACTCCGGGAAAACGCATGATCGAAGAAGCTAAAAAACTTGGACTGAGAACAATGGTTGGCTGCATGACGGAATCAACAGTAGGAATCTCTGCTATTGCTCATTTATTACCTCAATTGGATTATGTTGATATGGACGGCGCATTACTTTTGGATGAAGATATTGCAACCGGAGTCAAGATAAAAGATGGTATTATTCAATATTCTGATTTAAACGGAACAGGAGTTACTTTAATTTAAGCTTTATGAATGTCAATCAATTTCCGGATAGAATTATCGAAATCGACCAAAAACAATATTTGTATTTTGGTGGAACAGCTTATTTGGGATTGCCTAAAAATAAAGTTTTTCAGGAATTGGT
Source organism: uncultured Flavobacterium sp. (assembly GCF_963422545.1). Classification (NCBI taxonomy): domain Bacteria; kingdom Pseudomonadati; phylum Bacteroidota; class Flavobacteriia; order Flavobacteriales; family Flavobacteriaceae; genus Flavobacterium; species uncultured Flavobacterium sp. The sequence continues at coordinate 78,087 of NZ_OY730232.1, forward strand.
CATAAAAAATATCCAGAAATGGGGAACGACTTACGGAAGCTCCAGAAGCGCCAATATAAAACTTACCGCTTTTGAAAAAGGCGAAACTTTTCTGGCCAAACACATAAAAGCAGAAGCGGCTGTCACCGTTTCGTCTGGAATGCTTGCCGGAAAACTTGTAATAGAACAATTAAAAAAACAAACAGATTCTTTCTTTCATTTTCCGGATAATCATCCTGCGATTCAAGTAGACAATAGTTTACCTGTATTTATAGACAATAGAATAAATCCAAGATTACTGGATTCTAAATCAGAGAAAATTACATTTCTGGCTGATGCCGTTACGGGTTTTCAAACCGAGGCGATCGACTTATCGATTTTGGCTTCAATTCCACATCATAAAGAGATTACTTTAGTTATTGATGAATCTCATTCACTTGGGGTTTTAGGCAAAAATGGCTGCGGAATTTATTCTGAAATTAACTTTCCGATTAAGAAAAAAATCATGGTTTCGTCTTTAGGAAAAGCTTTTGGTTTAACAGGCGGAGTAATTGCAAGTGATGCTTCGTTTATCAATCAAATCCATCATTTAAATACTTTTATTTCTGCTGCGGGAATGAATCCGGCTTTTGTGCAAACATTGGCTGATGCCGAAGATCTTTACAAAACGCAGCATCAAATATTAATTGAGAATCTAAATTATATCGATACTTTATTAATCAAAAACGATGTTATCAAATTCGATAAAAGCTATCCTTTAATTTATTTAAAAAATGGAAATCTTATCGAGGTCCTGAAAGCAAATAAGATCATAATTGCCAACTTTAAATATCAGGAAAACTCAGATAACCTAAATCGAATTGTAATCACGGCTAATCATCTCAAAGAAGATTTAGACCAATTAATAAGCATCATAAACGACTATAATTCCTAAATTAAGGTGAAAGTTAGCCACGAATTCACGAATTTTTACAATTGTATTGATTTTAAAATTTAATTCGTGAATTCGTGGCGAAAAAAGATTAAAGCACTTCCAGTTCTTAGACTAAAATTGTAATCAAATTAGTTTTAAAACGTACCTTTGTAAAAAATTAAACAATGACGAACAACGATATATTAAAGAAACTTCGCGTGGCATTGATGCTCCGTGATGACCAAATAGTTGAAATTTTAGAATTAGTAGATTTTAGAATTTCAAAATCAGAATTGGGTGCTTTTTTTAGAGCCGAAGATCATGAAAATTACATGGAATGTGGTGATCAGGTTTTAAGAAACTTCTTAAACGGACTGGTAATTCATTTAAGAGGAACAAAAGAAAATCCTAAAAACCCTAATGATGTTTTAGCTAAGCATAAAGCAGAGATTCCAAAGAAAGAAACTTCTAAAGATAGACCTGAGTTTAAAGCTGCTCCAAAAGATTCTGAAAGAGCAAGAGGCGATAAAGCTCCTTCTAAATCTGGTCCGGCAGCTAAAAAGCCTTTCAAGAAAAAACCTGCTGCACCAAAAATTCAGGTTGTAGAGAAAGTGGTTTACAAAAACGGTAAGAATAAAAAATAATTAACTACAATCCTTGTAGTTATTAGAGGATACACCAAGTTTTTTAGCCACGAATTCACGAATTATTTTCAAAGATTATCAAAAAATAATTCGTGAATTCGTGGCTATTATTTTTTTTATAAATTCATTGCGTGCATTGCGCTTAAACCAAAAAAAATCCATTCCTAACGGAATGGATTTTCTATATAATGATATTTCTTATTTAATTAAGAAAGTGCAGCTTTAACTTGGTCAGCAGCTTCTTGGAATTGAACAGCTGATAAGATTGGCATACCTGAATTGTCAATTAATTCTTTTGCAATTTCAGCATTTGTTCCTTGCAAACGAACGATGATTGGTACATTGATAGCGTCTCCCATGTTTTTGTAAGCATCAACAACACCTTGAGCAACACGGTCACAACGAACGATTCCTCCGAAGATGTTAATTAAGATAGCTTTTACGTTTGGATCTTTCAAGATAATTCTGAAAGCTGTTTCAACACGTTTAGCATCAGCAGTTCCACCAACGTCAAGGAAGTTAGCAGGCTCAAAACCAGCATATTTAATTAAATCCATAGTTGCCATTGCAAGACCAGCTCCGTTTACCATACATCCTACAGTACCGTCAAGATCTACATAGTTCAAACCTACTTCTTTAGCTTCAACTTCGATTGGATTTTCCTCACGGATATCACGCATCTCAGCATATTTTGGTTGTCTGTATAAAGCGTTATCATCGATATTAACTTTAGCATCAACAGCTAAAATTTTGTTATCAGAAGTTTTTAAAACCGGGTTGATTTCAAACATAGAAGCATCAGAACCAATGTAAGCATTGTATAATGAATCGATGAATTTAACCATTTCTTTAAAAGCATTTCCAGAAAGACCTAAGTTAAAGGCAATTCTTCTTGCTTGAAAACCTTGTAATCCTACGTTAGGATCAACTTCTTCAGTGAAGATTAAATGTGGAGTATGCTCAGCAACTTCTTCGATATCCATTCCACCTTCAGTAGAATACATGATCATGTTACGTCCTGTACCTCTATTCAATAAAACAGAAACATAAAATTCAGAAGTTTCGCTTTCACCAGGATAGTAAACATCTTCAGCAACTAAAATTTTGTTTACTTTTTTACCTTCTGCAGAAGTCTGAGGAGTAATCAATTGCATTCCGATGATTTGTTCAGCAATTTCTTCAACTTGTTGCAAGTTTTTAGCCAACTTCACTCCACCACCTTTTCCACGTCCACCTGCGTGAATTTGTGCTTTTATCACATGCCATCCTGTACCAGTTTCGGCAGTTAATTGTTTTGCAGCAGCTACAGCTTCAACCGCATTATTAGCCACAATTCCGCGTTGAATGCGTACTCCGTAACTTGCTAAAATTTCTTTTCCTTGATATTCGTGTATGTTCATAATATAGAATTTGTCTGGTTCTGAATTTATTTCAGAATAAAAGTGCGACAAAAGTAGCAAAATTCAACTTAATAGTAAAATCTTTTTCAATTAAAAATGAGTCAATTTCATATTCTCAGATTATTCTCAGACAAAGCAAAAAAATCGTTAAACAATTGCTTTGTTAATGTTAACTAAAAATCACTATATCGTTTGAGATTTAACAAAAACATCACTGAATTCAGTAGCTTAACGTCGATTTTTCTTAATATAATTTAAAACAGATTGTGATTTTAGCATTTCGCAATGCCTTCTATAATATTATTATCATTTAAGAAACGTTTTTCTAATATTACGACAAAAATATAAGTAAAACTACAATTTCAATACATTATGTTTAACGAAATCTTTATTTTTGTAGAAAAAATATCAAGAATGAAAGTTAAAGAACAAGGGCTTTATTTGCCTGAATTTGAACACGACAATTGTGGTGCAGGATTTATTTGTAATTTGAATGGTATTAAATCAAACGATATTATTCACAAAGCATTGGATATCTTAATAAAATTGGAACATCGTGGTGCAGTTAGTTCTGATGGAAGAACTGGAGACGGAGCTGGAATTTTATTCGACATCCCACATAACTTTTTTAAAAAAGTATGTGATTTTGAAATCCCTGAAACACGTGAGTATGCAGTAGGAATGGTTTTTTTACCAAAAAGCAAAAACCAGGTTTCTTTTTGTATCAACGCTTTCGAATCAACTATTAAAGATCAAAATTTAAAGATCTTAGGTTGGAGAGATGTACCTGTTGAAGTTGAAAATTTAGGGCAGATTGCCGCAGAAAAAGAACCAACAGTTAAACAAGTTTTCGTTTCTAAAAACGGTCAGGATTTAACAGAACAAGAATTTAATGCAAAACTTTTTGCAGCTAGAAAAATTGCTGAACATGCCGTAAGAGGATCAAAAACCTCTGAAAGCCACATGTTTTATTTCTCTAGTTTATCGACAACTACTATAATATATAAAGGTCTATTGATGCCGGAAGACATCAGCCGTTATTATATAGATTTAAAAGATCCGGATTTAGTGACTCGTTTGGCCTTAGTGCACCAACGTTTCTCTACAAATACTTTCCCTTCATGGGAATTAGCTCAGCCGTTTAGATACATGTGTCATAATGGTGAGATCAACACACTTCGTGGAAACGTAAGCCGTATGCGTGCTCGTGAAGAGCTTATGCAAAGCAAAGTTTTTGGCGATGACATCAAAAAACTATTCCCGATTATCTTAGAAGGAAAATCAGATTCTGCTTCTATGGATATGGTTATAGAACTTTTATTAATGACTGGTCGTTCGTTGCCAGAAGCAATGATGATGGTTGTTCCTGAAGCTTGGGAAAAACATCAGACAATGTCTCCTGAAAAAAGAGCATTCTACGAGTTCAACGCTTGTATCATGGAGCCTTGGGATGGTCCAGCTTCTATTCCGTTTACAGATGGAAACGTAATTGGCGCGTTATTAGACAGAAACGGATTGCGTCCTTCTCGTTATACTTTAACAAAAAGCGGTTTCGTAATCATGTCATCAGAAATTGGTGTATTGGATATCGATCCGGAAGATGTAATTCAGCACGGTCGTTTAGAGCCAGGAAAAATGTTCTTGGTTGACATGAACGAAGGCCGTATTATTGAAGACGAAGAAGTTAAAAAAACGATCGTTACAAAACGTCCGTACAAAGAATGGTTAGATGCTAACTTATTGCCTTTAGCAAAAGTTCCTTATACAAACAATCCTACTCCGGTTGAAAAATTAGATTTCCAAACCAGACAGCGTTTATTTGGTTATACAATTGAAGATTTAAAAACAATCATCAACCCAATGGGAGGTCAAGGAGCTGAAGCAATCAGTTCTATGGGTAACGATACGCCTTTGGCAGTATTGTCAGACCAGCCTCAATTGTTGTACAACTATTTCAAACAATTGTTTGCTCAAGTTACCAACCCACCTTTGGATGGTATTCGTGAAGAAATCATTACTGATATTAGTTTAGCAGTTGGAGGAGATTTCAATATTTTTGAAATTGAATCTAAACAGTGTAAAAAATTAAAAATCCAAAATCCGGTTATTTCAAACGAGGATTTAGATAAAATCAGAAACATTGATCACGTAGATTTCAAATCGGCTACAATTTCTACACTATATAAAATAGAAAAAGGAGTTAACGGTTTAGAGCGTGCACTTGAAAAATGTGTTCAGGCAACTTACAAAGCTGTAAATGAAGGATGCAATGTTATCATTTTATCAGACAGAGGTGTAAGCGAAGAATTAGCTCCAATCCCAATGTTATTGGCTTGTTCTTACATTCACCACTCTTTGAATATTTTACAGGTTCGTTCTAAATTCGGAATCATAATCGAATCAGCAGAACCTCGCGAACCTCATCATTTTGCTTTATTGTTTGGATACGGTGCAAGTGCGATCAATCCATACATGGTAAACGAAATCATTCACGATCAGGTAGCGCAAGGTTTCATTACCGGAGTAAAAGCTGATTATGCAGTTGTAAACTACAACAAAGCGATTGCAAAAGGAATCGTTAAAATCATGAACAAAATTGGTATCTCTACTTTACATTCATACAGAGCTGCTCAGATTTTCGAGATTTTAGGTTTAAACAAAACATTTACTTCTAAATATTTCCCTTACACGCCATCAAGAATCGAAGGTATTGGTTTAATGGAAGTTGAAAAAGAAGTGAAGAAACGTTTCCAAAAAGCATTTCCAAATTCAAAAGTAGCAAGTTTGCTTTCTTTAGAAATTGGAGGAATTTACAGATGGAGACGTGGCGGTGAAAAACACATGTTTAATCCAACCACTATTTCTAAATTACAACAAGCGGTTCGTTTAAACAGCCCTGAAAGTTATAAAGAATACTCAAATGCCGTTAACGAGCAAAGCTCAAACTTAATGACAATTAGAGGTTTATTTGAATTCAACAACCTAGACCCAATTTCTATTGATGAAGTAGAACCTTGGACAGAAATTGTAAAGAAATTCAAAACCGGAGCGATGTCTTATGGCTCTATCAGCCAGGAAGCGCATGAGAACTTAGCTATTGCAATGAACAGAATTGGCGGAAAAAGTAACTCTGGAGAAGGTGGAGAAGATCCAAGACGTTTCCAGAAAGAAATTAACGGAGATTCCAGAAACAGTGCAATCAAACAAGTTGCTTCGGGACGTTTTGGTGTTTCGATCAACTATTTGACAAATGCTAAAGAAATCCAGATTAAAATGGCTCAAGGGGCTAAACCTGGTGAAGGAGGACAATTACCTGGAGAAAAAGTTGTGCCTTGGATTGCTAAAACTAGAAACTCTACACCTTATGTAGGTTTAATTTCGCCTCCGCCGCACCACGATATTTACTCAATTGAGGATTTATCTCAATTGATTTACGATTTGAAAAATGCAAACCGTGAAGCGCGTGTAAACGTAAAATTAGTTTCTGAAGTTGGAGTTGGAACCATCGCTGCCGGTGTTGCCAAAGCAAAAGCTGACGTTATCTTAATTTCTGGTTATGACGGAGGAACTGGTGCTGCTCCATTAACATCTTTACAACACACAGGTATTCCGTGGGAACTTGGTTTAGCGGAAGCTCAACAAACTTTGATCTTAAACGATTTAAGAAGCCGTGTAGTTCTTGAATGTGACGGACAGTTAAAAACAGGTCGTGACGTTGCCATCGCAGCTTTATTAGGAGCTGAAGAATTTGGTTTTGCAACTGCACCGCTTGTAGCTTCCGGATGTATTATGATGAGAGCTTGTCACTTAAATACTTGTCCGGTTGGTATTGCAACTCAGGATCCTGAATTGAGAAAAAATTTCACGGGAACTCCAGAGCACGTAATCAACTTCATGTATTTTATTGCTGAGGAGTTAAGAGAAATCATGGCACAGTTAGGTTTCAGAACCTTAAAAGAAATGGTTGGTCAGTCACAAAAATTAAATGTGAACAAAGCGATCACACATTATAAAGCAAATGGTTTAGATTTATCACCAATTCTATACAAACCGGAAAAAGCTAAAACAGAGCCAAATCATAATACAACACAACAAGATCACCAACTTGAAAATGTATTAGATTTTGATATCATCAAAGAAGCAATTCCGTCTATCTATAGAAAAGAGAAAACAAGAGTAACCTTTAAAATTAAAAATACAGACCGTTCTGTAGGTGCGATTTTGAGTAACGAAATCTCAAAAATCTACGGAGAACAAGGATTACCTGATGACACTATTTTAGTTGATTTTGAAGGTTCTGCCGGACAAAGTTTTGGTGCTTTTGCAACAAACGGATTGTCGTTTAAAATTCATGGAAACTGTAATGACTATTTAGGAAAAGGTCTTTCTGGAGGAAAACTAATTGTAAAAGTACCTCCTACTGCAACCTTCAAACCTGAAGACAATATCATTATAGGAAACGTTGCCCTTTACGGAGCTATTACCGGAGAGGCTTATATTAATGGAATGGCCGGAGAGCGTTTCTGTGTGAGAAATTCTGGAGCAACAGCAGTTGTTGAAGGAATTGGGGATCATGGATGCGAGTACATGACCGGTGGTACAGTGGTAGTTTTAGGAAAAACAGGAAGAAACTTCGCAGCTGGTATGAGTGGTGGTGTAGCTTATGTTTACGATCCAAATAAAAAATTCGACTCAACAGTATGTAACATGGAAATGGTTGCATTCGATCCGTTGGAAGAAGAAGACGTTACTAAACTAAGACGATTAATCAAAAATCATTCATTGTACACAAGCAGTCCATTAGCAAAAAGAATTTTAGCAGACTGGGAAAATCAACAACAGCACTTCGTAAAAGTAATGCCAACTGATTACAAAAAAGCATTACAACGAATTGCAGAAGAGAAAAAAATAGAAGAATTAATAGCTGGATAAAAATCAAATTCAAAAAATAAAATTCCAAATTCCAATGGCAATATCAATGCCTATAGTAATAAAAAATTGGAATTTGGAATTTGGAATTTAAAGAAATTGGAATTTAATTTAAAATGTCATGGGTAAAATAGGCGGATTTAAAGAATATAACAGAGCCGACGAAAGTAATTTAGTAATAGCAGAACGTGTTTCTAACTACAACGAATTTACTATTCCGTTAGCAAAAGATAAAGTAAAAGAACAAGGTTCAAGATGTATGGATTGTGGTATTCCTTTTTGCCACAGTGGTTGTCCGTTAGGAAATTTAATTCCTGACTTCAACGACATGGTACATCAGGAAGAATGGCAGAGTGCATTAGAGATTTTACAATCGACTAATAACTTTCCGGAATTTACAGGACGCTTATGCCCTGCTCCATGCGAAAAAGCATGTGTATTAGGAATCATTAAAGATCCGGTATCAATCGAAAACATCGAGAAAAACATTGTTGAAATTGGTTTTGCAGAAGGCTGGATCAAACCTCAGCCACCAAAAAAGAGAACAGGTAAAACAGTTGCCGTTATTGGTTCAGGACCTGCGGGACTTGCAGCAGCACAGCAATTAAACAGAGCCGGACACACGGTTACGGTTTTTGAAAGAGACAATGCAATTGGAGGTTTATTACGTTACGGAATTCCAAATTTCAAATTAGAAAAAGGAATCATTGACAGACGTGTAGCAATTCTTGAAGCAGAAGGAATCACTTTCAAAACTGATGTAAACGTTGGTGTAAACTTTAGCGTAGCCGAATTAAACACTTTCGATTCTATCGTTTTATGCGGTGGAGCAACAGAAAGAAGAAGCTTGCCAACTAAAGGAATCGAAAGCAAAGGCGTTGTTCAGGCAATGGATTTCTTAACACAACAGACTAAAGTTTTATACGGAGAATCAATTCCAGACCAAATTAAAGCAACTGGTAAAGATGTAATCGTTATTGGTGGTGGAGATACTGGTTCTGACTGTATTGGAACTTCAAACAGACACGGAGCAAAATCTGTAACTAACTTTGAGATTTTACCAAAACCTCCTGTTGGAAGAAGCGAGTCAACTCCTTGGCCTTTCTGGCCTTTGCAGTTAAAAACATCATCTTCTCACGAAGAAGGCTGTGACAGAAACTGGTTAATCAATACTAAAGAATTCATTTCTAACGATAAAGGCGAATTAACCGGATTAAAAACCGTTGAAGTTCAATGGAAAATGACTCCTGGACAAAGACCTGAATTAATCGAAAAAGAAGGTTCTGAAAAAATCTGGCCTTGCGATTTAGCTTTATTGGCTTTAGGATTTACAGGCCCAGAGAAAACATTAAGCGAGCAATTAGGCATTGAAACTGATTTTAGAAGCAATTACAAAGCAACTAATTATCAAACAAACGTCCCTCACATTTTCACTGCTGGTGATATGCGAAGAGGACAATCATTAATTGTATGGGCTATTTCAGAAGGTCGCGAAGCAGCAAGAGAGGTAGATTTGTTCTTAATGGGCTCTACCAACCTGCCAACTAAAGGAAACGGAGATCTTCCGAGCCTATAAACCAATAAACTACACAACTAACATAAAGCCTCTGAATTATTCAGGGGCTTTATTTTTTTGCCACAGATTATAAAGATTAAATGGATTTTTTTGTTTGCCACGACCCGAGCGATAGCGAACAGGCGAAGCAATTACACCAATTTTCACTAATTTCTTTTTTCTGGCTCATTTCTATTTCAAACATAGCCCGTGGTTTCAACTACGGGGACACAATATATGATTACGTCCAATCCGTAACGTTTCCCGTGGTTGAAACCACAGGCTATGTTTTGAGCATTTTGCGAAATTTGTGGTAAAAAATCCTGTCGTTTTGAAGCATCACAATTGGCATTATAATAAACATAGTTCCCGCTTTCGGCTTTATCTCTCCGTTCCACTGCGAGGATACCGCCTCAATCGGGGCTAAATCAAAACATTCGGCTTCTTTTTAAAAATGCCAAAAAATCCTTTTAATCAGCGTAATCTGTGGCAAAAATAATTTCAACAGCATTTATAATTAGTTTTAAGCATTTTGTAAAAATTTCAAAATAAAATTCATGAAATCCGCAATAGAATTAATTCTCAGCAGCATTTATAATTCGTGTAATTTGTGAAATTCGTGGCAGAAAAAATCTATACATAATCTGTGCTAATCTTTTAATCTGTGGCAAAAAAAACAAAAAATCTTAGTACCTTAGAACCTCAGCAACTCAGCTCCTCAAAAAAAATTATAAAAAACCAAAATAAGCAACTTTTTGTTTGAAATAAAACAATTTGTTATAATTTGTTATTTTTCTACAATTAATTTGCAGTTAGTCAAAAGAGTAATAAATTTGCCAAAAATAGTTTACAAATGCAAGCAAAAGATTTACTGCAGTTAGCAGACCAATTTGGAAGTCCATTATATGTTTATGATGCCGAAAAAATCCAATCTCAGTACAACAGATTAACTAAAGCTTTCTCTAAGGTAGAAAACTTAAGAGTTAATTACGCCATGAAGGCATTGTCTAACGTTGCGATACTTCAGTTGTTAAAGAACATGGGATCTGGTTTAGATACTGTATCAATTCAAGAAGTTTTATTGGGACTTCATGCTGGCTATGAACCTGAAAAAATCTTTTTTACACCAAACGGAGTTTCTCTTGAAGAAATTGAAGAAGTTGCCGCAATGGGTGTACAAATCAATATTGACAACTTATCTATTCTGGAGCAATTCGGAACAAAATATCCACATATTCCGGTATGTATTCGTATCAATCCGCACGTAATGGCGGGAGGAAATGCTAATATTTCTGTAGGACATATCGATAGTAAATTCGGAATCTCTGTACATCAAATTCCGCATATATTGCGAATTGTAGAAAACACAAAAATGAGTATTGTAGGGATTCACATGCACACAGGATCTGATATTTTAGATATCGAAGTATTCTTGTATGCTGCCGAAATCTTGTTCGATACCGCTAAACATTTCAAAAATCTGGAATTCTTAGATTTCGGAAGCGGATTCAAAGTTCCTTACAAAAAAGACGATATCGAAACCGACATTGAAGAATTAGGTAAAAAATTATCAAAAAGATTCAATGCTTTCTGTGCTGAATATGGTAAAGATTTAACATTGATTTTCGAACCAGGAAAATTTTTGGTGAGCGAAGCAGGTTTCTTCTTAGCAAAAGTAAACGTAGTAAAACAAACAACTTCAACAGTTTTCGCCGGAATCGATAGTGGTTTCAACCACTTAATTCGTCCAATGTTTTACGGTTCACAACATTATATCGAAAACATCTCTAATCCAAAAGGAAAAGAGCGTTTTTACTCTGTTGTAGGATACATTTGCGAAACCGATACTTTTGCCAATAACCGCAGAATCTCGGAAATTACCGAAGGTGATATTCTTGCTTTCAGAAACGCCGGAGCATACTGTTTCTCAATGTCTTCGAACTACAATTCAAGATACAAACCAGCTGAAGTTCTATGGATGAACGGACAAGGAATCTTAATTCGTCAGCACGAAACATTCGAAGATTTACTTAAAAATCAAATTCCGTTGCCACAAGAAGTTGCTGTAACAGTTTAAGATAAAAAAAAGAATATCAATTTTAAAAATCCCGTTTCTTCTGAGACGGGATTTTTTTGTTATTTTTTTTATTACAGCAAAAATCCCAAAAATCTATTGAATTTTTCTAAAAAAATACGATTGAAACAGACTACAAAAAGTGATTCTTATAATTGTTTCTGTTGTTGCAAAATCAATCTGTTTTTTTCCTAATTTCGTTTTAAATTGTCAGAAAAAACACAAGTCAATAAAGCATAACTATCTATAGTACAAAATTTTGACTATTCTTTTTTATTGTAAATTCATAATATTAAAACCTTAAATATGAAATATAAACAATTAGGAAATTCCGGTTTAATCGTATCTGAGCTTTGCCTTGGAACAATGACTTTTGGACAAGGAGAGCATTTTGGATTTCAATCAACATTAGACGAAAAAAAAGCAGCCGAACTCGTAAATAGTGCTATGGATAATGGCATTAATTTTTTTGATACCGCAGACGGCTACGGAAATGGACAAAGTGAAATTATTCTTGGTAAAGTTTTAGATAAAAAACGAAAAGATGTTTTAATTACAACCAAGTTATCATTTAGAACAGGAGAACAAGCCTTTAATGCCGGTGTAAATTCTAAACATATTATCGAGCAATGCCACAATAGTCTAAGAAATTTACAAACAGACTACATAGACGTTTTGTTACTCCATAATGATGATCCCATTACGCCAATTGATGAGACTTTAAAAGCTTTAGAAAACTTAGTACAGCAAGGCAAAGTTCGTTATGTTGGATTTTCTAATTATCAGACTTGGAAAGCTTCTGCAATGACACAACGACAAAATGATCTACATTACAGCCCTTTTGTAGCATCACAAATGCATTACTCTATTTTGAATAGAGAGGTCGAACATGAAATAATACCTATGAGTTTGCATTTTGGAATAGGAATGATGGTTTGGTCGCCCTTAAGCAGCGGCTTTTTGACAGGAAAATATACAAGAGACAATCCAAATCCTAAAGACAGCCGACTAAACAACTTTGACCTTGGACTTTTTGACAGAGAACTTGGATATACTGTTATTGACAAATTAACCGAAATCGCAAAACGTCATAATACCACCGTTACTGCAATTTCTCTAAGCTGGTTATTAACCAAAAAAGTCGTTTCCTCTGTTATTATTGGCGTTAGTAAAACCGAACAGCTAAAAGAAAATCTAGCGTGTCAGGAAATTCAACTGAGCCAAGATGAAATCAATGAAATTGACGAATTAACAAAATTAGAACCCAAATATCCTGCAACATTTATCAATCTTCAAGATTCTATTTTATTGAATGCCAAAACAAAATAAGTCACTTTATGATAGATTATGGATTACTAAATTCTCCTGCTGGCACGAGCGGTTTTTTTTATCCTGCATCTTGTCATTTCGAAAATCTCCTTGAAGCAACAAACCCGACAGGTTTTTAAAACCTGTCGGGTTTACGAAGCTCTAATAATTGATTTTTAATATCTTGGGCGTCTCCCGCCGAAAAAGGCGGGCCGGGCTTTCGGCTATATCTTTTGCTCCGTTCCACTCCACAAAAGGATACCGCCTCTATCCCTGACGCAGAAACGTTTCAAAAAGAAATAAAATTCAGTTTGATGATTTATAAGAAAAAAAATGAATATTTTAGATTGACATAAAAGAGCCAATCTGAAATAAGTATATTGAAGCCATTTTGTGGTACATTATATACTAATTAATTGCAGGGCATTTCAATAAACACTATCGTGAAAAACAGAAAAACTATAATTCGTTTTTTAGCAAGCTTAAGTATGCTGATTTTCTTCTCCCCTTTTTTCCAAATGTGTTCTGATAAAAAAATTAAAGAAAGTTCTATTCTTATTAAATCATATCATAAAGCTCAAACAGCGAAAGAAAAAGAAATAGCTTTCGAACGGGCAAAAAAGAATTTTTCTTTGAGTGGTTACGATTTGGCGATGTCTTTCGAGCCAGTTTTCATAAGTTTTACAATCATTCTGTTTGTTAATATAACCTTATTAGTTTGTTTTATTAGAAAGCATTATAATCAATTATTTCTATGTTTTTTGAATTTATCCGCTATCCTTTTGTCATTTATTGTTTTAATATTTGCATTACCTTATTTAGGACAAATTAGATACAGAATGTTTCTATGTTTAATTAACTCAACGTTGTTATTTTACTTCGTCTATAAAGAACAGGAAAACATCACACAAAGTCAATTAAACCTTTAAATCGCTTTACAAAATACATTGGGAGCACGAGAAGGGAAAAACTTTTATTCTGCATCCGAAAAAATTGTTCTTATAAATCAAACCCAAAAATAACCTAAAACAACTAACAAGCTACTAATGAAATTTGCAATTAGAACACTATTACTTTCAATTTTTGACTTTCTAATTATTTGGCTTTGGGTTAACCAAATGAATCCAGATCCAAGTGTTTCGATTGGTATATTAATACTTGTTCCTTTTGTGATTATATTAAATTTAATAATTGCATTAATTCTATTCTTTACATATCGAAAATTTACATCATTATTTTTAATCAACTCAATTATTGCGGGAATACTAATGTATTATTTATTCATTAAAGGAATTGACAGATATCAAAATGAAAAATTAGAAAGTTGGGAATTTTATTTACAAGATACAACTTACGTTATTACACACTGGAAAATCGAAAAAACTTTCAGCATAATTGAAAGTACTAATCCAGGTTCTTCTGATGTCTTTTTAGAAGGAAAGTTTATTGAAAAAGATGAATCTTACTTAACAACCGACTCTACAAAATACAAAATCAAAAATGGCTATCTCTTTGGTTTTAGAAACGTAACAGACAGCATAAAATTGACAAAAATTGAGCGATAGAAAAGCTAATATATGAACAAAAGTATTTGAAGCGCCTTCTTGTTTAAAGAAAGCGTTTTTTATTTTGTCGACACCAACAACCCTTGCTGTGCGAAGTCTCCCGACTTCGTACCCATTCCAATAAGCAAATAAAGAAATATAAAAGATGTTTGGATAAATTGGAATTGATTAAGTAGTGTATACGAAGTCGGGAGACTTCGCACAGCGCATAGCTTTTAATAATATTTTAGTTTTGGAGAGACTTCAGAGAGCGGGGTTTTCATAAGGCAAAGAAATTACGTTTAATGATTTACAATAAAAAACAACTATTTTTAGCCCATTAAAAAAAAATCATGAACCTAAAACCAAACAAATAATTCTATGAAAAACAACTTCATGAAAATACTGGCATTAATTTTACTAACTCTAAATTCTTGCTCAGTAGCAAATTTACCATCTAAAGATATACCAAAAACACTAAATCTTGAAAACGATAATGGTATATCAATTGGCGCAATCGCATTTAATAAAGCCGGATCGTCTATTGATAATAGTTATTATTTTTTTTATTCTAATATTACAAATCTAGATAGTCCAAAAGAAAATAATATTAAAATAGTTCCTTCACAAACAGTTTACATGCATTTCAAACCGGATTTTTTTGATGGTGAAAAAGCTGTTTATTATTTCAAAATTGAAAAACCAAAAGGAAAATATAAATTTTATGCAATCAGAACTACGAGAGAAACTGTTCAGAATTTTACAATTCAAACAGACACAATCAATATCCCATTTGAGATTGAAAAAGGAAAAATTAAATATATTGGAGAAATCTACTTTAAAAAAGACAGGAAAGTTGAATTAATTGATAAATCTGAAAGGGATTTAGACACTTTAAAAGTCAAATTTCCATCTTTAGAAATTCACAAATAAATTATCGAAGGTTCCAACTTATAACATAAACCAATAAAATATAAAAACTTTACAATGTCTCGTCCTGAAAAACTCTATAAGCACGAGCGAGACACCCACACCAAACTTGCTCTGCGAAGTCCCCGACTTCGTAGCGACAATGCAGGACAATAGTCAAAAAGAATATTAGAATTAGTGCTAAGCCAGGAGGCTTCGCAGCGAATAAAAGGGAAAAATATTTTGATAGCATTTCTAAATATTTATATAATAAACCGAAAAAATGAAATACATAAACAAAACATTTGACCTCATAATACTTGAAATATTATTTTTTAACTTTTTCTTATTTATCAGTTCGAACTCATTTAACTACTACTTCAATAATAAATTCTACGAAGGTTTTCAAGTTGCAGTCTCAAATATTGTTTTCACAATTTTAACTTTACCTCTTCTTGCTCTATTATTTTTTAAAAAAGATTTTGCAAACTTTAGAGAAGTAGGTTATATAGTTTTAATAATCTTCATTTCTGTTTTTTTAGGATTTAAAATCCCGTTTGCAATTCTACCATTTGTAATTGGGTATGAAATCTTCCGCCTTGGAACGCAAATAAAAAAAAGAATATTAAAATATAGACACGAGCAGGATGCCCACACAAACCTTAAAACATAAAACACACATAATTTCCAATCAAGAAAACTATGTGTGTTTTTAATAAATGAAATGTCTTTTTCAGACAATTCAAAAACTATGTCTCTATATGTTTAAGAAAATTAATTCTCAGCTTTTTTTCTCTTGCTGTGTGAAGTCCCTTGCTGTGCGAAGTCTCCCGACTTCGTACCCATTCCAATAAGCAAATAAAGAAATATAACAGATGTTTGGATAAATTGGAATGGATTAAGCAGTGTGTACGAAGTCAGGAGACTTCGCACAGCGCATAACTTTTAATAATATTTTAGTTTTTGAGAGACTTGGGAGAGCGAGTGCAGAAGTTAATCTCTCATATTTATAATGTTATTTGAGAGTATAATAGATGATAAAATTCCATCATAAAAAGCAAAATTTAAATAAGATTTTTTATTATCATCTTTAATTATCAAGTTAACGCCTGCTGCTCTTTCAAATGGTGTAACTGGCAGTCCTGAAGCATTTTTATATGAATTAGGGAAAATAGTTTTAAATTGAGATAATTTAAAACTACGAGATAAAAATATTTTTTTGCCATTATATTTTAAATTTATTATTATTTTTGAAACATCGAAATTAAAATAATACAGAAAGGCATCCTCTTTAATTATTACTAAAGATACTTCATCGTTTGAATATTTAAAAGCATTATTTGCGTTTTTTGTTAAAAATTTCTCTTTTTCATACTCAGAAAATTTCTCTTTCATAACTAACTTTCCAAAATATTTCTCTAAATTTTGAATACTTCCATATTTAAAAAATACTTGATGCCCATCAATTTCAATATTTTTAAACAATATCGTATCATATTTTTTATCTTGGGAGAATAAATTACTCACAATTAGAAATAGCCCAATCATATAATATTTTTTCATAATTATTTTAGTTCTTGATAAAAAATATTTGCGGCATGTGTTGTTAGTATTTCAAAACAAGGTGTATATTTAAGTCTGTCTTGTTTGTTTATAACTTCGTATTCTCTTGCTGTGCAAAGTCTCTCAACTTCGTACCCGTAACAATAAGCAAATAAAGAAATATAAAAGATGCTTGGATAAAATTGGAATTGATTATAGCAGTGTGTACGAAGTCGGGAGACTTCGCACAGCGCATAGCTTTTAATAATATTTTAGTTTTTGAGAGACTTCGGAGAGCGGGGCTAATCAAATTCTTTATTATTAATTTTTAATGATTTAATAGCCTCTTCAATATTTTTAGGTTTTTTAGCAACATCTAAAAGCTTCAGTTTAGATTGATATTCTCTGTAATAGTAAGCTGTTGCATTGGAATATCTAACTCTGTTTCCAACAATAGAATCAAAAAAAGTTTTCTTATTTTTATACAAATACTCATTGTCTGAAGCTCTCTCATTTATTGACCTGTCAATAGTATATACAATATATTTATTGTTTTCCTTGACAAATATTTTATTGAAGCTATTTTCGCCTAAAATATTTTCCACCATTCCATTTTTACCATATTTATAAGTAAAATTATAATTAAAAAATAGGCCATCAGTTTGATGATTTTTATTTTTTATTTTTGCTTTAATAATCTTAAATCTATTATCTTCCTTTTGATTTCTCCAATTTTTATTTAATGGTCTTAAAGACTGTTCATAATCTCCATATCCATCTTTTAAGAAAAAAGTCAAATCTAAAACTGATTTTTCAGTAAGTATTTTTTGTTTTAAAAAACTATAATATGCTTTGTTTACTTGATAGGTATCGTTATTAACAATAATAATATTTTGATTATTAAAAGTGACTTTTATATCATCTCCCATTGAACAATAAAACGTTATTGATTGATTATTTTTCTTTTTTGACCAAAAGGAAAATTTTTCAGGTTTTTCATTTAAATCCTTATTTAATTTATAGATTGTAACAGTATCATATTTTTTCGAAAAAATACCTATAAAATTTTCAGTTCTTTCTCCATCCCCTTTAGTATAGGTGCTATCACCCCGATCATTATATGTATAATTTCCTTCATCAACATATATATCTTTTACAAAAGCAAGTGTATATCTAGAATTGTTTTTTTTAGCTTTCGAGCTACAAAGGAGCAACAACAAACAAGTAAGGGAAAGGATATTAATTATTTGTCTCATTTTTTAATAGATATTTCACTTGTTAATCTGATTTTTGTTTTTTTCCAAAAAATACTTTTTCCAGCACTAATTGTACCTGAAATTCCATAGGTCTCTTTTGAATCTGTTTTATAATAAAAACTCCCTGACTTCCAATAATTTTGGTTATCAAAATCTGAGGCAGGAAGTTTATATTTAACACCTGAAGGCTCATCTACCATTTCGAATGTTGGTTTACCATCTTTATCTAGTATATCTTTGCCATCTTTTCCTTTTACTTGCTTCTTCATTTTTTTTGTCAAATCTTCATGGGTTCCTTTATCATTTTTTGTGTCATGGACATATTTTTTCATTATAGGATATCTAATAGAAGTCCCATTAGCTGACAAATAACTATCATAGACATCTTTAGGAATTTCAATAAATTTAAAATCATCAAATTTATTACTTCCAAGTTTATTATAGATATTCATTTCTGAATCTCCCCAAGCAAGAAAATCTGTACCATCCCAAAAAGTTGCACCATTGGTCAAATCTTCTTCTCCTGTCAGTACGTAAAAGAGAGCTTTTCTTGTCAATTTATCTTTTTCATTATGTAATTCTTCTAATAATTCTTCTTTTCCAGGAACAGATGAGTATGTCCCTGCTAGTGCTTGTTTCCATTTGCTTTTTCCATTTTTTTTCAAAGTTTCATTTTTCGAATAATTAAAACTACTATAAGCAATACATTTGAGTTCTTTAAAATCATTTCCTCCAGCTTCCATTTTAACGACATAAGCAATGTAGCAAAAATCCGAATGAGTTATATTTTCATCATTCTCTTTCAATAGTTTGGTATTGTTATAAGTTAAAAGATCATTTCCGTTTTTATCTTTTTGTGTAGATTTCCCATCACAAACGTAAACATCATTTACACTTCCTTCAAAATCAGACTCGTTTATCTTACCTTCAAAAGTACCATCTTTATTGTAAAAATGTCCGTTTATGTTTATAATACGATCTATATTAGGTATAGGTGCGCCCAAAGTATTAAGATTTGTAATTTCGTTTCGTTGTCCGCAATCCCAAATTGTAATATCGACTCCTCCATATTCGCATTTTATGGTACTTCTTAAAAGTACTGCCAACTCATCCTGAAAATATACGGTTCCGGGATTTTTCCATTCACCAAGTTTCATGACTGATGCACAAGGGCTGGAACTTAAAAAGCTTTTTTTGCAATTGCCTTTAAATATCAAACTCGTCATGTCATTCTCAACCACTGTAACAACACGTTTGTCTTGTATACTTGGCGTATCATAATTTGCCTTTAAGTCACCTTCAGGAATGGTGCATGAATGGCATCTAATTTTGGCGCCGTCAATAACAAATTTTAAACCATTTTTAGCTTCTTGCTTTTCCTCTCTTTGTTTTCTAAGTAAAGTATTATCCGGTTTTGCCATTATAGTGAGATTTTATAAATGTTATACATAAGGGTTGTTTTTTCTTTTTCTATTTCTATAATCGCTAAATCTATTTGGTCTTCCCTATATTCCATAATACCGTCATATTTTATAAAATCATTACTTTCCGCTGGCGTTCCTTCTATTGCATAAGTACTGAAACTTTCATCTTTTGGATAAAAACATTCTGTTATCAATGTAGTATTACAGTCTAATAGTTTTCTTTTCCGTTCGATATTGTATGAGTTCCTAAATAAGCTTGAAAAATATAATCCGAAGATTTTATAGTCAGAAAAAAAGGAGATTAGTATTTGTTCCTCTTTTAATAAATCTGTAATATTTTGCATACATGATTCTGCATCACAACCTTCATTATCGATTGCCAGCTTTGCATTCATAATTTCCCATCGATCTTGTAATTCTTTAAAATTTAAGATGTTGATGATTTTACCGTAATCGTTTATTTCTACTTCTATTTCGTCAAAAACGGATACTATTTCTTCAAGAAAAAAAATGTTTTCGATAGATAAGTTACTTGTGATTTTTATCTCAGAAAGAAACAACTGAAACAACATATCATTTCCGTCATGTTTGAATCTGGTAATATTTACCTTTCTGGTATAATTTATTTTTTTTCCCTTATTTAAGTTCGAAAAGTCTATTGCTATTGTTTCAAATAGAAATTCGTTTGTTTTGTCAAGTTCTGGGAGTATAATATTGTAGTCTAAATAATTCATCCTTTAAAGCTTTTGTATTAATAAACTTTTTTATTATCGACACAATGACTTAATTTATTAAGTACATTTTTACAAATAACATTTAGTAAAGTTTAAAAAGCATAATTATTTCATTAGCCACAATAAATTATATAACTAATAAAATAGGACTTTTATAGAGAAATGAATTTAAGAGAAGCTATTTATAAGGAACACCAAAGTTATTTTCTTACTATTATGAACAAGAACTACAAATCTGCACTATCAATACTAAAAAGCTCAAATAGCGAAATAATTTTATCAAATAAAATATATACTTACTCTATCTAAAACCCCTCGCTAGAAAGATCAAGACACTCTCGCTAGCCATAAAACAAAAAACACACATAATTTCCAATCAAGAAAACTATGTGTGTTTTTAATAAATGAAATGACTTTTTAAGACAATTCAAAAAACTATCCCAATTGCTATCGGGACTATGTGTTTAAGAAAATTTAATTCTCAACTTTTTTCTTCCCCTCAATATTCGGTAAAAATCCCGTTATAATACCAATTAAAGGCAGAAATGCACAAATTTTAAAAACATATTCTATACTTGTTGCATCGGCAATTTTTCCTAAAACTGCAGAACCCAATCCTCCCATTCCAAAGGCAAATCCGAAGAAAAGACCGGCAACTAAACCAACTTTTCCAGGCAATAATTCGGTTGCGTAAACTAAAATTGCAGAGAATGCCGAAGAAAGAATCAATCCGATAATTACAGATAAAGTTCCAACCCAAAATAAAGATACATACGGCAGCATCAAAGTAAATGGAGCAACTCCCAAAATAGAAACCCAGATTACATATTTTCTTCCAAATCGGTCTCCAATTGGACCACCAATTAATGTTCCGGCTGCGACTGCCCCTGAGAATAGAAACAAATAGATTTGCGACTGCTGAATCGTGATATGAAATTTATCAATTAAAAAGAAAGTATAATAACTCGTAATACTGCTCATATAAAAGTATTTAGAAAAAATTAATACCAATAAAATGATTAGCGAAGCAATGACTCTGTTTTTAGACAAATGATGCGTTTCGATTTTATGTACCGCTTTATTCGCATTTCGCAACGATAAATGAGCACTGTACCAAAGCGCAATTTTATACAAAACAAAAATTCCGACTAAAGCGATAATACAAAACCAGGCAACATAATTTTGTCCGTGCGGAATTATAATAAAAGCGGCTAATAAAGGCCCAATTGCACTTCCGGCATTTCCTCCCAATTGAAAAATAGACTGAGCCAGTCCTTTTTTACCACCTGAAGCCAGGTGTGCAACTCTTGAAGATTCTGGATGAAAAATAGAAGATCCAATTCCGATTAAACTTACTGATAGTAATAGAAAAGTGAAACTTGAAGCAATAGAAACCAAGAATAATCCGGTCATTGTAAAGCACATTCCAATAATCAGCGAATAAGGCTTAGAGTTTTTATCAGTATACATTCCCACAAACGGCTGCAAAATAGAAGCAACGATTTGATAGGTAAAAGTGATAATTCCGATTTGGCTAAAACTCAATCCGAAATTTTCTTTAATGAGTGGATAAATTGACGGAACTACAGCTTGTAAAAGGTCATTAATTAAATGCGAAAAACTGATTATAAAAAGTATTGAATACGTTGTTTTATTAATTACTTCTGGTTGTACTTTAACGGCTTCCATGAGTTGTTTTTAGGTTAATCTTAATTTTAAAAATAACAGCTGTATTATTTTTTTACAAAATTGAAATAAATAACAATGTCAAAATTACTATATTTGGACAATGAATAATCAGATTCGGACATATCGAATGGCACAGGATTATGGATACCAAGTCGATCCATCAATACCTGTTATAGGTTATACCGAAATGGTAAACAATGAAATGTGCATCTCGCATTCGCATCCCAGAGCACAACTTATTTATGCGACGCGCGGTGTAATGCATGTTGTGGTTGGCAATCATATTTGGGTTGTAAATCCGTTGCAGGGACTGTGGCTTCCCGGAGGTGTAGAACATGAAGTTACTTTTCAGAAAGACGTTAATTATTACAGCGTTTTTATCGATCCGTCTGCGACTGAAGGATTACCAACAAACAGTTTTTCTTTTGATATTCCGATGTTTTTAAAACAACTGGTTTTCAAAATTATTTCTTTTGGCACATCAGGAAATCTAACGTCTTCACAACGAAGAATTATTGCTGTTTTTCTGGATGAATTAGCGTTGATTGTGCCAAGTGCCACTTTTTTGCCAACCACAAATAATGAAAGACTACAAAAAGTTGTCGAACTTTTATTAAATGATGTGGCGAGTAAACATAACATTGATTATTATGCCGAACTTTCGTTTATGAGCAGCAGAACATTATCCCGCTTATTTATTAAAGAACTAGGAATGAACTTCAGTGATTGGCGTACTCGTTTAAAACTAATCGAAGCTATTAAACGATTGGGCGAGAAGCAATCAATAAAAGAAATCGCTTTAGATTTAGGTTACGAAACGGCCAGTGCTTTTATTTTTATGTTCAAAAAGCATTTAGGAAAAACCCCTTCGAATTATATTTTAGAAGATCAAAATGATACTGAAAAAATATCAGCATAATTTTTTACGCTTCCACACCAAAATCAAATTCAGCAAACTCAAATAAAAAAACTATTTTAGCTTTGTAAACTAAACCCCAAAACCATGAAAATTACGATTCCCCTGTCGGCGTTATTCCTGTTACTTACTACAAATTTATTCAGCCAGACAATCGCTGATTTAAAATTAAAACCTAAAGAAATTCCGAAAAATTACACTTTTAACGACGGTAATATTTGCATTACTCCTCAAGCTTGTACTTTTTATAATGATATTGAAACCTACAGCAATATTGTTGGAACTGTAAAAAGCAAGGCCATTCAAAATTTTAGAAGCAAAGGAGACCGCGGTTCTATCATGTATTTTGAATTTGAAAACAGATTCAAAGGCGATCGTTTTCTGCAAGGATTATTATGGGGAAAAGACGGCCAGCCAACTGACGAACATCCGGAAGAATATGTAGCAAAAGGAAAATTTCTAATTATTTGGAGTTTTCGCCCTGACAGCGTTCTAAGAGAAAAATCAGAAGCAAAAATAGAAGCTGTTTTGCAATAAGCAACAAAATTATAACAATTACCAGCTGAAATCAGGAGCTTGTTTCCTTTTAATACAATAAAAACTAACAAATGATCAAATTAAAAATTATTGCTCGCTCATTCTTATACATTATTACAGTTTTACTTTTATCAGCTTATACTGTTGAAATAACCAAGAACCAAATAATCTCAAAAGAAAAAAGACAAAATGATTCAACTGTTTCAGGAGTATATGAATTTCAAACAAGTTGGCTTCAATCAACTGCTAATTTTAAAGCCGACGGAACTTTTGAAATGAGTTATACAATAGGTAACAAACGTGAAACTTCTGGCACTTGGATTATTAAAAAAGACATATTGATTCTAAAAAACAATGATAATTTCCCCGCCAATAAAAAATGGTTGATTAGAAACGAAAAACTTTACCCAATATTAAAATCATCAAAAGAATACGATATGGATTATTTCTACATTTCAAAAAAAGAATAAAAAACTTTTACTAACGGCTTTTTGGCAGAATTGTGATTTAGTGAAATTAGCGTTTTTTTCTATCCCCTGCTCTAGCCGGTCTTACATGCAAAACCAAACCCGTAACAAAACAACAATTCTAAAAATGAACAGACAAGGCGCAGTTGGAGCATTACTTGACATATACGAACAAGCAATTTCAGATCTTAAAAACATCATTAAAGATATTCCAGACAATGTTTTAACAAACATTATAGACGAAAAAACAACTAATGAAGATTGTAAATCCATACAAAAAATTCTATCTCACGTTGTAAGTTCAGGTTATAGTTATGCAATCAGTATTCATAACCAGAAAGGACATAATGTTAAGCGACCTGAAAAGATTTTTCATTTGACTATTGCCGAATATTTGAACGACCTGACTAATGTTTTCATATTTACGGAAAGCGTTTTCAAAGAAATTAAAGATGATGAATTAGAACAACCTGACAATTCATTAAAAATACAAACAGGCTGGGGACAATCCTACGACATTGAACAAATTACAGAACACGCCATTGTGCATATTCTGCGACACAAGCGACAAATAGAAAGAATAAAACAGAACCAATTGAAGTAAAAATCAGGTAGTTAAAACAAGCGCCTCACTCGGGAACACAAGCTATACAAGTTATTCTTATCTTTGCATTTCTATTTTAATAAATCTTGCAAAAAACATAAACAATGAAACCACAAATTCGAATTCTGCTTTATTCAATACTATTCTTTTTATATCTTTCCTCTACTACATTGTTACTCTCACTGGGGGAAAAATTAAAAACTGATCCTTATGTAACTTTAGGCTGTGGTTTTGCTGTTTTAAATCTTATTTATGCTTTCTTCGCTCTAAAATGGACACTTTTATTAAATATAATCTGTTCTATTGCAATTGCGGCACTGTCGTTATTCTTAGCCGTGAAATTTGCAAATCTACATTTGTTATCAAAGTACGATCCTTACCTGGTTAAAACAGCAATATTTGCAAATGCTATTTTGGCAATTCTATTTTGGGAAATTGTTTATCAAGTGAAAGTAAGAAGACAATAAAAAAATACTCCCAAAATTTTCTGTACAAACCTTTCAAAATCATGAAACAACTTATTGTATATCAAATAGATTCTTTTACAAAAGAAAAATTTAAAGGAAATCCTGCAGGAGTAGTTGTAAATGCAGACGGATTGAAGGATTCTGAAATGCAGCAAATTGCCAGAGAATTGAATAACTCTGAAACTGCATTTCTTTTCTCGCCAGATAATGATGATTGCGATGGCGTAATACGTTATTTCACACCAAGTATAGAAGTTCCAATTTGCGGTCACGCAACAATTGCCGCAATGTATGCCAAAGCTCTTGAAGATAATTTAGATTCTTGCATATTAAGGATGAAAACCCAGATTGGGATTCTTCCTTTTGAGATTATCAAAGAAAATGGAGATTATCAGGTTTTAATGACACAAGGACGTTTTGAACTTAGTCCAACATTTGATGATAATATTGAAAAAAGAATGGTTACCGCACTAGGACTCAATTATGATGATATCGATACAAAATGTCCTATTCAAATTGCTTCTACAGGACATTCAAAAGTTATGATTGGAATTAAAAGCCGGGCAAAACTTAATGCCATGTCTCCAAAATACAATGATTTAGCCCAATTAAGTACCGAAATTAATTGCAATGGTTATTTTGTTTTTACGTTTGATTCTGACGACAAAAATATTCTGACTTATGGCAGAATGTTTGCTCCCGCAATAGGTATAAACGAAGATCCCGTGACTGGTAATGCAAACGGACCATTGGGTGGTTATTTGATTCAAAACAACATTGTCACTTTTAAAGATAACGCATTTGAATTCAACGGAAGACAAGGTGAAAAAATAGACCGACTTGGTACTATAAACGTTAAAGTTATGATTGAAAACAACAAACCTTCCATAATTCAAATAAAAGGTGATGCAGTTGTTATATTTAGAACCGAAATAGAAATTTAAAACTGTAATTTTTCTATAATTCTCCATTTTTATCCTATATCTCAACTGAATTGGGGAGAACATGACCATAAGAATATTTGTTTTTTAATATGTTAGACGCACTGCTGTGCGTCTCTACGGTAAATCGTTACGCAAAATAAATACCGCATTATCTTCACAATCTATATCCGTAGAGGCGCACAGCTATGCGTCTCTACGGTAAATCGTTACGCAAAATAAACACCGCATTATCTTCACAATCTATATCCCATAGAGGCGCACAGCAGTGCGTCTCTACGGTAAATTGTTACGCAAAATAAACACCGCATTATCTTCACAATCTATATCCTGTAGAGGCGCACAGCTATGCGTCTCTAGGGTAAATCATTATGCAAAATAAACATCACATTATCTTCACAATCTATATCCGTAGAGGCGCACAGCAGTGCGTCTCCGTTTCTATGAGTTTTTAATTTAAAAATTCATAATTTTATAGTGCGATTATCATTTTATAATCGGAATTAAGTTCTAATTTTTTAAAAATGAATCTTATGAAAGCTAAAAAAATATGGGCAAATTTAGGTGTAGAAAACTTAGACAGAACAACCAAATTCTACAATGATTTAGGGTTTGAACCAAACGGTCACAATACAAATGAAGAACTGCGAAGTTTTCTTTTTGGCGATGATAATTTCATCATTCATTTTTTTATAAAAGAGAGATTTAAATGGGCTGTTAATGATGAAATGGCCAACTTAAAACTTGGAAACGAAATTATATTTTCGCTTTCGGCGGAAAGTAAAGATGAGGTAGATCAATGGTTAATAGTGGTTAAAAAGGCTGGCGGAGTTATTTTTGCTGAACCACAAGATTACGGAGCAGGATATTTCTTTGGATTTTCTGATCCGGATGGTCATAAATTTAATGTTTTGTATTGGCCGAAATAAAATAGATCTTTGATTTAAGACCTAAAGATGTACTACAATGCGTGTTTACGTTATAAATAATATTAACAAAAATTGAAAACGGAAATACATCCGTGAGATTGCTTCGTTCCTCGCAAAGACGTACTTTATACCAAAAGACGCACTGCTGTGCGCCTCTACGTTAACTAAACTTCTTATGAAAAAAAGATTTCTGATTTAGCCCCGATAGAGCCGATATCCTCGTAATCCCGATGGCTATCGGGACGGAGAGATAAAGGCGAAAGCGGGACTGAAGGGTGTTATGAAAATTAAAACTTCTGCTGCTGAAATTTAAAAATTACATCAGCTAAATTCATCTAAAAACCGATATATTTACACCTCCAAAAATCAATAGTCTTTAGAATGAGAAAAATTACTTTACTGTTTTCTATATTATTTTTAACACTTGCGTCATGTGGCGTAAAAACTACGCAATCTTTAATAAGCGACGGAAATTATGACGCTGCAATAGATCGCGCCGTCGAAGCTTTAAGAACTAAAAAAGATTCGAAAGGGAAACAAGATTATGTGTATTTGCTGGAAGAAGCTTTTGCAAAAGCCAAAGACAGGGATTTGCGCGATCTTGATTTGATGAAAAAAGAAGCGAATCCTGCCAATGCTGAACGTATTTATAATACGTATTTGCAATTGAATAATCGTCAGGAAAAAATCAGGCCTTTATTGCCTTTGCAATTATTGAAAGAGGGAAGAAATGCTTCTTTTCCGTTTGATAATTATTCGAATGAAATTGTTAGCAGTAAAAATGCATTGTCTAAATATTTATATGAAAATGCTTCGGCTCTTTTAAAATCAAATAATAAATTGGATTTTAGAAAAGCTTACGATGATTTTTTCTATCTGGAAAGTATAAATCCGGGCTATAAGAATGCGAAAAAATTGATGGAAGATGCGCAGTTTAAAGGAACTGATTTTGTCGACATTTATGCCACAAATGTGACCAATATGGTGATTCCGAGACAGCTTCAGGACGATTTATTGGACATTAAAACTTATGGATTAAACGATAAATGGACGGTTTATCATAACGTAAGACAAAAAAATGTTACTTATGATTATAGTTTGATTGTAAACTTTGTTCAGATAAATATTTCGCCTGAACAAATTAAAGAGAAGCAATTCATCAAGGAAAGACAGATAAAAGATGGTGTAAAAACACTCTTAGATTCTCGCGGAAGACCTGTTAAAGATAGTTTAGGGCGAGAAATTAAAGTTGATAATTATAGAATACTTCGTGCCAATATATATGAGTTTAGACAATTTAAATCTTGTCAGGTTACGGCAAAAGTAGATTATGTCGATTTGAGAACAAATCAATTAATGCAGTCTTTTCCGCTTACGAGCGAGTATATTTTTGAGAATATTTACTCTACCTACAAAGGTGATCGAGATGCCTGTGAGGATAATTATATGAATTATTTTACTAGGCGCGCTGTTCCTTTCCCTAATAATGAACAAATGGTTTTTGATACCGGAGAAGATCTAAAAGCCCGACTTAAAGATATTATTGTCCGAAACAGATTTAGAGGATAAATAGTGTAATTTGAAAATTGAAGCAGTCAACAAAACCTCATATATGAAAATTAGAATTTCAGTAATTATTACCTTCTTTTTCTTTATCTCTTGCAAAAAAGAAGAAAAACAACAAAACAATAATCTTGCAACCTTAAAAAAAGATACACTTAAAAAAACGGAAAAAACAGAAAACAAAAATAATACTGACACGATTGTACTTTCGACAAAACATAAAACAAATAAAATTTTATGTGATCTTGATGGTGATGGATTAAATGAAACTGTTGAAATCGTAAGAAGTACAAAAAATAAAAAAAGTGGTTTGAGAATTGCTTTTGGAGATGGAAACAAAACTGATTATTTTGGAATGGGAAATGACATTTTAGATAGAGGATTTAATGAGATGGATTGGGCAGGAATATTTGAAAAAGCTCCTAAAAATGAATTGTATTGGGACAATGTAAGCGAAAATGGAGATATTCTCACAGATGAAGAAATAAAAGAAGAAGACAAAATAAAATTACTTAATGACGGAATATTTATTCATGCCGAAGAAAGCTGTGGCGGCGGAATAATTTATTTAGAAGATGGAAAATACAAATGGATTCAGCAAGAATAACTTTATAGTTTTATAAAATAACACATCTGGATTTAAACAAAGGCTCACTATAAATAAGTGAGCCTTTGTTTGTTTACAACACAACTTTTCTGAATATATACTGCTCTAATTTTCGTAGTTGTTGTAAAAAAAACAAAAAAATGTTTTGCGCAACCAAAAAGTTGCTTATATTTGCAACTGATTAGTTGCGTATTTAAATAAATCTAAAATGAAAAGAGATATTTTTCAGGCGATTGCCGACCCGACTCGCAGAGCAATTTTAGTATTAGTGGCTACAAATGCCTTGACGCCAAATGCTATAGCGGAAAAATTTAACACAACACGACAAGCGGTTTCTAAACATATCAAAATTCTCAATGAATGTGAATTATTGGATGAAAAGAAATCAGGACGTGAAATTTATTATCAACTCAGAATTGAGAAAATGAAAGAAGTTGACAAATGGCTGGAACAGTTTAAGGAAATCTGGGAAAACCGTTTTAGTCAACTCGATCAAGTATTAATGAATCTAAAATCTAAAGAAAATGAAATCTAATCTATTGATGAATTTTACCGTGGACAAAGAAAACAGCACGGTAAACGTAAAACGTGAATTTAATGCATCTCTTGCAAATGTTTGGTCTGTCTGGACTGAGGCTGAAATACTTGATCAATGGTGGGCACCATCGCCTTGGAAAGCGAGAACTAAAAGCATGGATTTTAAAGAAGGCGGGCGCAGACTTTATGCTATGGTTGGACCTGAAGGTGAAGAACACTGGGCTATTGCGGATTTTACTTCGATAACTCCAAAAACAAATTTTAAATATCTGGATGCTTTTTGCGATAGCGAAGGTAAATTAAATGAAGATTTTCCGAGATCTGACTGGAATGTAAACTTTTCTGAACAAGGTAATTCGACTATTGTTGATATTGCTATTAAACATCAAAAGCTTTCTGATTTAGAAAAAATCATCGAAATGGGCTTCAAAGAAGGTTTCACCATTGCCATGGAAGGTTTGGACGAAATCTTTGCTTCAAAAGCGTAATAAACTTTATTTTTTTCTAATAATCCCATTCGTTTTTTGGCGAGTGGGATTATTTAATTAAAATAACCAACAGAATACAATTTTACGGTTTCACGTAATGTTATTAGTTTCCCATCGATTACATTTGGCTCTAAAAAAAAACAAACCACTAACAAAACCCAAACTAATCTCGATGAGAAAACAAATCTTATTTATTACCCTAACTCTAATCCTTAGTTTTAATAGTTACTCGCAAATTGTTTTTGAAAATGGTTATTTCATTTCTGAAAACAATAAAAAAACAGACTGCTTAATTGAGAACATGGATTGGAAAAATACTCCAAGTAGCTTTAGATACAGACTTTCTAATGAACAACCAATCATCGATGCTGATGCTAAAACAATAAAAGAATTTGCAATAACCGGTCAGAATAAATTTATCAGATCTGTTGTAAAAATAGACCGTTCTACCAAAAATTTGCAGAATATGACTAAGGGTAAAGATCCCGTTTTTTCTGAAGAAAAATTATTTCTTCAAGTTCTTCTGGATGGAAAAGCTTCATTGTATTTGTTTGATGACGGAACTGTAAGACGTTTTTTTTACAAAATCGATAACTCAGAAATAAAACAACTAGTTTACAAAACTTACTTGGCAGATGATGATAATATTGCCAAAAACAATTATTTTCGAGAACAGCTTTTTATCGATTTAAAATGTGATGAAATTCAACAGAACGAATATGAAACATTGAGTTATACAAAAAATGCTTTGGTGCGACTCTTTTTAAAATACAATAAATGTAACAACTCTGAGGTTACTGATTTTGAAAAAAAAGAAAAGAAGGACTTATTTAACTTAACTATTAGACCAAGATACAACATTAATAATCTAACTTTAAACAACAAATCTTTTGAAAATCTTAATTTCGATTTTGGTGCTAAATCAAGCTTGAGTTTAGGAATTGAAGCCGAATTTATTTTACCATTTAATAAAAACAGATGGTCTGTAATAGTAGAACCAAACTATAATTATTATAAAGCCGAACAAACCATTCAAAACCCAAATTTTATAGATGGTACTCTGGTAGGTAAAGTAGATTACAAATCGATTGAATTACCTATTGGTGTACGACGCTATTTTTTTGTTAATGACTCGTTTAAAATATTTGCAAATGCTTCACTTGTATTTGATTTTGCTTCAAATTCTAAAATCAGTATTACTAGAAATGACGGTTCTGAACTTTTCCCTTTATCGATAAAATCCGGTACTAACTTTGGTTTTGGAATCGGTTGCAAATTTATGGATAAATTTAGCGCAGAAGTAAGATTTCAAACTCCCAGAGGTCTTTTAGCCGACAATCCAAGCTGGAATTCTTCCTATCAAACCACTGCTTTAATAGTAGGCTATTCATTTTTCTAAAATATACCGTAACCACTATATCTTATAAATCCCATTCGTTTTTTGGCGAATGGGATTTTTTTTGGCATTTACTATAATCAAAATTTGTATTTTAGCTTATTAGAAATTTGTTCTGAAAATCTCAATCTTATAATGACCAAACAGGTTATTAAATATCACGAAATGAATAAAATTATTACCCTTACAATTTTACTTTTTACCTCAACCCTATTATTTAGCCAAGCCAATAAATCGAAACAAACGGAAACCAATAAACCATTTGTATTGGGAGTTATTGATGAAATCCAATCGAAAGAACTGGGCGAAAAAAGAATCCTGAATATTTATCTTCCTGAAGGCTATAAAGCCGAAGAAGCAACAAAATATCCTGTAATTTATTTATTGGATGGTTCTGCTGATGAAGATTTTATTCATATTTCGGGACTAGTACAGTTTAATAGTTTTGAATGGATAAATCAGGTTCCAAAATCTATTGTTGTAGGTATTGCAACTGTAGACAGAAGAAGAGATTTTACGTTTCAGACAACTATTGAAAATGATAAAAAAAGATTTCCAACAACTGGACATTCCGAAAAATTTATTGCTTTTATCGAAAAAGAATTACAGCCTTTTATTGATAAAAAATACAAAACCAGCAGTTCTAAAACCATTATAGGTCAATCTTTAGGTGGGCTCTTAGAAACTGAAATTTTATTAAAGAAACCTACTCTCTTTAATAAATATGTTATCGTGAGTCCAAGTATCTGGTGGAATAATGGTTCAATATTAAATCAGGATTCTGAAATTTTTAAAGACAACTTTAATCAGCAAACAGAGATTTACATCGCCGTTGGTAAAGAAGGACTTACGCCAACTGAAATTCCGAGAGTTATGGAAGTTGACGCAAACTTATTAGCCGAAAAAATAAAGGCTTCAAAAAGTAAAAACATCAAAGTTTATTTTGATTATTTCCCTGCAGAGAATCACGGTACGATTTTACATCCGGCGGTTTCGAATTCTTTTAAATTCTTTTATCCTCAAACTAAGGAATAAAATGAAAATTACAGAAGAAAACAAATTAGACAATCCGATTTGGAATTCATTGTCTGAAAGTCATGAAAAATTTGCTATTGATTACAATGGAACTAAGTTTTACAATCCGGATTATTGTCCGTTTGGTGGATTTTTGGAACTTGAAAGTACTTTAGAATCAGCAAAAAAATATGCTTCATTATGTGTAAATTTCTTTATTGTTGGTAAAAAACCTATAATTGCAGATTCGCTAGAAATTGTAAAAAAATTGGTTTGTCTTCAAATGATTATTCATGAAAAGATTCAAATAACTTTTGATAATGAAATCATTAAATTAACTGAAGAACATAGCGAAGAATTATTTGATTTGGTAAATCTAGTTCAGCCGGGATATTTTAAAACAAAAACACCTTTATTAGGCAGTTATTATGGAATTTTCAACGATAGGAAATTAGTATCAATTGCTGGCGAACGCATGAAAATGAACACCTTTACAGAAGTGAGCGCTATTATCACTCATCCGGATCATACCGGAAAAGGTTACGCAAAACAGCTGACTTCGCACGTTGTCAATACTATTTTTAATGAAGGTAAAATTCCGTTTTTGCATGTTGTAGAAAGTAACCTTGGTGCTATTAAATTATACGAAAAGCTAGGTTTTGTAATGAGAAGAAAAATTAGCTTTTGGAATATTTCTAAAAAATAGTACCTTTACCATAACCCTAATCTACTATTAACAATCTTAATCTACTATGGTAATGAAAAAAGTAATTTTAATCTTCATTTGTTTAATTGGTTTATCAGTAAGTGCACAAACACAAAATGAACTCGTTGGAAAATGGATATTAGTAAAATGGACAAAAAACGGACGAACCCAAGACATTAAAGCTAACTTTAAAACAACTCAGGTTTTACAGATTTTCAGCGCAAATGGAGATTTTGAAAGTCGTATTGGTAGCGAAAGTACCTATTCTAAATGGAAGCTAACCAAAGACAATTCTGAACTTGTAGTTGTTGACTCTGCGGTTTCTATTACCTCGTCTATTGATTATTTTGATCCCAAAAAACGTGTAATTAGCACACCGGAAATGGGAACATTTGAATACAAAAAAATTCCGGATGCTGAATAAGACACTACTGTCTTATAACTGAATAGTAAAAACTAATTTTTACCTGAATATGACACCAAATAAACAAACCGTAAATGAATATATGGCGGCATTTAGAGTAAGTGATCATAAAAGAATTCTCTCTTGCCTTACTGATGATGTTGTTTGGGAAATGCCCGGAATTTATCAGCATGTAGGTAAGGAAGCCTTTGATAAAGAAATTGAAAATGACAATTTTATTGGAAGCCCAACGATTCAAATCATAAAACTGATTGAAGAAAATAATATTGTCATTGCCGAAGGTACGGTACAAGCAAACATGAAAAACGGCAATCTATTAGATGCCGTTTTTTGTGATGTTTTTGAAATGGAAAATGGTAAAATAAAAAAGCTTACCTCCTATTTAATGTCTAAAAATGCGAATTTAAAATTTGAGTAATATTTAACGCAAAGTTTTTTTACCACTACGATTTTAACCACAAAGATTTTACGCAAAATTCGCAAAGTGAATTATAAATAATTATCATTTTTGTCATTCATCTTTCTACGATAAAAACTATTTTTTTTTATTCTTTATTCAACGGATTAAAATCCATCATTCGCAATCGGAACCCAACCTTGTCATTCCGAGGTACGAGGAATCTGCGCAAGTTGCTCCGTAATTAAATATCTCAATCTTTGTCGAGTTTCTTGTGGAGATTCTTGTGGAGATTCTTGTGGAGATTCTTGTGGAGATTCTTGTGGAGATTCTTGTGGAGATTCTTGTGGAGATTCTTGTGGAGATTCTTGTGGAGATTCCTCGTTCCTCGGAATGACAAGATTGCGCAAAACTTTGTCAAAGTTTTCACCAAAAGTATTACAATCTAAAATCCATCATCCCAACCAACCATCACGATCTAAACTTCTATATTGAATCGCTTCGGCAATATGTTGCGAAATTACAGTTGGAGATGCATCCAAGTCGGCAATTGTTCTGGAAACTTTCAATATTCTATCATACGCTCGCGCCGAAAGATTCAGTCGTTCCATAGCAGTTTTCAACAACTCTTTTGATTGGTCGTCGAGTGCACAATATTCTCGTATTAACTTACTGCTCATTTGGGCATTATAATGAATGTTTTCGACTTCTTCGAAACGTTTGGTTTGAATTTCTCGTGCAGCGGTGACACGTTTTCGGATTTCGACGCTGCTTTCTGCTTTTTGATCATCGGCTAACTTTTCGAAAGGAACCGGCGTTACTTCGATATGTATATCAATTCGATCTAATAATGGCCCCGAAATCTTACTCAAATAGCGTTGCATTTCGTGTGGTGATGAGGTATTTGGCATACTTGGATCATTGAAAAAACCACTCGGACTTGGGTTCATACTCGCCACCAACATAAATGAAGAAGGATAAGTAACCGTAAATTTAGCTCGCGAAATAGTGACTTCACGATCTTCGAGCGGTTGACGCATTACTTCGAGAACATCACGTTTAAATTCAGGCAATTCGTCCAGAAACAAAACGCCGTTGTGTGCCATCGAAATCTCGCCAGGCTGCGGATAACTTCCACCTCCAACCAAAGCTACATTTGAAATTGTGTGATGCGGACTTCTAAACGGACGCTGATTCATCAAGCCAACTTCTTTTAATTTTCCGGCAACGCTGTGAATCTTGGTTGTTTCAAGCGCTTCCCGCAATGTCATTGGTGGCAAAATACTGGGTACTCTCTTGGCCAGCATCGTTTTTCCTGCTCCCGGCGGACCAATCAAAATAATATTATGCCCTCCGGCTGCAGCAATTTCCATACAGCGTTTTATGCTTTCTTGTCCACGCACATCAGAAAAATCAAATTCAGGAAAATCCAGTGTTTTGTAAAATTCGGCTCTGGTGTCAATTACCGTTGGTTGAAGTGTTCCTTTTCCTGCGAAAAAGTCGATTACTTCTTGTAAATTAGAAACACCGTAAACATCTAAACCCGTAACTATTGCAGCTTCTTTTACATTTTGAATGGGCAGAAAGAATCCTTTATAACCTTCTTCCTTTGCTTTTATAGCAATTGGCAAGGCACCGCGAATAGGCTGTAAACTTCCGTCAAGCGAAAGTTCTCCCATAATAATGTATTGCTCAATTTCTGGTGCTTTTATCTGATCTGAGCCCACTAAAATTCCCATTGCAAGAGGCAAATCGTAGGCTGAACCTTCTTTTCGAAGGTCGGCGGGCGCCATATTTATAGTGATTTTTTTACCCGGTAGACTTAATCCGTTATTTTTTAGAGCAGCGGCTATTCTATAACTGCTTTCTTTTATAGCATTATCCGGAAGACCAACTAAATGATAACCAATACCTTTATCCATATGAACCTCGATCGTAATCGTTGTTGCTTCAACTCCAAAAACGGCACTTCCGTAAACTTTTACTAACATAAAACCCTTTCATTAAATATTTTTAAATCTAATGAAAAAATAAATTAATTGTAAATATTTTATTACAATTTTTAAAATTAAAATATTAGCTTAATTTGAGTCTTCACTTCTTCAACCATCATACTCAGATCTAAACTATTTTGATGCGACCAAAGTTTGCTTTCAATTTGATTATTTCGAATACAATCTTGGCACTCCATAATTTCATGTGTATAACCTTTACCGAGAGTAGGTAAATTATAAACAGATTCTTGTTCCTCTTTAAATACAGAATATCCATCGGCCATAAACCAAGGCGAATTTAATTCGATTCGGCCTTTTGTTCCGGCAATAAGTGCTTTCATATCAGATTCTGAAACTATAGAAGAATGTAAAACTGCCTGTGCTTTTTCATATTGCAAAATCATTGAAATCTGCAAATCAATTCCACTTTTGTGATAAACAGCTTTTGCAATTATCTCTTTTGGAATTCCGAACAATATATAAGAGAGAAATAATGGATAAACACCAATATCAAATAATGCGCCGCCACCGCGGTTTTTATCAAAAAGTCTGCTTCCTTCTACATCATTTCCTATAAAAGCAAAATCGGCTTTTATATAATTTGCTTCACCAATAATTCCATTTTCAACTTTTGCCAAAACATCCTGAACAGTTGGAATAAAACGAGTCCAGAAAGCTTCCATAAAAAATTTATTTTGTTTTTTAGAAGCCTCGATCATTCGCTCCGCATCTTTATAGGAAAGCGCTATGGGTTTTTCACATAAAACATGTCTACCATTTTCTAAGGCTTTTATAGACAACTCAGCGTGCGAATCGTGAGGCGTTGCGATATAAACAATGTCAATTTCCTGATCTGCAAAGAGAGCTTCATAAGAGTCATATGCTTTTGCTGCATTGTATTTTGCTACAAATTCATCTGCTTTCAAAATATCTCGTGAAGCAACAGCAAGCAAGTCTGCATCTTCTACTAATAATAAATCTGTGGCAAATTGATGTGCAATATTTCCCAAACCAATTATTCCCCACTTTATTTTCTGATTTTTCATTCTTAAATTTTAATTACAAAAAATGTTAAAAAGATCAAATATACATCATCATTAAAAACAATCTGACGATTTTCAACAATAAATACCAATATTCACCTCAAAAACAGCAACAAAAATATAGGAAAAATATCCCTTTTATAAAATAGCTTCAAAAAAACGTTGTCAAATTGTAAATTTTAAGTCTATTTTAACACACACATTCAAAACTTAGGGGGTTAAAATGAAAAATTAGCAAAAATTAAGCATGAGACTCTATTTTTTTTAGGGGTGTCAAATCATTTTATATTTTTATCAAAAAATTTAAAACTAAATAACTATGCGAAAAATTATTTTAAGTGTGATTCTTATCACTATTTTGGTACTGACCTTTGTATCAAACTTCATCTTATCAGACAACCCAATTCCAGCAACAGCTGTAAAGTTTGATACGGGAGACACAGCTTGGATGATCGTAGCAACTGCATTTGTATTGCTTATGACTCCAGGGCTAGGTTTTTTCTACGGAGGAATGGTTGGTAAGAAAAACGTTATCAGTACAATGCTACAAAGTTTTATGGCAATGGTAATTGTTACTATTTTATGGGTTATTGTTGCTTTCGGATTAGCATTTGGCCCTACTATTGGAGGAATTATCGGAAATCCAACTTCTAATTTATTCTTTCAAGGTGTTGGTACCAGTACTGCATGGAGTCTTGCCCCAACAATTCCGTTTATGTTATTCGCATTATTTCAAGCAAAATTTGCCATCATTACTCCTGCATTAATTACAGGTGCTTTTGCAGAGCGTATACGTTTCTGGGCTTATTTACTATTCATGGTTTTATTCATTATTTTTATATACTCACCATTATGTCACATGACTTGGCATCCTGATGGAGTTTTCTTTAAAATGGGAGTTTTAGACTTCGCCGGAGGAACTGTAGTACACATGAGTGCTGGTTGGGCTGCATTAGCCGGAGCGATATTCTTAGGAAAAAGAAAAGTTCAAAAAGTAAACCCTGCGAGAATCACTTATGTATTATTAGGAACAGGTTTATTATGGTTTGGATGGTTTGGTTTCAACGCAGGTTCTGCATTAGGATCAAATGGTTTAGCGGTACAAGCTTTAGGAACTACAACTGTTGCTGCTGCCGCTGCTGCTATGGCTTGGGTTTTCCTTGACAAAATCATTGGACACAAATTATCTGCTCTTGGTGCTTGTATTGGTGCTGTTGTTGGTCTTGTTGCCATTACTCCTGCTGCCGGTTTCGTAAGTATTCCTCACGCAATTTTCATCGGAGCTTTTGCTGCTATTGTAAGTAACATTGTAGTAAGCAAATTCCCTAAAGGAAAAATTGATGATGCTCTTGATGTTTTTGCATGTCACGGTGTTGGTGGTATGGTAGGAATGTTGTTAACGGGAGTTTTTGCTTCAAAAGCGATTAACCCTGTAGTTGGAGATAATCAAGGTTTGATTTTCGGAACTCCAACTTTGTTCATCAACCAATTAATCGCTTTAATAGCTGTATCTGTTTTCGCTTTTGTAGGTTCATACATTTTATTCTTTGTTGTAAATAAAATTACTCCTCTAAGAGTTACTGAAGAAAAAGAAGAATTAGGATTAGATATCTCTCAACACGGAGAATTCTTATAAAAAATTAGTTTGCCCTGTACACCAATCATAAATAAAAAAGCGCTCTAAGTCTAACTTAGGGCGCTTTTTGCTTTGAATTAATTTCAACCTTAATTATATTATTTATTGCAGATTATAAATTGTAGACTTTAGATTATAACAATATACATTCACAATTCACAATTCACAATTCTAAAAAACTATTTAAAATTCCCAATTCCTTCTTTTAACCAATGCAAATATTCATCAGCATTAACATAACTAATAGTAGGTTTTGAACTGTTTAGATTCTTTCCTTCCAAGTCTGTTATAACATACAATGGTTGTGTATTTGTTTTGTATTTTGAGATCATAAAATCAGTCCATTTATCGCCAACAGTAATAATTTTATCTCCTGATTTAGTTATAAATTGTTCTTCTTTTGGCAAGTCGCGTTTATCATCTACATAAAGAGAAATCAAAACAACATCATTCTTTAATATTGGTAAAATAGTTGGTTCTGACCAAACATTATTTTCCATTTTTCTACAATTCACGCAAGCATGACCTGTAAAATCAAGCATAATTGGTTTGTTGATTTCTTTTGCATACGCTAATCCATCTTCATAATCATGAAAAACCATAATACCATGTGGCCCTAACTCTGCTCCCTCCGGCAATCCTTGTGAGCTTGCATTTGAAACTCCCGAACCTCCTAATCCAAACGGACTTTCACTATATGTTGGCGGTGGAGGAAAAGCGCTAATTAGTTTTAAAGGTGCTCCCCAAAGTCCAGGAATCAAATAAACTGTAAAAGCTAAAGTAATTAATCCTAAATATAATCTTCCCACAGAAATATGATGCAGCGGACTATCGTGTGGCAATGTAATTTTTCCGAATAGATACAAAGCTAAAGCTGCAAAAATTGCTATCCAGATTACTAGGAAAACTTCTCTTTCTAAGAAATGTAATTGTAAAACTAAATCTGCATTTGATAAAAATTTGAAAGCTAAGGCCAATTCTAAGAATCCTAAAACAACTTTTACCGTGTTCAACCATCCTCCAGATTTTGGTAATGAATTTAACCATCCCGGGAACATTGCAAATAGCATAAATGGTAAAGCTAATGCCAAAGAGAATCCTAACATTCCAACAACTGGCGCAATCCCTCCAGTTGAAGCTGCAATAACTAATAAAGGTCCTACTACTGGTCCAGTACAAGAAAATGAAACTACTGCTAAAGCTAAAGCCATAAACAATATTCCAATTAATCCTCCTTTATCAGCTTGCTGATCAGCTTTATTTGCCCATGAATTAGGCAACATAATTTCAAAAGCTCCCAAAAATGAAGTAGCAAAAATAACTAACAAAACAAAGAAACCTAAATTAAACCAAACATTGGTTGCTAAATCATTTAAGGCGTCAGCACCAAAAATCCAGGTTACTAACCACCCTAAAGCCACATAAATTACAATAATAGAAACACCATAAAAAATTGCATTTCTAATTCCTTGTGCTCTTGTTTTGCTCTGCTTTGTAAAAAAACTAACAGTCATTGGAATCATAGGAAAAACACAAGGTGTAAATAGCGCCGCGAGTCCTGACAAAAAAGCCAAAAAGAAAATGGACCATAATCCCATTGCAGAAGTTGATTCTGGTAATTCAGATTTCGCATTATTCGCTACTGTTTCTGTTTTTGATGTCTCAGTTTTAGCAGTTTCTACAGCTGTTTTTAAAGTATCAACAGCAATTCCTGTTGCTTTTGTTTCATCTAATTTTGATTTGGTTACAGCTGCAACAGCATCCACTTTAAATGTTGATGGAATCGCAATTGAGAATTTTTTATTCGAGTTAATACAAACTTCTTTACAAACCTGAAAATCAAAATCAACATCGACCGTTTTTAAATTAAGATTAGTGATTTTAATTTCCTGCTCTATATGCGCTTTCCCTTCAAAAAAGGTTTCATTTACCCCAAAGACATCATTAAAAGCGGTTTTGGTTTTTCCTTCTTTGGCTTTTCCAACCAATTCGTAATTCCCTTTTTGATTTTTAAATGTAATTTCTAATGCAAGAGGCCCACCATCTGGTGTAAACTGCGAATACATGTGCCAGTCTTTTTCAATCGTTCCATCAAAAATTAAAACAGCGTTATTTCCTGATTTCTTTTCAATTTTAGAAGTCCATTTTACCGGTTCAAGGATTTGAGCATTTCCTTTTGCAAAAGCAAATATGAAAAACAGCAAAAACACAATGGTTTTATTCCAGACACTTTTCGACATTATCGTTTGATGGTATTGATTAAAGTTCATTATTGTAATTCTATTTTAAGTATTTTATTTGTCGTATTTTCAATTTTAAAGCGTTCGTCCTGTCTGATTCCAACAACCCACACAATTTGATTATCTGAACACAAAATCCAGGTTTTTTCTTTTTCAATCAGGGATAATTTTTCATCTTTAAAAAGCTTACTCACTTTTTTAGATTTTCCCTGCATTCCAAAAGGATGAAAAACATCCCCTTCATTCCATTTACGTAAAACCAAAGGAAATTGGATTTTTTCAGCGTCCACAAATATAGCTTTATTTGAATCTATTGTAATGTCGTCTACTTGACAAAGCTTTAATTTTAAGGGAAAATTAACGTCTGTTACATTTTCATTAATTTCAAATTCTTCATTTTCTAACGCTTCAGAAATTGGACTTAAAATTAAAGTATCTCTGTTTTTTAACAGTCTAAACTCCGCCGAAAGCACTTGTTTTCCGGATTGACTATCAACCAAATCATAAATATCATTCCACGCCAAAAAGCCAAATTCGTTCAGCCATTGGTACAAATACGATTTATAATTAGGAAGTTTTTTAAGCTGATTTAAATCAAAATGAATATCATCACCAACTTCTTTTGCAACTTGCTGATAAATCATAACAGAAGCATCTTCGACCATTTCCTGCGATTCCTGCAAATACGATTGCGTTTTCTGAAAAGCATTCAAAAAGTTCGGATTAATTTCCTTTAAAATCGGAACCAAATCATGACGAATTTTATTTCGAAGATATTTATTAGAAGCGTTACTGCTGTCTTCTCGCCATTCGATATTATTTTCTTCAGCATATTTCAGGATTTCTTCTCTCGAAAAGGGCAAAAGCGGACGAATAATTCTATCGTTTTCTTCAGGGATTCCAATTAATCCGTCTAATCCCGTTCCTCGCGTTAAGTTAATAATAAACGTTTCCAGATTATCATCGGCGTGATGTGCTGTTAGTATATAATCGAAATGCTCTGTTTCCAGAAGTTCATAAAACCAACTATAGCGCAGTTCACGAGCCGCAACCTGAGTTGATAATTTATAATCTTTTGCAAAAGCTTCGGTATCAAATTGAGTAACAAAAACAGGAATTTCATTTTGATCGCAATAGTTTTGAACAAAACTCTGATCGCCAAAACTTTCTAATCCACGGAGTTGGAAATTGCAATGCAAAACGGCAATTTTATAAGGCAATTGCTTTACTAAATGAAGTAAAACCATGCTATCTAAACCTCCGCTTACGGCCAGAAATAGTTTTTTATTTTCCAGAAACGGAAACCTTGAAGCGATATGATCTTGAAATTTTGAAAACATTTGATAAAAGTAGAAAATTAAATTCGATCTATTTTTAAATGAATTGTTAAGCGTTAATTTTTTTTGCCACGAATTTCACGAATTAGCACGAATTTTTTAATGCAGATTCGGCAGATTTATTCTTTTTTGCCACAGATTAAAAAGATTTGCACAGATTTTTTAATCATTTTAATCCTTTAATCTGTGGCTAATATTTTTTTTACGAATTGCAAGACAAAAAAATTCGTGCTAATTCGTGAAATTCGTGGCTAATTTTTTTACTGCAAAACTTCATGCATTGCTTTAGCCTTCAATAAACATTCTTCGTATTCTTTTTCAGGAATTGACAATGATGTAATGGCGCTTCCAACAGAAAATGAAACGTATTTGTTCTCCTGATTATATAAAATACTTCTGATTACTACATTAAAATCAAAATCACCTTCAGGCGTAAAATACCCAACCGATCCGCTGTATAAACCTCGTTTTGTTTCTTCCAGATTTTCGATGATTTTCATTACCGAAATCTTTGGCGCACCCGTCATACTTCCCATTGGAAAAGTTGTTTTCAAAACATCAATTGAAGAATACTGCGGATCTAATTTTGATGTTATGGTCGAAATCATTTGGTGTACTTGCAAAAACGAATAGATTTTACAAAGTTCTGCAACTTCAACAGAACCTTTTTGTGCTGTATGCGACAAATCATTTCTGACTAGATCTGTAATCATAATATTTTCAGCACGTTCTTTGGCGTCTGATTCCAGAAATTGCTTTGATTTTTCGTCTTCAACAGGATCTGAAGATCGCTTTGAAGTTCCTTTTATTGGTTGTGAGATCAAAGTTTCTCCAACTTTTTTCAGATATCGTTCCGGAGATGCGGAAAGCAAATATTGTTTATGTTTTTTAAAGAAAACCGAAAACGGCGCTTCCGAAATAGCGTTGAGTTTCTGAAATTTTTCTAACGGATTTATAATC
This sequence comes from uncultured Flavobacterium sp., assembly GCF_963422545.1. Lineage (NCBI taxonomy): Bacteria > Pseudomonadati > Bacteroidota > Flavobacteriia > Flavobacteriales > Flavobacteriaceae > Flavobacterium > uncultured Flavobacterium sp. The sequence goes on from NZ_OY730232.1 coordinate 121,190, forward strand.
GCATTTTCAGCAAAAAACTCCATACAAAAATTAGCTTCATACATATCTCCTTTATGAATATGTTCGAGCATTTTTGTTACTTTTTCAACATACAAATCTTTCGAAATGCGTTGCTGCACTTCGACTCCGCTCAGTGTGACAAATGGTTCTGACTGAGTTTGCATAATTTCTTCAAAATCATCTTCGACCTCATCATCACAAAGAAATAAATATTGAATTTCAAGCTGATTTTCTTTCAGTATGAATATTTTTTTTGGTTGAAAGAAAAACAAATCCGGAAAATCTAAGCCATCAAAATTTGATGATTTTAGATCTTCGATATCATTTTTTAAATCATATGAAAGATAGCCAAAAAGCCAGTCTTTAGTCGTTTGCTGATATTGTTTTAAATCGTCGAAGGCATTCTGAAAATCCGTTTTTAAAGAAGTAAAAGCATCTACAGCCAACACACAATCAAAACTGGAATATTCTTGTGGATACGAATTGCTGTCCAAAAAAATTACCTCGCGAAATTGCTGTGACCAAATTAGAAGTTGCTGTTTAAACTGCTCTGGATTTGAAATATGTTTATGAATTGAAACTCTCAAAAATGGGTAAATTTTAGACGTCAAAATTACGACAAAAAAAATCCTTCAATAAAATAATCCTCAAAAATTATTGGCACACTTTTTAGTATATCGAATTAGTACTAATTATTAAAAATTTTCTTGCCATTTGATTAAAAAATTACTCAAAAAAATAAGCCACAGATTTAAATGATTAGAATGATTTTTCTTTTGCCACGAATTACACAAATTTTCACTAATTCAATTTGTGGTAATTCGTGAAATTCGTGGCAAAAAATTCACCGCAAACAGAAAAAATCCTTTTAATCTGTGACAAAAAACAAAACCTGTCTTTTAGAAAGACAAACTATTATTTATTAATCAAATTTTATAACCTTTATGAAAACAATTGCAAAATTAGGATTGACTTCCTTGGTAATTATCGCATTACTATTTTCTTGTAAAAAAGCAGATTATGCCTCTGGCGAAGAGGCCGCAGATTACAAAACTACAGCAGACAGCACTGCTATTTCTTCATCGGCAGCGGTGGAGAAAAAAGACAGTAAACAGAAATTTATTCGAACTGCCGATATTAAATTCAAGGTCAAAAACGTCGTCAAGTCTACTTATGCAATTGAAAACGCTACGCAAAAATTTGGAGGTTTTGTTACTTATACCAATCTACAAAGCAATATTCAGGATCAAATTAAAACCAAAATAAGCCAGGACAGCACACTTGAAACTACTAAATATACGGTTGAAAACAACATTACGATTCGCGTTCCTAACACACAGCTTGACACCGTAATTAAAACTATTGCCAAACAAATTGACTTTCTGGATTTCAGGATTATTAAAGCCGATGATGTTTCGTTGAAGTTATTAGCGAATCAGCTTTCGCAAAAAAGAAGCATTACTACCGAAAAAAGAGTCGAAAAAGCGATTGATTCTAAAGGCAAAAAAATAAATGACATTATCGAAGCCGAAAACACTTTGGCAAACCAAAAAGAAGCCAATGACAATAGCACAATTGATAACTTATCACTGCAAGATCAGGTCAATTTTAGCACCATCACTTTACAGCTTTACCAAAACGAAACCATTCGACAAGAAATAATGGCAAGCGAAAAAGAAAGTGCTGCTTACAAACCAAATTTAGGCATTCAAATTATTGATGCATTAAAAAGCGGTTGGTATATTCTTGAGGCAATCTTTGTGTTTTTTATTAATCTTTGGCCATTTATTCTGATTGGTTTAGGGGCATTTTTTCTTTATAAAAAGTTCCTTAAAAAATGAGAAAACTGTTAAGAAATTAGTAATTTAATAAGAAAAAAAACGTTATATTTGATATAGCATTAAATTAATCCCATAAATAGGATTGTTTTAATTGTAAAATTCTCAGTAAAAGCAGTTTCAAAAACGAATTTTTCATTTTATCAGAGAATCCAGACTTGCAATGTTTATCAGTAAATAATTATATTTTTTAACCCATAAAAATCCCAGTATTATGAAAATTGCTACCATTATTGTCCGAGTTTTGATTGGTCTGTTGTTACTATTTGCCTCTATTAGTTTTTTCTTTCATCTAATGCCTGCAGAGCCAGTAACTAACGATGACTTTAAAGCTTTTAACACGGGGCTTGTTGCTTCAAAATATTTGATGCCATTAGCCAAGTCTGTTGAATTGATTTGCGGAATCGCTTTTGTAACAGGGCGTTACGTAACTCTTGCCAATATCTTGATATTACCAATTACCATAAACATTTTATTTATCAATTATTTTATGTCTCCGCAAACTTTACCTATTGCGGGTTTACTATTCCTAGCTAACTTATTCTTGATTTACAGACATTGGGATAATTACAAAAGTGTTTTTACTGCATAAATTATTTTTGAACTGAAATAAAAAACCCGACAGCTTATAACTGTCGGGTTTACTTTTTAGTCATGTATTTTAGTTTTCACCAGCGACAAACACATCTTTATAATCTGTGTCGATCGTAATTATCTTATAACCGGAATAAAAAGGACCAAAAAATGAAACCTTAAGCATACCAACATTGTCTTTTTTGACAAGCCTGGCTTTCCCGACGCTTTCCTCCCATTTGTCTTTTGTGACATTATAGCCCCTGTTATCAACTTTAATCGTGCCATTATTGTTTAGAAAATATTGGCAGTTATGTGGTTTATATCTTTTTTATAATCTAATCTTATAATTTCAAACCGTTTTCCAGGTATTCAGCTTTGCTAAAATCAGTGATAGCAACAGCTTTTTTCATAACATTTGAACATTAGAAATAAAGTATAAATACAATTCCTGTTTCAAGCAGAATTAAACCTATATATCTATCCTTCAAAATATTACCTTTTCATACAAATAAAGACAGTATTTGTATTTCAGATCTAATTTACAAAATTTTTCTTGAATTTCATATTTTTTGACTCTAAGAATAACATCAAAATTCATAAATATTTTTACTAAACCACTATATTTGATTAAACCTTTTCCTTCAAATGAAAAAATACCTACTTGTAGCACTATTACTTTATATCAATTTATCGAGATCTCAATCAATAAAATCAGTAGATTCTCTAAATATGGAGATTTGTAAATCTTTAGCTCAAAATAAAGCTTTGAACAATGAAATCAGGATTAATACAATCAACAATTCTCATATAACTCCTTATCTGGCAAAGTTTAAAGACAGTCTCGTTCAAAGAGAAGTATTTGAACAGATCTTTTTCAGATTACAAAAAAATTGCAATGAATTTGTAGCGCTTTTTCCAAACAAGCATCCCGAAAGCAGTTGGTCTATGCAAAACGAAAAACCTCTGGACAAAATATCGAAAGAAGAGTGTAATCATTTTGATAAAATTTCAAAGTATTATTATATTGAAAATGATGGCAATAAAGTAGAAGTAACTTTAAGTGATGATTTGTGGATCGAAAAATTTTCTGACGGGACTTTCTCAAAATTAACTTTCCGAAAAAAAGGAAGTTGCGAATTTGAACTTGAATTTATTGAAAGTAATAATATATCGAGAAAAAACTTAAGCATTAAAGGCGATAAATACCTTTATAAGTTGTATGATGAAGAAAATGAAACCTACAGCGTCTATACTCAAAACAAAGAAACTTATTATACTTTTAAAATATTAAAACAATAAAAAAATCGCCGAAATATAAATCCCGGCGGTTTTTTAAAATTATGATTTACGTAAATTATACGTGTAATGCTCTATTGTCAGTAGCGGCTAATGCAGCTTCTTTTACCGCTTCCGCGAAAGTTGGATGCGCGTGGCTCATTCTTGAAATATCTTCAGCAGAAGCTTTAAATTCCATTGCTGTAACTGCCTCAGCAATTAAATCAGCTGTACGTGCTCCAATCATGTGAACTCCTAAAACCTCATCAGTTTTAGCATCAGCAATGATTTTTACGAATCCATCTAAGTCTCCACTAGCTCTTGCACGACCTAAAGCTTTGAAAGGGAAACTTCCAACTTTGTATTCAGTTCCTGAAGCTTTTACTTGCTCTTCAGTTTGTCCAACTGCAGCAACTTCCGGCCAAGTGTAAACTACACCAGGAATTAAGTTATAATCGATATGTGGTTTTTGACCAGCTAAGATTTCGGCAACCATAGTTCCTTCTTCTTCCGCTTTGTGCGCTAACATTGCTCCACGAACAACATCACCAATTGCATAAATATTAGGAACATTAGTTTGTAAATGATCGTTTACTTCTACTTGTCCTCTGTCTGAAATTTTTACTCCTGCTTTGTCAGCATTTAATCCGTCTGTATAAGGACGACGACCAACAGAAACTAATGAATAATCTCCTTCAAGAGTGATTGTTTCTCCTTTTGCGTTTTCAGCCTGAACAACAACTGCATCCCCGTTTCTTTCAACTGATTTTACTTTATGAGAAACGTAGAATTTCATTCCTTGTTTTTTCAATACTTTAGTCAATTCTTTAGACAAAGCTCCGTCCATTCCAGGAATGATTCTGTCCATGAATTCAACTACAGAAACCTGAGCTCCTAAACGCAAGTAAACTTGTCCAAGCTCGATTCCGATAACTCCACCACCAATAATAACTAAGTGTTTTGGAACTTCTTTTAAAGCCAACGCTTCTGTAGAAGTGATGATTCTTTCTTTGTCAAGTTTGATAAAAGGCAAAGATGATGGTTTTGAACCTGTAGCAATTACAGTATATTTTGCTTCAATAGTTTCAGATGTTCCGTCAGCTTTAGCAACTGCAATGTGTGTTGCATCTACAAAAGAACCTAAACCATTAAAAACAGTGATTTTATTTTTATCCATTAAGTAGTTGATTCCACCTACGGTTTGATCTACAACTGCTTGTTTGCGAGCAATCATTTTCTCTAAATTGATTTTTACATCTCCGGAAACTTCGATTCCGTGATCTGCAAAATGTGCAATTTCTGAATAGTGATGTGAAGAAGATAATAATGCTTTTGAAGGGATACAACCTACGTTAAGGCAAGTTCCGCCCAAAGAGTTATACTTTTCTACAATTGCTGTTTTGAAACCTAATTGTGCGCAACGAATTGCTGATACATATCCGCCAGGACCTGAACCTATAATGACTACGTCAAATGAACTCATAGTAATTTGTTTTTATTTTTTTAGCGGTTACAAAATTAAGCAATAAAGTTCTGTTTAAAGTTTAAATCTCAATGTTTTTTGTGTGAAATTTAAGGTAAGGTTTTTGCCACGAAGACACAAAGGCACAAAGCTTTTTTGGATTGCGAATTTAACTGCAATGTTTGCTAAGTTTTGTTTTTTTAGTCTCGCGAAGTCGCGAAATTTTTTATTCTTTTTTAAACTATATTTTGAGAAGGACCTTCTCTTCTCATCAATCCTCCTTCACCTTTCACTAATCGAAACAATCTGTAAACTACATGAACAAGTTCGTCTTGATTACACCAATAGTCTTCAATTTTTCCAAATGTTTTATAATCAGAAATATTAAATCCTTCTTCAATATCATTATACCAAATTACTTGATGACCAAAAATACCAACAACCCAAAATCCACCTCCTAACTCACCATATTCTTTCTCTTCCCATTTTATTGGATCAATTTTAATCAAATCCCAAAAATTTTTTAATTCTCCATCTAGATCTTTTTCTATTTTCTGAATTTTATCATAGAGTTCATTTAGTGATATTGGTCCCCATTGTTCCATTACTATAGATATTTATTATTAGCTTCAAATTTAAAAAATTTCATTTCTGGAATTATAAAAAGTTTTTCTCGCAGATTTAGCAGATAACGCAGATTTTTTATTTCTCGTAAAATCACAAAGATGTAAACATTCAACTTTGAACCTTAGAAACTCGTCCTGTTTTAGACGCACAGCAGTGCGTCTCTACGCAAAACCTTTGAACCTTTGCCTCTCTGAACCTTTGCACCTAAAACCTTAGAAGCTCAGCAACTCAGAACCTCAATTAGACGCACTGCTGTGCGCCTCTACACAAAACCTTTCAACCTTTGCCTCTCTGAACCTTTGCACCTAAAAACTTAGAATCTCAGCAACTCAGAACCTCAGTACCTTTAAAAAATCACCGTCGAATTCTTTACCTCGCTAATCATAAACATACTTTGTGTACTGCCAATGTGTTGTAAAGTTGTGAGTTTTGTTACCAAAAATTCGCGATAAGCTTCCATATCTTTTACCAGGACTTTCAAGATATAATCATAATCGCCACTTACGTGATGACATTCTAAAACTTCGTTGAGCTTGATGACTTCGCTTTCGAATTTGGTTAGAAATTCCTTTGTGTGCTGAATGAGTTTTAAATGACAAAAAACTACAAATCCTTTTTCCATTTTTGATTTGTCGACTAAAGCTACGTAGTTTTTGATTATTCCTTCGCGCTCTAATTTTTTGATTCTTTCGTAAACGGCAGTTACGGAAAGGTTGAGTTTTAAGGACAATTCTTTGGTTGTTTTTTTACTGTCGGTTTGTAATAGAATCAAGAGTTTTTTGTCGGTGGCGTCTAAAGTCATTTTTGCTGGTTTTATAAAATGAAAGAAAATCTAGTTATTTGGTTTTTACAGATCAAATTTAGAACAATAATCTTTATAAAGTAATTTTTATAGTTTTAAAATCTAATTACTAAACATATCATTGATTAATTTTCTAATAAGATGTTATTTTGGATAGAATTTATTTTGAAAACGAGAGCCTAGCCCTGATAGAAGTGGAAATCCTTTTGTGCCGGGGTTCGACACAAAAGATTGAAACGGATAGCAGGAAATAGCTACTGAAAATTCCAAAAAATAAATTCCAAATTCCAATGGGAATGGCAAAAAACAATAATACTAACTAGAGGACGAAATTGCTTCGTTCCTCGCAATAACATAAAAATGAAAGACTTTAATCCAGCTGATAAAATTCAGGATTTACAATACTTTGGGGAATTTGGTGGTGTGAATCCGTCGATTTCTGATTCTTCTACTTATACGTTTCTTTCTGCAAAAACGATGTTTGACACTTTTGAAGGAAACATGGAAGGCTGTTATTTGTATTCACGTCATTCGTCGCCAAGTAATTTGTATTTAGATCAGGCTCTGGCAGCGATGGAAGGAACGGAAACGGCGAATGTTTCGGCTTCAGGAATGGGAGCGATTACACCTACTTTATTACAGCTTTGTGGCGCTGGCGATCATATTGTTTCAAGCAGAACGATTTATGGTGGAACTTATGCTTTCCTGAAAAACTTTACCCCTCGTTTGGGTATTGAAACAAGCTTTGTAGACATTACTAAACTTGATGTTGTAGAGGCGGCGATTACACCAAAAACAAAAGTTTTGTATTGCGAAACAGTGAGTAATCCGTTATTGGAAGTGGCTGATATTGCAAGTTTAGCAAAAATTGCTAAAAAGCATAATTTGAAATTAGTGGTTGATAATACTTTTTCGCCTTTATCAGTTTCTCCTGCAAAATTAGGTGCTGATATCGTGATTCATAGTTTGACAAAGTATATTAACGGAAGCAGCGATACGGTTGGTGGTGTAACTTGTGCGTCTAAAGAATTTATCAATTCACTGAAAAATGTAAACTCTGGAGCGAGCATGCTTTTGGGACCAACAATGGATAGCTTACGTTCTGCAAGTGTGATGAAAAATCTTCGAACGCTACATATCAGAATTAAACAACACAGCCATAATGCACATGTTTTGGCAGACAAATTTGAAAAAGACGGACTTAAAACGGTTTATCCGGGATTGAAAAGTCACCCAAGTCACGAATTGTATAAAACGATGATTAATCCTGAATATGGTTTTGGCGGAATGATGACAATTGACGTTGGGACTTTGGCGAAAGCCAATGAATTGATGGAGTTAATGCAAGCCAGAAATCTTGGATATTTAGCGGTAAGTTTAGGATTCTATAAAACATTATTCAGCGCGCCTGGAACTTCTACTTCTAGTGAAATTCCGTTAGAGGAACAACACGAAATGGGATTGACGGATGGTTTGATTCGTTTTTCGATTGGGTTGGATAATGATATTGAGCGTACTTATAAAATGATGAAGGAGTGTATGGTGGAACTTGGAATTTTATAGATTTTGCCCACTGATTTTACTGGTTTTACTGATTAACACAGATGCATTCTTTTGAAATGCACAATTTTTCCATTTAATTCACGAAAGTAATTATTAAAAAATTCGTGAATTCGTGGCGATTTTAAACTTAAAAAGTAAATCTGCTCCCGAGCTCTCGGGACTGCGTGAAAAAAAAACTTATGATAACCTTACAAAAGCAAAACATTTCTTTATAAATAAATTTGCACGTTTTTTTATTAGTTTGTTTAAATCCGCTGGAGATCTTTCTCTAAGCGGATTTTTTTTTGCGTAAAAAAACCGTTCTGAAAATAATCTCAGAACGGTTTTTCGTATATAACTTTTTACATTTTACAAGGGTTAAACCTTCTCAACAAAATTCAGTTTACTATTTTTTCGGCTAAACGTAAAGTAAATAATCAATCCGATTAATAACCAGATTGTGAAATAAATCCAGTTCCAAACGCTTAATTCGGCCATCATGTACAAACAACATATTAGTCCTAAAAGCGGAATTAAAGATAAATTTTGTCTGAATGACCAAACCGCTAATCCAGCTAAAACGAATATGAAAATCCACATTGGGATTTTGTGTTTAAATAAGTTGAAACCAGATTCGTATTTTAGAGAATCATTGATTGGCAATCCTTTTACAACCTCAGCATATTTTGCTTCATCGTCTTGATATTGGCTCAATAAATGCTCTAAATCTGATGTTTCGGCAGTTTTATTATGAACATCGATACTTTCTAAATAATTGAAAACTTTCGTCGATTCTTCTTTATTTAAAGATGTAATAATTGTCGTAGCGTCATTTGTTTGTGCTTCATTATTAATAAAAGCCATTGTCACTTTATTATTAAAAGCAAAAGCATAATACAATCCGGCAATCATTAAAACAGGTAAAATAAATTTTGAATTGATATAAGGTGTTTTGAATTTTCCTCTTGGAATATCCGGTTTATTTTGCAATACCAAAACTCCCGCACAAACTAATACAAAGGCAAACAAAGTTCCTATACTACATAAATCTGTTACCATAGTCAAGTTCAAAAACAAAGCCGGAACCGCTACCACAAAACCGGTTACAATTGTCGCAAATGACGGTGTTTTGAATTTTGGATGCACTGTAGAAAATTTCTTTGGCAATAAACCATCACGGCTCATACTCATCCATATACGAGGCTGTCCCATCTGGAAAACCAATAAAACACTTGCCATAGCAATCACCGCACTTACGGCAATAATTCCCGACATCCATTTTAGATTTAATTTATCGAAAACAAATGCCAGAGGATCTCCAACATTCAATTCGTTATAACGCACCATTCCGGTTAAAACCAAGGCAATAGCAATATATAAAGTAGTACAAATAATGATCGCCCACATCATTCCGCGTGGTAAATCACGTTGCGGATTTTTACATTCCTCAGCAGTTGTAGAGATGGCATCAAAACCAATATAAGCAAAGAAAACAGCCGAAACTCCTTTTAAAACTCCACTTACACCATTTGGCGCAAACGGATTCCAGTTAGCAGTATCAACATAAAATATACCCACCGCAATAACTAAAAGTACGATACAAAGTTTTACAACCACCATTGCATTACTGGCGTTACGAGATTCTTTCATCCCTCTATAAACCAAGGCCGTAATTAAAATAATAATGAACAAAGCAGGTAAATCAGCAACAAAATGGAAAGAACCAATCGTTGGTGCCGTTGTCCAGGCTGTATGAGCAGCTTGTAAAGATGCACTTAAATTTTCGAACGATTTTCCGCCTTGCATTAAAGCAGTGGCATCTTTAAACCCGTTTGAAGCCGTTAGATAATCCATTTGAATCCATTGTGGCAAATGGATCCCCCCACTCTGGAGCAGTCCCGTAAAATAATCACTCCACGAAATGGCGACCGTTATATTCCCTACAGCATATTCCATAATTAAAGCCCAGCCAATAATCCAGGCAATAATTTCTCCAAAAGCAACATACGAGTATGTATAAGCACTTCCTGAAACCGGAACCATCGAGGCAAATTCCGCGTAAGCAAAAGCAGCAAAACTACAGGCTAATGCAGTAAATAAAAACAAGAAAATAACAGCCGGACCACCATCTGCGCTGGCTTTTCCGATAGTACTAAAAATACCTGCTCCAACAATCGCCGCAATTCCAAATGCAGTTAAATCTCTAGTAGTCAAATGCTTTCCTAATGCATTATGACCATCTGCTTCATTTTTTGCAACTTGTTTCAGAATATCTTGTACCGTTTTTTTACGGAATAAACCTGATAATGCCATATGTGATTTTGCTTTTAAAATTAATATCTTTCAGTCTTTATGGTTTTATTTTGCAAATAATGTAAAAATTATCCTGATTTCAAATATATAAAACGATTTTGTTTTTATTAGAATATTTTTTGCCCACGGATTTTGCGGATTAAACAGATAAACGCGAATTCTTCTAATATAAATTTCACGCAGATTTAAAATGATTTAAGCAGATATACACAAATTAATTTTAATAAGAATCTAATTAAATCTGCTTAAATTTGTAGAATCTGCGAGAAAAAAAAAAATCCGTTCTCATCCGCGCGCCATCTCTCAACGTAAGCAGCTTTTCAAAATACTTACCGGATGCTGTGCTTCTCTACTCGTTCCGTCATAAATTTGATGGCGACAGCTTGTTCCTGCTGCGGCGATTTTTACATTTTCGGCAGTATTGCGTACTTTTGGGAACAGAGTATCTTCTCCCATTTGCATACTTACCTGATAATGTTCTTTTTCGTAACCAAATGATCCCGCCATTCCACAACAACCCGAATTGTAAATTGTAACGACATTATTGGTCGGTAAATTCAGCATGGCGAAAGTCGCTTCAACAGAACTCAAAGATTTCTGATGGCAATGTCCGTGAATCTTAATTTCTTTCTTTTCTTCAGAGAATGAATCCGGTTTTATTTTTCCATCTACGATCTCTCTTTTAAAGAATTCTTCGATCGTAAAGGCATTTTGCGCTACTTTTTCAGCAGTTTCTTTATCATCTGCTAAGCGTAAATATTCGTCTCTAAAAGTTAAAATTGCCGAAGGTTCGATGCCTATTAATGGCGCTTTCGCAGAAATTAAATTCTTGAAGATGTTGACATTGATATTCGCAATTTTCTTCGCTTCTTCCAGAAACCCTTTTGACAAATAGGTTCTTCCGCTTTCTTCGTGATCGACAACCAGAACCTCATAACCTAATTTCGTCAATAATTCAAAAGCATCAATTCCGATATTTACATCATAATAATTCGTGAATTCGTCATTAAACAAATACACTTGTCCGTTTGGGAAATTATTATTTTGCGGTTTATGATTTTCATACCATTTCTTGAAAGTCTTTTTCGCCAAAAGCGGAACTTGTCTTTCAGGCGCAATTCCCATGCTTTTTTTAACGAAAGATTGATTCGAAATAAAATTGGTGATCGACGGAAACAAACTTCCCATTTTATTCAGTTTTGCATTGTATGCAAAAATCTTATTTCGAGTCGAGAATCCATTTGCTTTTTGGTATTGGTATAAGAACTCTGCTTTTAAGGTTGCGACGTCCACATTACTCGGACATTCGCTGGCGCAGGCTTTACAGCTCACACACAACTCAAAAACTTCATATAATTCTTTCTGGTCAAATTTATTTTCTTTCTCAGAATACGTCAAATATTCACGTAACGCATTGGCTCTTGCACGCGTCGTTTCTTTTTCATTTTTGGTTGCACGATAACTCGGACACATTGTTCCTCCTGCCGATGGCAGTTTTCTACAATCTCCTGATCCGTTGCATTTTTCGGCAGCACGCAAAATCCCTAAACTGTCTGAGAAATCCTGAAACGTTTTAATATCCGGTTCTACTCTTCCCGAAACCACACGATGATTTTCGTCCATTTTCAAGGCATTGACAATCTTCCCGATATTTAAAACCGAATTCGGGTCAAACGATAATTTGATCCTTTTCAGCAATTCATAATTCGTTTCGCCAATCATGTACGGAATAAACTCTCCGCGCACAATTCCGTCGCCGTGTTCACCACTTAGCGAACCTCTGTATTTTTTAACCAAATGAGCCACTTCGGTCGCAATGGTTCTAAATAATTTTAAGTCTGATGTTTTCTTCAAATTCAAAACCGGACGCAAATGCAGTTCTCCCGCACCCGCATGCGCATAATAAATCGCTTCCTGTCCGTGACGCAGCATCATTGCCGAAAACTCTGCAATATAAGCTGGTAAATCGCTTAATTCAACCGCCGTATCCTCAATAGAATCAGCTGCTTTATTATCTCCAACAATACTTCCTAAAAGTCCAAGACCGGCTTTTCTAAGTTCAATTACCTTTTCAATATCGTCACCATAAATTTTTACAAGAGCATAACCAAAATTATGTTTTTCCAAATCGGCAATTAAAGCATTCGCCTGATTTTCGGCATCTTCAGCATTGTGCGAAGCCACCTCAAACATCATAATCGCTTTAGGTTCACCAACCAAAAAGAATCTGTTTTTAGATTGCTCACGATTCGTTTTTGTACAATCCAGAATCGTATCGTCGATCATTTCGCAAGTATACAAATGATGTTTCATTGCCACCACAACAGATTCCAGCGATTCCTGAATGCTATGATAATGCGCCACAACCATAATATTATTGGCAGGCGGCAAATCATCGACTTTTAAAGTAATTTCAGTTGTAAAAGCAAGAGTTCCTTCGCTTCCGCAAAGTAATTTTCCGAGGTTTATGGTTGGTTCCGTTCCTCCAAACAAATCCGATTTCAACAAAATATCAACGGCATAACCTGTATTTCTTCTATGAATTTCAGGTTTCGGAAACTCTTTTATAATTTCTTCCTGTGTTGCCTTTACCGAAAGTTCGTCGTAAAGGCTTTTATATATTTTATTTTCTAAAGAATCACCTTTGGTTTTCTCGATAAATTCAGCCGAAGTCAGTTCCTTAAAAACCACTTCAGATCCATCGCTCAAAAGCCCTTTTATCTCTACAATTTTATCGCGCGTTACACCATAACGAATCGAAGTCGTTCCCGAAGAATTATTCCCCACCATTCCGCCAATCATACAGCGGTTTGAAGTCGAAGTATTCGGGCCGAAAAATACGCCGTGAGGTTTCAGGAATAAATTCAGTTCATCGCGAATCACGCCAGGTTGAACCGTAACTGTTTTTTTAATTGGGTCAAAATTCAGAATCTTGGTAAAATTCTTCGAAACATCGATCACAATTCCGTCACCAACCGTTTGTCCCGCCAGTGAAGTTCCTGCAGTTCTAGGCGTAATCGAAATATGATGTTTCCCTGCAAACTTAATTAGTTTACTAATATCGGCTATCGTTTTAGGCACCGCAACTGCTTTTGGTCTAATTCGATACACCGAAGCATCCGTAGAATAAAGCGTTTTATGAAGATCGTCGTATAAAAGTGTTCCTTCTAAGGATTCTGATAATTGCTGTAACTCTTTAACTATTGACATTATAACTTAATTTATGACCTAAAACGGATTCAGTGAATTACAAAAATAGGTTTTTTTGAGGTTCTGAGATACTGAGATACTAAGGTTCTAAGTTTTTTTCTTTGATTGTGTCTTTTTGAATTGGAATTTAGATTTTTTTTATCGGAATTTCACCTCAATTGTCACCCTGAGCGAAGTCGAAGGCTTATGAAACTTAAACTCGAACAAGCAAAAATTGGAATTTTAATTTGAAGCTATTCCTGCTGTCCTTCCAATCTTTTGTGCCGAACCCTGGCACAAAAGGATTTTCCCTCCCATCAGGGCTAGGGCTTTTGGTTTTATAAGAAGATTTTATATTATTTTAATTTTTTTCTTTGCTCTTTGCTCTGCGAAGTCTCCCGACTTCGTAGCGACAACGATGATCAAACAAATTCAAAAAACATCTAGATTATTGGAACGGGCACGAAGTCGGGAGACTTCGCACAGCAGGGTATATCCTAAGTACCCTCAATCATTTCTTACTTTTTTTGATAATTCGACCAAACTCTGTTGGAATTTCTAAAGTTGCTGATTCATTTTTTAACTTATTACCATTTACGGTCATTTTATAAATACTATTATCAATGTAATACTTTCTGCCTAATGTAAAAACATAAAGAGTAGTATCTCGTTTACTTTCAATATTTGTTATCTTATATTCCAAACTATCATCAATAATTAACCTTATATCGTAATTAATTTTTCCTTTGTAAATAATATAAGGAGATATATAAAGTTGCTCATTATAAGTTGAAGTTTTAACTTGCCTATTATTCTTATCATATTTTGGCAAACAATTACTATTTATATCAAAATCAGAACTACTATCAATTAATTCTTTAAAATTTGATTTTTTTACATACTTCTCTAAAATAACTTTTTTTGGACAAATTGATGACTTCCATTTTTTTAGGTAAATTCCTTGAAATGAATAATCCTCGTTGAAGTACTCATTGCAACTTGTTACCAAAAAACATAAACATATTAAACTAAAACATTTCAATGTATCCATAATAATTTGATTTAAATGATTCTATGCTAATCCGCTCGTTTTTATAAATTAAAGTTTTTGTAGATTTTGCTGGAAGTCCTGATTCATCAATTTGATTAACTGGATCATAACCCCAAGTATAAATTCTAAAACCGACAAATTTACTATCTCCTATGTCAATAAAATTTAATCCCCCTTCATAAACAACCCAATGTGCATTTTCTGTTAAATCTTTTACATTATAACTAACTTTATCTTCAATCATACCGCTATCAATCATCATTAAGATTGTATGTCCTTGTTTATATTTTCGATCAATAATTTTAAGATGCATAATATCAATATCACCCAAAGCGTCGTTTAATTTTCCAGATATTCCCTTTTTATTAGCAATTTGGAGCAAACCTAAATCAATTGCTTCTGCATGAGTAAATCCTGCCACTTCTTTACACATTCTGGTAAGCATTTCGGGCCAATTTACTGCTTTTAACATGTCGACATCACCGTTCTCGAAACCATTGTAAACAAATTGGCTGTTTAAACTTTCTTTACTTCGTGTCGTCGCCAGTACAATCCAGTCTATAGCACTCATATCCATTGCAATATAATTAAGGTCTGTGATTTTCGTTTCATACATGCCTAAAGCTTTATCATGAGGCTTTATTATATAACTGCCTATTGTATGTTCTCCAGTTCTAAAAAGTTCTTTTGCCAATTTTTCATAAGCTTTCGAATCTCGTTTAATCATAGCGTAATAGAGTGCTGCCATTCCGCAAAGGGAACTATATCCTTGATCAATTTTCCAAGGGTCTTTAACACGGCTATTAATTTGATTATGAACTATCATCCTATCAAACCATCTAAACCTGTTATGTTTCCAAACTTTAAGTTCACCTTCATTTTCAACATCTTTTATGTAGGCACGTAAATATACAAAACGCCCGCACATGTCTTTTTCATTAAGAGTAAACTTTAGTGTGTCGCCAGTTACAGAGAGTTTGTTTTCAATCCATTTATTCTGTGACAAACTATGGTATTTATACATCCAGTTTATTACAGACAAATCTGTTGGAGTTTCCTGAGTATAGTCAATAACTTTAAATTCATAAGTTTTGCCAAACAACATTCCTTGCTGTTGATTTGTTCCCGAACCATCATTGGCAGAACCAAAATCTAAAGAAATTGTAAGTTGAATTATTTTTACCTGAGTTTCTTTCTTTTCTTCTGCTGGCAAATAATAAATAGGCTGAGCAGGAGGAATCCAAGATTTCTGCCAATGCTTTACCAAATCATGCGGAGTACCATAATTTTGAATAGCAGGCGAAATGGTTAAAATAGTCCTCATATTCTCTGTTCCGTCACTATAAAACACTTCCGAAAGTTCTATCAAATAGGCATCATTAAATTTATATTTTCTAATAGGGATATCTTCTTCGCCTTTACTATAAAAATGTACTTCCCCTTTTTCCATTCTATCCGTCCGTTTATCTACTTTTTTGATCATATTGTACCAAAAAACCTCATCGCTTTCTTCTGACACAAAGCTCAAAGTAATAAGCCCTCCTTCGATATTACTGGTAGGAGATCCATCGTATCTTGTATACCTATAATAATTAGTATCTATCGATAATAACTCTCGTTCTTCTCCTAAAATAAATAATTTAGCTGATGTCATAATTTCTACTTTATTATTACATTATCACAATCCACTAAATATATCAAGGAAAATCATTTTGCAAAAAGACCAAGACGTCATTAAAATATCAAAATAGGACAATTTTTATATTGTTGTCTTATTAAAAAAATAAGACAACAACATTTTTTCAGAAAGAGATAATGTAAAAAATAGAGTTTAAAAACCGCAAAATAACGCAGCCTAATCAATAAACCCTTGCCCCAGCCTCCACAAAACTTTTCATTCTGGAACTTTTTGGGTTTAGCTCCGTCACTATTGCATCTATTTTGTCGAGACCACAAACCTGATGTGGCATTTTGCCATTTATTTTATCTGAGGTTGCCAGAACAATAACTTTGTCTGAGGCATTAATCATTTCTTTTTTAATGATCGAAACCTCATATCCCATTTCGGTAAGTCCCTGATTGACGTCTAAACTGCTTACGCCTAGAAAGCAAACATCAGCTCTGATTTTAGACAAAACCTGAACCACGTCGATGCCAACAGTTACCATAGCTTTTTTCTGCAATTTGCCTCCAATAAAAATCAATTCGATATTAGGATGTTGCGATAACTGCATGGCAATAGGCAAACTATACGTATATATTGTAGCCGAAAAATCTATTGGAATGAGTTTGCAAAAAGACAAATTGGTCGTTCCTCCGGTCATTATAATTACTTGTCCTTCGCTTAAAAACGACAACGCTTTTTGTCCTACTATTATCTTTTTGTCTTCATTAATAATGGTAATATCAAATACATTATTTGATTTTTCTTTTACAGGAAAAGCTGCACCATATACTTTATTGATGAGTCCTTTGTTGTGCAATTCATTAAAATCCCTACGTATAGTATCCTCAGAGATGTTTAACTCTAAAGCAAGATCAGTGGTATTTATTTTTTCGACATTCTTAAATTTATCCATGATAAATTGATGTCTTTCTTTTTTAAGCATTTTAATTTTTTAACAAATATAAAATATAATGCATTATTATGCACGATTTAAGAAATAATTATTTCAAAACATCTACATAAAGCTCTTGACAACTTTCCAGCATAAAAAATAATGCATTTTTATGCATTTTATTACACTATAAATAAAAATATTGCATAATAATTCATTTATTAAAATTAATTCCTATATTTAGGTTTTCTAACCAAACAAATATTTTAAAATGAAAAAACTATTATTTATTTTATTTGGAATTATTTTGTTTGCACAGCCCGTTCTTGCGCAAACAAAAACCGTAACCGGTACAATTACGAGTAGTACTGACGGACTTTCTCTACCAGGAGTATCCGTTTTGATCGAAGGAACCTCTAAAAGTACTGTAACAGATTTAGACGGAAAATTTAGCATAGCCGTAAACGAAGGCGAAACGCTCGCTTTTACTTTTGTTGGGTTTGCTACAAAAAAAGTAAAAATTACATCCGGCACCAACTCCATTAATCTTAAAATGACCGAAGAACTCAACACGCTTTCTGAAGTTGTTGTTCTGGGTTCTACGGTACGCGCAACACGTAAAGAACTCGGAAATGCCGTAACAAGCTTAAAAGGTGAAGATTTGGTTAAAGCACAACCCGGAAGTCTTTCGACAGCTTTACAAGGAAAAATTGCCGGAGCACAGGTTTCCCAAAACTCAGGAGATCCTGCGGGAGGTTTCAGCATCAAACTTAGAGGAACTTCATCTATTTTAGGTTCTTCAGATCCATTATATGTTATTGACGGTGTGGTTTTAAACAATGCCACTACCAATGTAACCAACCTGAATGTAACAAGCGGAAACTCTAATATGCAAATTGGTCAAAACAGATCATCAGATATTAACCCAAACGATATACAAAGCGTGGAGGTTTTGAACGGAGGTGCTGCCGCAGCAATCTACGGATCAAGAGCTGCCAATGGTGTGGTTTTAATTACTACTAAAAAAGGCGTAGCAGGCGAAACGAGATATACTTTTTCGACCAGCGTAACTTCAAACCAAATCCGAAAAAAACTGGACATGAATATGTCTGACAAGCAATTTGTGAGCACTTCTCCGGCATTATTCCCTATTCAAGGAAATCCTGCGAGTCCAACTACAGTAACAGTTTTAGGCCGAAATCTTGAAACCAGAACTACTGATGTAAAACGCTACGATTATCAGGATGATATTTTTGGTACAGGCGTTGGAACTGACACTTACTTTTCGCTACAAGGCGGAGACGATAAAACCAAATATTTTGCTTCTCTTGGTTATTTGGTAAACGAAGGAATTGTAAAAAATACTGATTTTAAAAGAGCCGGCGCTAAAGTAAGATTGAAACATGACTTTAATTCTAAAATGTCTGCTACGGTAGGATTAAACTACGTGAATTCAAGTTCTAATGAAAAACCGGACGGAAACGTTTTCTGGAGTCCGATAAATGCGATAAACATTACCAATAATATTTATGACATTAACCGAAGAGATGTTAATGGCAATTTAATGGCCGTTGACCCAAACAGAGTTAATCCGCTTTCGATTATTGAGACTTTTAAAATCAAACAAAATACTGATCGTATTATTGCAGATTTGCAATTAAATTATAATCCTTTTAAAAATTTTAATGCCGATTTGATTTTTGGTATCGATAATTACAATCAAAGAGGAAATGTATTTATTCCGAGATATCCTTATGTGGTTAATCCTTCGTATTACAACGATGGTTATGTTTCTGAAGCTACCAACAGAGTCGTACAATTTAATAACGATCTGAATTTAAGATACCTTTGGAACATCAACGATAAATGGAAAGCAACTACTTACGGAGGTTACAATGTGCAAACTTACCGCGACAATTTTGTAGCTATTGAAGGCCGTAACTTAAAACCGTTTATTGAAACTATAAATGCTTTTAATACCCTGATTCCGGGTTCGCCAAGTTCCAGCCAGTCCAAATACAATTTATGGGGTTATTACCTTCAGGAAACCGTTGGTTACAAAGACAAACTTTACCTGACAATTGCCGGAAGACAAGATGCATCGACTATTTTCTCAAGCGATAACAGATCTCAGTTTTATCCAAAAGCAAGTGCCAGTTATGTACTTTCTGATGAAAAATTCATGCAAGGTATTCATGATGCTGTAAGCTCTGTACGTTTTAGAGCATCCTGGGGAAAATCAGGAAGTTTAACCGCCATTAAACCTTATGCCCGCTTTACCAATTATTCGACCGGAACGCTCTTAGGAAACAGTACTTTTACTATTGAAGGATTCAAACAAGGAAACCTGGACCTAAAACCGGAACAAAGTGTTACTTATGAACTTGGGGGTGATTTTGGTTTTATAAAAGATCGTCTGAATTTATCTTTCAGTTATTACAATGCCGATATTGATGATTTGTTATTACCGGTTCAATTAGCAGCTTCTGAAGGAGCTACCAATACCATTAAAAACATTGGAAAAATGAACAATAAAGGGTATGAAATAAACCTAAAATATGATCTTATCAAAAAAGAGAATTTACATCTTGACGTCTTTGTAAACTACAGCAGTAACAGAAATAAAGTAACAGGATTACCGCAACAACGTTTTAAACTAGACAGTAATTTAGCCGGAGCACCTGTTTTTGTAGAAATGGATAAACCTATTGGAATTTTCTACGGTACTTACTTTGCCAGAAATGCAGACGGTAGTTTATTATTAACGCCTAGTGGTTATCCTCAAACTGAAAAAGGCGATGTGACTACGGGAGCACCACAAAGAGATGCTTCAGGACAGCCAACAGGAACTATTTTGAACAAACAAATTGGTAACCCAAATCCGGATTATATCATTGCATTTGGTACCAACTTAAATTACAAAAAATTTGGATTATCAATATTATTTGACGGTGTTCACGGCGTAGATGTTTTTGATGCCGATTACAGAACCAGACAAGGTGTGGGATCAGGAACAATAGTAACCAAGGAGCTTAACGGAGAATTACCTCGAGGCTATATCTGGTCTATTTATAATATTGAAGAATTTAGAGTTGTTGACGGAAGTTATCTAAAATTAAGAGAAGTTTCTTTAAACTATTCTTTTGGAAAATTAAATAACTTCTTCGATGATTTAACAGTTACTGCAAGTGGAAGAAACCTGATTTCATGGGATAATTTCACCAGTTTTGATCCGGAAACCAATTCAGGAGGGCAATCTTCAGTTGCGAAATACAATTTTGGAACAGTGCCAATTCCAAGTTCATACTCATTGGCTGTAAAAGTTCAATTTTAATCAAACAAAAACATCATGAAAAAAATATTCATCCCTATAGTAGCCCTTACATTACTTTTTACAAGTTGTAATGAAGATTATTTAGACCCAACAAAACCATCTCAGGAATTGGTTTTTGGAACGAGAGAAGGAATTATTGGTGCCGCCAATGGATTACAACAGCTTTGGAGCATCGAACGTATAAGTCCCGTTTACAATACTATTACCGGAAACGGATTTACAACAAAAGAATTGCGATTGCTAAATGCCGGAAATGTTGACGAAGGTGAACTTTCTGTTGGTGGCGGCGTGCTTTCGACCAAAAATCAGGTGGTCAATAATCTGTGGTCACAATGTCTTGTGATTAAATCAGAATCTCAAAAAGTAATCGATCATATTGATGTATTGACTTCTGAAAACGAAAAAGCAAGTGTTCTTGTTCATGCCACTATTTTTAAGGCAATGGCGATTACGACTCTCGTACAATATTTTCAAAGTGTACCTCTAAAAACAGGAAAAAATGTCACTTTTGATTCCAGAGCAGATGTCTTAACCGAAGCGATTAAAATTCTAAAAGCAACAGAACCTTTTCTTGACAAAGCCACAGGATTCTCAGGTTTAGTAAGTGGTATTAATTATAAAAATACTGTTTATGCCCTTTTAGCCAGAACTTATTTAATGGAGGGAGATTATGACAATGCCATTACTTATGCCGGAATGGTTGATCTTTCGGTAAAATCAATATTTGCTTTTGATCAGATTAGTGCAAATCCAATTGCTTATATTTCTATTACCACAAACAATGTTTTTCAACCCGTTGATTTAACTTTAGGATTACCAGCAGACTTAGCGCCTTCAAGCTCTGACGGAAGATTGAATTTTTATATCAAACCGGGTTCAAATCCTACGGTTGCTACAGGTTTTTTTGATTCTAATATTAAACCAATTCCGCTTTATTTACCTGGTGAAATGATGCTAATTAAAGCCGAAGGATATGCCCGTAAAGACAATTTACCGCAAGCCATCATCGAATTAAATAAAGTTTTGACCAAAACTGCAGCAGCAGATACATATGGAATTGGAGCCAATCTTGCGCCATACACCGGAGCTATTACAAAACCTGCTATTTTAACCGAGATTTACAGAAACCGTTGTATCGAAATGTATATGTCAAGTCTGAAATTGGAAGACAGCAGAAGATTTGATCGTCCGGGCGCAGGAACTGCCGGAGCCGAGAGAAACCGTAACTGGTATCCTTATCCTGATTCTGAAAGAAACAACAACACCAATACTCCTCCCGATCCTGCTATTTAAAAATTGTAAAATTGGGGCATATTATATTGCCCCGATTTTTATAAAATAACCACAATTTATTTGTTATGCCAAACAAAAACCCTGAAACCGAACAAGAGTCTTTATACAAAAATTTAGACCAAATGAGCACCAAAGAATTACTCATAAACATAAATACTGAAGATCAAAAAGTACCACATATTGTAGAAAAACAAATTCCGAAAATTGAAAAACTGGTAAAAGCAATCGTAAAAAAAATGCAGCTTGGCGGACGCTTATTTTATATTGGAGCGGGAACTTCAGGACGTATCGGGATTCTGGATGCTTCTGAATGTCCGCCTACTTTTGGCGTTCCGCATGATATGATTATCGGGATTATCGCCGGCGGAGATACTGCCATCAGAAAAGCGGTCGAAAATGCCGAAGACGATACAGAACAAGCCTGGAAAGATTTATCTAAACATCAAATCTCAAGTTTAGATTTTATCATTGGAATTGCTGCTTCGGGAAACACACCGTATGTTTTAGGCGGACTTAAAAAAGCAAAAGAAAACAACATTAAAACCGGCAGTATTTCCTGCATTAGCAAAGGATTAATTGCTGAGGTAGCCGATTATCCGATAGAAGTTGTTGTAGGCCCTGAATTTTTAACCGGAAGTACACGTATGAAAGCCGGAACCGCTCAAAAATTAACCTTAAATATGATTTCAACCTCGGTTATGATTAAACTGGGAAAAATTAAAGGTAACAAAATGGTTGACATGCAATTGTCTAACGAAAAATTAGTAAAAAGAGCCATTAAAATGATCATGGAAGAACTCCATATTGAGCATGATCCCGCTGCCGAATTGTTACAAAAACACAAAAGCGTCAGAGCTGTTTTATTAGAAAGTAACACTAAAAAATGACTAATTGGATGTAATTATTTAACACATAGAAACATAGATTTGTTACTTTTAAAAAAAAGGCGTTTCACTTATTTAAAACACACATAGCTATGTGTAAAAATCTAGATTTTTTTAAGTCTCTATTTTACAAAACCAAAACCTATGTTTCTATGTGTTTAATTAAATTTAGCAAAGCAAAAAGGCGAAGTAATTACACCAACCGAATTAAAAAATAATTTCATAACTAATCCGAAACCAAAATGTCTTCAAGCACCATCTTAATTTTTATCATCGTATATTTTAGACTATTATTGTTCATTTCTCAAGTCATCAGCAAAAAAGGACAAGACAATGATTCATTTTTTAAAGCCAATAAAAACTCTAAATGGTATTTAGTTGCTTTTGGAATGATTGGTACCGCATTGTCCGGCGTGACCTTTATTTCGGTTCCCGGCGAAGTAGGATCACCAAACGGAGAACAATTCAAGTATTTTCAGTTTATACTAGGAAACGCGATTGGGTTTATTATTATCGCCAAAGTATTGCTTCCGTTATATTACAGAATGAACCTCACCTCTATTTACAGCTATATCGAGCAAAGAATGGGGCATAACAGCTATAAAACAGCAGCTTCAATTTTTTTGGTAAGCAGAACTGTAAGTTCGGCTTTTCGTTTGTATTTAGTCGTTATTGTGTTACAGCGTTATGTCTTTGATTTTTATGGAATTCCGTTTCCAATGACAGTATTTTTAGCCTTAACCCTAATCTTTTTATACACCTATAAAAGCGGTTTAAAAACCATTATAATTACCGATACTTTACAGACTTTTTTTCTGGTAACTTCTGTTTTTATTACGATATATTTTGTGTGCGACAGTTTAAATTTAAGTGTAATTGAATCTGTTTCAACCATTCGAAAAAGCAACTATTCGCAAGTATTTTTCTTTGATAATTTCTTAACCAGCAAATATCATTTTGTAAAACAAATTCTTGGAGGAATCTTTGTAACCATAGCAATGGTTGGACTTGATCAGGATTTAATGCAAAAAAACCTGAGCTGTAAAAATATCGGCGAAGCACAAAAAAACATGTTTACATTCACAGGTGTATTCGTGCTTATCAATATTATTTTTCTGAGTTTAGGCGCTTTATTATACATCTATGCAAACAAAAATGGTATCTCAACTCCGCTTGATTTAGTAACCGGCAAACCAAGAACAGATTTACTTTTTCCAGAAATTGCACTAAACCATTTATCAATTGTTCCGGCTTTTGTTTTTCTATTGGGAATTATCGCCGCCACTTTTGCAACAACAGATTCGGCGTTGACAGCTCTGACCACTTCCTTTTGTGTAGATTTTATGGGAATGGACAAAACAGAAAATCTCTCAAATACCAACAATATCAAAAGAAGACATTTAGTTCATTTTGGATTTTCGATATTACTATTTCTGGTAATTATTGTCTTAAATTCTTTTAATGACAGTTCTGTAGTAGCCTTGATTTTCAGAGCAGCATCTTATACTTACGGGCCATTATTAGGATTATATGCCTTTGGATTATTACAAAAATCAAGACGCGTAAACGACAAAATAGTACCTATAATTTGCATAATTGCTCCATTTTTGACGTATTTTGTGAGTGAACATTCGGCTTCAATTATAGGATATACTTTTGATAATGAACTTATAATCCTAAACGGATTATTCACTTACATCGGACTTTATTTTACCAGCAAAACTTCTGAAGAAAAAATCTCCTTTTAAGTCATTTTGTATGTAAAATAATCTGATTTTAGCATTTCAATTCAACAGACTTCATAAAATTTAATTTTCATGAACAAAAATATAAGTGCACTTTACCAAATTGCTCAAAAAGAAACCCGAAAAATCATCGGATTAATGTCAGGAACTTCGCTTGACGGACTCGATATTGCGTTATGCGAAATTTCGGGCTCAGGCCAAAATACTGCTGTCAAAGTAACTCAGTTTGAAACTATCGATTACTCGGAAGAAATTAAAATCGAAATCCGTAAAGTTTTTGCGAAGAAAGAAATTGATTTTCAGCATTTGGTAATGCTCAACGAGTGGATTGGTATTTTGCATGCCGAAATGATAAATGGTTTTCTGAAAAAACGGAATATTTCTGCTGATGAAATTGATTTAATTGCTTCGCATGGTCAAACGGTTTTGCATGCTCCAAAGTTTTTACACCAACAGGAAAAATTTCCAAATGCTACTTTACAAATTGGCGATGGCGATCATATTGCGGTAAAAACAGGCATTATCACTTTGTCTGATTTTAGACAAAAACATATTGCCGCAGGTGGCGAGGGCGCTCCACTGGCTGTTTATGGTGATTATTTTTTGTTTGGAAAAAAGGGCGAAAACCGCATTATGCTTAACATGGGCGGAATTGCCAATTTTACTTTTTTGCCTGCTTCCCTAAATGCCGAAGAAACTTTTGTAACCGATACCGGAACTGGAAATACTTTAATTGATCTTTTTACAAAACAATATTATCCTGAAAAAAGTTACGACAAAGATGCCGAAATAGCTCAACAAGGAACCGTAAATCAATTGTTATTAAACAATCTGAAAGACGATGCTTTTTTTACTCAGGAATTTCCAAAGACTATTGGTCCGGAACTTTTTAGCGAAACTTATGTAAAAGCAGCTTTGGCAAAAAGTAACATCGACACAATTTCGGCTCCTGATTTATTAGCAACTTTAAACCGTTTTAGTGCCGAAACAATTGCCGAAGCCATTCATTATTCCGTAAAAAACAGCGATTCTAAACTTGAAGATTTCAAAATCTATATGTCCGGCGGAGGAACACATAACCCATTACTAGTAAAATGGCTAAAAGAATTATTACCTTGTACATTTCACAAAAGTGATGACCTGGGGATTTCAGGTGATGCCAAAGAAGCCGTTTTGTTTGCCATTCTTGCCAATCAAACCGTAGCGGGCGAAGATTTTAATTTTGGTTCTCATCAAGGAATTCCATCGGTAACTATGGGAAAAATTTCATTACCACAATAACAAAGTGACCTCGCAGAATGCAATTATTTTTAACACATAGAAACATAGATTTTTGTGAGCTAAAAAGTAGACGTTTCACTTTTTTGAATGTACATAGCTGTCTATATGTTTTAGATCAAAGCCACAGATTAAAGGATTATAAAGATTAAAAAATAAAATCTGCTTAATCTGCCAAATCTGCGTGAAAAAAATTACCCCGAAACGAATTAAATAAAATAAGAAAATGAAAGATCGCATTATTTCAGTTGATGTTTTAAGAGGACTTACCGTTTTATTAATGACCGTTGTAAATAATCCAGGGAGTTGGGATTATGTTTACCCTATTCTCGATCACGCAAAATGGAATGGCTGCACGCTGGCGGATCTTGTATTTCCTTTTTTTATTTTTGTCGTAGGAATTGCAATTCCTTTGGCGATGCCTATAAAACAAGACAAACCCGAAAATATTCTCAAAATAATAACACGTTCGTTACGCATTATTTGCCTCGGATTCTTTCTATACTTTTTCAACAGCATTTACTTTTTAGGACTCGATGGATTTCCTCTTTTGCTTGTTCGTTTAGCAATAACAGCTATAGTAGGATATCCTTTAATTGGAGATTTTAATCTAAAAATCAAAACTATTTTAGCCATTAGTCTTTTTGTAATTTTTCTGACTCTAGCTTATGGCGGACATGAAAACTTTAAAGACGTGAGACTTCCCGGCGTTCTACAGCGTATTGGGATTGTGTATTTCTTTGTTTCGATTATATATTTAAAAACAACTGTAAAAACGCAAATCATTCTGAGTGGTTTAATTTTATTCGGATATTGGGCAATAATGACATTGGTTCCCGTTCCCGGAATTGGTCATTCAAATCTTGAACCCGTTACTAATTTAGCATCATGGTTAGACAGTATTTTATTAAAAGATCATATGTACATTGCCACTAAAACCTGGGATCCAGAAGGTGTTTTAAGCACTTTACCTGTTATAGCAAACGGATTAATTGGTTTACTGATTGGTCAATTGCTTCTTAAACCTTTACCAAAACTACAAATCGCCAAAAAAATGGGAATTATCAGTATTATATTGATTCTTTCGGGATTGTTATGGTCTGTGTTTTTCCCAATAAACAAAGCACTTTGGACGAGTTCTTACGTTTTATTTACTGCCGGAATTGCACTTTTACTTCTTACGCTGATTTACTATATTGTAGATGTATTGAAACACAAAAAATGGACAAAATTTTTATTAAGCTGGGGCGTAAATCCAATGATTGTATTTTTCGTTTCCGGAATATTACCTCGTGCACTCGCATTAATTAAAATTCAGAACCCTGAAAATATTTCAGATCAAATAAACGTTAGAGATTATGCTTACCAATACTGGATAAGCCCGCTTTTTGAAAATCAAATGATATCATCCCTTACTTATTCGATACTATATATACTCTTATGGAGTTGCATGTTATGGTACTTTTACAAAAAGGGCATGATTTTTAAGGTATAATTTCAACGAAAGAACAAAGCGAACTATTCTAAAATTATAATTTCTTATACTCATCTAAAAAAACTATTTTTGGTTTCTGTTAAAAAAGATTGAAATGCATAAAAATCAGCAACTATTATTCTCTATTATATTTTTATTTTTCTTAGGATGGAAATCCAATGCGCAGGAAAAAACAGCACATCCTAAAAACGAATTTAGAGGTGTCTGGATTGCAACCGTTGTAAACATTGACTGGCCAAAAACTGCCATTGATGGTGTAGAAAAAGAAAAAGCAGATTATATTGAGATTTTAGATGCCTATAAAAAACTAAATTATAACGCCGTAATTGTTCAGGTTAGAAGTGTTGGCGATGCTCTTTATCCATCAGAACTGGCTCCGTGGTCAAGATTTCTGACCGGGAAAGAAGGTCAGGCACCAAATCCGTATTACGATGTATTGGCGTGGATGATTGAAGAAGCTCACGCAAGAGGTTTCGAATTTCATGCCTGGTTAAAACCCTTATCGTGCAACTTTTGACTTAAACAAACAACAATTGAGTCCAAATCACGACGTTTTTAAACATCCGGAATGGATGATTGAATATGGCGGAAAAATATATTATGATCCTGCTTTACCTGAAGTTCAGCAACATTTGACAAAAGTGGTGAAAGAAGTAGTGGACAATTATGATATCGATGCGATTCATTTTGATGATTATTTTTATCCGTATACCGTTCCCGGAAAAACATTTAACGATACAGCATCTTACAAAAAATATGGTGCAGGTTTAAGTCTTGGCGATTGGCGTCGTGCCAATGTGAGCAATTTTGTTCACACCATTTCGACAATGATCAAAACAAGCAAACCGTGGGTACAATTCGGGATAAGTCCGTTTGGAGTTTGGCGTAATAAATCAGTAGATCCTAAAGGTTCTGAAACCCAATCAACAGCAAATTATGACGATTTGTATGCAGATCCAGTTTTATGGATGGACCAAAAATGGATTGATTATATTCTGCCACAATTGTATTGGAGCATGAATAATCCGAAAGCTTCTTATTCGAAACTAGTAAAATGGTGGTCAGAAAACTCTAATAATACAGCACTTTATATTGGACACGCTTCTTATAAAATCAGAAGTGATGCTGACAAAAGCTGGAACTTTGCTACTGAAATTCCAAATCAGATTGATTATGCCAGAAATTTTAAAAACGTAGGCGGAAGCGCTTATTTCAGTTCTAAATGGTTCATGGATAAAAACTTTGATATTGTACGTTTATTAGAAGAAAACCAATATAAATATCCGGCACTTCCGGCTCCGGTTCCTAATTTGAAACACACTATAATTGACACACCAATTGTAGATGAATTTCAAAAAGACAGTACTAAATATTCGTTCAATATTAAATCTCCCTTGAATACAATCGTGCGTTATATGGTGGTTTATGGAGGTGACAATATCTCAAAAGTAGATATCAATGACCCTTCTAAAATAATTGATAAAATAAGAGTTTCTCAAGACACCGGAACAATTTTGTTTTCTATTCCATCTGAAAAAATAAATAAGTACAAAGCCTGCGCTGTAACATTTGTTGATTATTATGCAAATGAAAGCAGTCCAACTGCTATCGACATAAAAAAGAGTTTTAAAACCTATATCCCTGCACAACCTAATGAAAACAGATAATAAACCCTGGTTCTGGATTCCGCTTCTCAATTTTGCATCTGGTTTGCCATATGCAGTAATTATCTCAGTTTCGGTAATTATGTACAAAAAACTCGGAATCTCTAACAAAGACATTGGTCTTTATACCAGTTTATTATATCTGCCTTGGGTAATCAAACCGTTATGGAGTCCGTTTATTGAGTTATTCGGAACCAAAAGAAAATGGTTTTTATCCATGCAATTGCTGATTTCGATTGCCTTTTTATTAGTCGGTTTTACGATTCCTACAAGCGGTTTTTTTATGATGACTTTGGCCATCTTTTGGGTTGCCGCTTTTGCTTCAGCTTCAAACGATATTGCCAGCGATGGCTTTTATTTATTGGTTTTACCCGAGGATAAACAATCTTTTTTTATCGGAATTAGAAGTACCTTTTATAGACTCGCAATGTTGGCCGGAAACGGATTAATAGTTTTATTAGCGGGATATTTGGAACACAAATACGGAGACAATACCAAAGCGTGGTCGTATACAATGATTGCTGTTGGTTTACTAATGACTTTTATAACGATTTACAATTTTTTCTCAACACCAAAAACCGAAATAAATGCAAGTGAAAAACCTATTGATACTAACAAACAAAGTTTTGCAAGCATTTTTGCAAGTTTCTTCAGGAAAAAACAAATCATTATAGTCCTTGCTTTTATACTATCATTCAGATTAGGAGAATCGCAATTAATTAAAATGCTGACACCTTTCCTGGTAGATCCAATTAAATATGAATTGGTTGAAACAAGATCAGACGAAGGTCAGACAAAGGCATTAGAATTATACAATTCAAAGGTTAAAAACGGAGAAAAATTATCTAATTCAGAATTACAATCCCTTTATTCTAAACTGCCTGTTTTAGTAGAAATGAGAGATCAAAAGAAACCACTGGCAGAAGTAGAAAATAAAGATAAAGAAGAATATAAAAATGTAAACAAAGCCCGAATAGATTTTGTAAATCAATTAATTGCAAATAAAGGAAACCAAAAAACAATCGAAAAAGGCGGCATGGGACTTGAGACCGAAGATATTGGTTTGATTTATGGAACTTTTGGATTAATCGCTTTGACATTAGGCGGAATTCTGGGTGGAATTGCAATCTCAAAACAAGGTCTTACAAAATGGATGCTTCCAATGATTTTGACCATGCATTTACCTATAATTGGTTTTATCTTGTTGGCGCATTTTCATCCGGCTTCTATTTATTATATTTATGCTGTTGTAATAATCGAACAGTTTGGTTACGGTTTTGGTTTTGCTGCTTTCATGATGTATTTAATTTATGTAGCTGAAGGAGAATCTAAAACTGCGCATTACGCTCTTGCAACCGGATTTATGGCTATGGGAATGATGTTGCCTGGAATGGTTAGCGGTTATATTCAGGAATATTTAGGCTACGGAAATTTCTTTATTTGGGTATTTCTAGCTACAATTCCGGGAATTATTTTATCACGTTTTTTAATTTTCCCAAAAGACTTTGGGAAAAAATCTGAAGAAGTTTAAACCCCAAATCAAACATCTTACATATGGAAATCAATGAAAATTTGCAGGCCGAACGCAACCTTAAAGGAGCTGAGTTCGAGAAAACAGGAGATTTTGAAAAAGCAATTGAAGTATATGAAGAAAATGTCGAGGAAAGCTTTAAAGGAAATCACCCTTATGATCGATTAGCTACGATCTACAAAAACCAAAATGATATCGAAAACGAAATTCGGGTTCTGGAAAAAGCCATTATCGTTTTTGAAGAAATTACAATCGAAGACCGACTTGAAGGTTTGCCAAAACTTTTCCGTTTTAAAAACCGACTCGAAAAGGCTATTGAAACCAAAAAGCAATTAGCTAAGCAAAAGAAAAGCAAGCTTAAATAAGCATAAATTTTACCCTTTTTATCATGAGCAGCTTAAAAAGAACAAACTCAGACGATATTGATTTTATAAATCTGGTAGTTTTATTAGATCAGGATTTAAAAATCAGAGACGGAAAAGATCACAACTTTTACAATCAGTTTAATAAAACCGATAAAATAAAACACGTTATCGTTTTTTATGAAAATGATATTGCTGTAGGTTGTGGCGCTTTTAGAGAAAAAGAAAGTGACAAAGTCGAAATCAAACGCATGTTTGTACATCCTGATTTCCGAAAAAAAGGAATCGCATCTGCCGTTCTGAAAGAATTAGAAATTTGGGCGAAAGAAGTAGGTTATACTTACACGATTTTAGAAACCGGAAAAAATCAACCGGAAGCTATAAATCTATACCAAAAACAAGATTACACTATAATTCCAAATTATCCTCCTTACGAAAAAATGGAAAATAGTGTTTGCATGAAAAAGACTTTATAATAATGAAAATGACAGCTGAAGCATTAAGACAAAAAGTGGGACAATTCTTTTTTCCCGCAGTTTTTATAAACGATACCGAAGAAAACATTCAGGAAACAGAACGTTTAATAAAGGAACACAACATAGGCGGATTGACTTTTTTTCATAGTCGTGCCAGTGCTGCGACGAACTATGAAAGCAAGAAAAAGGTAGTTTTTAATGATGACAGTTATCAAAAAATTAAAGACTTAATTGTTCGATACCAAAAAGCCGCTTCTACCCCACTTTTAATCAGTATTGATGCCGAATGGGGTTTGGCAATGCGTATCGAAAAAACACCACAATATCCGTATGCTATTACACTTGGTGCTTTGCCTGAAAGTAAATCAGCTTTAGTTTATGAAGTTGGAAAACAAATTGGTTTAGACTTAAAAGCTGCCGGAATTCATTATAATTTATCGCCACTGGCAGACATTAATAACAACCCAAATAATCCGGTTATTGGCTATCGTTCTTTTGGTGAAAACAAAGAAAAAGTAGCCGATTTTGCTGTGGAATATTTAAAAGGAATGTCTGAAGTTGGAATTTTAGGCTGCCTGAAACATTTTCCCGGACACGGAAACACAAATGTAGATTCGCATTTAGGATTACCGGTTTTAAAGGAAACTCTTGAAGAATTACTGGAAAACGAATTATACCCTTTTATTAAAGGAATCGAAAATAATGTTGATTCCATTATGATTGGGCATTTAGCCGTTCCGAGTTTGAATGACGGAAAAGACACCTCGGCAACTTTATCAAAACCAATTATCGAAACACTTTTGCGCAAAAAACTAGGTTATGACGGTTTAGTAATTTCTGATGCACTAAACATGCACAGCGTTTCTAAATTGTACGAAACTAAAGGCGAACTGGAATGGGAAGCTTTCAACGCCGGAAATGATGTTTTATGCTTCGCCGAAAATGTTCCGGAAGGAATTGAGGCAATTCTAAAAAACGCATCGCCGGAACGTATCGAAGAAAGTTTTAACAGAATCATGAAAGCCAAAGAAAAAGTTGGAATTCTTTCTGATTCAAATTTTACTTCAGGAGAATTAAACTTCGAAAAAACATCAAAACTGAATCTTGAAATTGCTCAAAATTCAATTACAAAAATTATTGATAATTCGAATACTGAATTAGCTTCCGAAGCTCAAAAAAATAATCATTTAGCAAAATTGAGTTTATATAAAAATGTCGAAAACACTTTCTTCAAAACTTTAAATTCCGAGTTAAAATCTCCTGAATTTACTTTTGAAAATTTAGAACTTTCCGATATTTCTTTAATCAAAAAAGAACTTCAAAATTTCGAAACCATCATCATTTCATTGTTTGTTCCAAAGGCAAAACCAATGAACAATTTCGAAATTAATGATGAAGTTCTAGAACTGCTTTCCGAATTGCTTCAAACCAAAAAATGCATCATTTATGTTTTCGGAAATCCGTATGTTTTACCAATAATTCAGAATCTTTCTAAGGCTTCCGGACTAATTCAGGTCTATCAGGATTTTGAAGAATTTCAAAAAGTTGCAGGAATTCAATTTTTAGAAAATAATTATTGTAACGGAAGTTTACCCGTGAATATTGAGCTTCAATAAGTTACAAAATCCACAACCTATCATATAACTAAATACTATTACTAAATAAATATTTATAATTACATCTTATTGTGAGTAAGTCTACTTATGCCCTACTTTTGCACCAGAAATAAATTTTTAACTTTAAAACGAAAAATATGTCTTTAGTAGGAAAAAAATTCCCAAGTATTGCAGTAGATGCTATTTCAGAAATGGGTGATAACTTAAAAATCAACATCTTTGAAGAAGCAGTAAACAACAACAAAAAAGTATTATTGTTTTGGTATCCAAAAGATTTCACTTTTGTATGTCCAACTGAACTACACGCCTTTCAAGCTGCATTACCAGAATTTGAAAAAAGAAATACTATCGTAATCGGAGCTTCATGTGATACAAACGAAGTACACTTTGCTTGGTTAAATACTCCAAAAAATAACGGTGGAATCGAAGGTGTAACTTACCCAATCTTAGCTGATACAAACCGTAACTTATCTAACATCTTAGGAATTTTAGATATTGATTCTACAGAATACAGCGAAGAAACTGATTCAGTTATCATCGAAGGTTCAAACGTAACTTTCAGAGCTACTTACCTTATTGACGAAACTGGAAAAATCTTCCACGAAAGTGTTAACGATATGCCATTAGGTCGTAACGTAAACGAATACTTACGTATGGTTGACGCTTATACTCACATCCAAACTAAAGGTGAAGTTTGTCCTGCAAACTGGGAAGCTGGTAAAGAAGCAATGTCTGCTGACAGATTAAGCACTGCTGAATACTTGAGCGCAAACTAATTAAAATAAAGGTACAAAGGTTCAGAGGTACAAAGTAGCAAAGGTTTTTTGCTGCTGTCTACAAATTTTTTAAAAACTTGTTCTCTTGAACCTTTGCTACTTTAACTTCTCAAAAATATACGGTAAAGATTATAGAGCAACCCTTTTTTGTTGCGACATTATACGAAGTTCCAAAAACTTTGTCCCTTTGAACCTTTGCCACTTTGAACCTTAAAAACAAAAAACATGTTAATCGACTTAAACGAAGATACGTTAGCAGATTTAGTTGCTAAAAATGAAAAAGTAGTAGTACAATATTCAGCTTCATGGTGTGGAAATTGCCGTATTATGAAACCAAAATTCAAAAAATTAGCAACAGAAAATGAAGCTATCACTTTTGTTTTGGTTGATGCTGAAAATTCTCCGGAATCAAGAAAATTAGCCAATGTGAGCAACTTGCCAACATTCGCTACTTTCGTAAACGGACAATTAGTTGGAGAAACTCAAACCAACAAACAAGAAGTTTTAATCGACTTGGTAAACGCTATTGCTTAATGAGATTGGTTAGACTTGCTTAGATTTTTAGACTTCTTAGACGTTGTCTAAATTTTCAAAAAAAGTCTAAGAAGTCTAAGAATGTCTAAAAATCTAAGAAATCTAATTATGAAATTACCCGTAATAAAGCAATTGACCCAATTCATCGAAGAAAACGATCAGGATTATATCATAGAAACGATCGAAGTTCTGGAAGCAATGACTGAAATTCCTTCTCTAAAAGATGAAGAATTAGATGTAATTGGCGAATTAATTTCAAATATGTATGGTGCACTTGAAGTACACAAAATGGTAGTTCAGGGCACAGACAAAAAAGAAGCTCTAAATGCGTTCATGAAACGTGTTTTGGGTTCAATCGATAAATAATCGACTCTTTCTGAAAAAACAAAAAAACATGACTAAAAAGCGTTTCTAATTTTAGAAGCGCTTTTTTATTAATAATAACCACTACTAATCACAATGCCAATTTGAACGAAGTCGAAAGAATCAACTTCGTTCAAATTGACATTCTCAAAATTTTGTCAAAGCTTCAAATGTTATCGCAATCCAAAATCTTGAAACTTTTCTAAGTGAAAAGTAAATGAGTTTAATCTAGATGAGTTTCTAAAACTAAATCATCTTAAACTTCTATTTTTGGTTTTTCAATTTTTTCACCTTGCAACACCAAATTATTATGGACAAAATCTTCAATTTTTAAAGCCAGTTCATCAAACATGACGTATCTTCGGCGATACAGAGCACGTTTGCATGTTTTAAGATCACGCTCAACCTTGCGAATAGTAGTTGCTGGCAATTTAAACCAACCATCGCTAGTAGATTTTCCTCCTATTTCAATCCAAAATTTGTTGTAATCAAATTTTATGGCATGTTTTTTAGACAAATGAATCAAATGTTTTCCACGATACGTTTGAATTTCATCTCCTACTCCATAAATTTCGCTTATATTGACATATCTGGAAAATTCCTGAATTGCATGAACGACAAACGATTTAGGACGTAGTCCATTCAAATGTTTTTGAGCAATTTTTGATGTATACTCTTCATTTTTATCATGCCCTTGAATACAACCAATTCTACATGCCCAATTTCCTTCTGTCATTTCTTCAAATGAAAACGATGCTGCAACGATTCGACCGCCGAGCTCCTCACATTCAATTGAAAAGGTAAAATCTCCCTCTTTCATGAACCTCAAATCGTACTCTATAATAAGATTAAAAACAAAACCATTAACACTTTCAACGTGAGTAATCTTTGTTTTTTTATCCGAATAAATATGTTTTGATAATCCAATTTTATTCGCAAATCGATAGGTGTCCAATATTACTTTTAAACGACGCTCTGTATTCCATTGAATAGACAAATAATTCCTATAAGGCTTTATATATATTTCTGGAAAGCTCTGGGCTATCGATAATAAATCTTCAGAATTAAGTGCTTTATGCCACTTACTTGTTAACAATGGATTTAGCATCGTGTGATATAAGCTTTTCAGTTTTTGCTTTCTCACAAATTTTTTATCTCTTCCTGGAAATGCTTGTAGAGTAAAACGCCAACTTTCGGAAATAGTTGACATAATTGGAACGTGTACCATATAATTGTAATGACTTTTTAATTGATGTTATGGCTCTGTTATTAAGTTATATAACACAAATACCTTACCGCAAAATATTTTTCGCAGCAAATGTAATTAATTAGTAATAATACACATAAAATTAATGCTTAAAGTATTGCAGTGTGCTCTCTAAAAAAGAAATTTTCAAATTTTTTTTATTTTAAAGCAGAAAATTCACTAAACCTAAGCAACCGAATTTTAAAAAAAATAATTTTTAAGATCGTAGATATCTAACGCCTCTACTTTTAAAATACAATTCTACAATCAATTCAAATTACGGCATGAATATTAAAATAAATTTCAAATTCATAGTTCGCAACTCACAATTCACATAATACTTTTAGATTCAAATATTAATCCTTACTTTTGAACCTCAATAAAAATTAACAATCATGGCTTCAATAACATTAGGAGGAAATCCGATTCATACATCAGGTGAATTACCAACAGTAGGTTCTCAACTAGCTGATTTCAAATTAGTACAAAACGATTTATCAGTTGCTTCATTAAGCAATTTCGCAGGAAAAAAATTAGTTTTAAATATTTTCCCTAGTATAGATACAGGAACTTGTGCAACTTCTGTTAGAAAATTCAACGAAAGTGCAAGCAACTTAGAAAACACTACTGTTTTATGTATTTCAAGAGATTTACCATTTGCTCAAAAACGTTTTTGTGGAGCCGAAGGTTTAGCAAATGTTGTAAACTTATCTGATTTTCAAGAAGGTACTTTTGGTAAAGCAAACGGTTTAGAAATCGTTGACGGACCTTTGGCCGGATTACACTCAAGAGCAATCATTGTTGTTGACGCTGACGGAAAAGTTACGCATACAGAACAAGTTGCTGAAATAGCAAACGAACCAAATTACGAAGCGGCTTTAGCAGCACTATAATATCAATAAATGGAATTTCAAAAAGATAATACTTTTGTTACAGGCCGATTAAAAAGCATGACTTATGCATTTAATGGTGCTGTAAAACTTATTAAAACAGAACACAGCATTATGGTTCAATTCTCACTGGGAATTATCATGACCATTGCTGGTTTTTATTTTCATATTTCTCAAACTGAATGGCTTTGTCAAACACTGGCAATTGGTTTGGTTATAAGTATTGAAGGATTGAACACGGCGGTTGAAAAAATTGCTGATTTTATTCATCCTGATTACAGCAAACGAATCGGATTTATTAAAGATATTGCGGCTGGAGCGGTATTTTTTGCTGCACTGACAGCAATAGCAATAGGCTTGATTATTTATATACCAAAATTTATATAGGCAATAGGAAACCCCAATAATGGCAAAAACAACCAAAAAAGAAACTTTAGACAAAAAAAACGAACCAAAAGCTGAGACGGTAAAATCTTGGAAATTAACCAAACAACAAAAATTTGTTTTGGGATGCCTTTTGATACTCTTTTCAGTTGCATTATTAGTAGCATTTATTTCTTTTTACGTCAACGGACAATGGCAATCTGACCAAAGTGCGGTTAGCCAGCTTGGCGACCGTTCAGAAGTTGTAGAAAATTGGCTCGGAAAATTCGGGGCTTATCTCGCCGACCTGATTGTGTATGGAGGATTTGGAATTGCTTCTTTTGTATTAGTGCGTCTGTTTTTCCTTACCGGAATGTTTTTAGCATTAGAATTATCTCTAAAAAAACTCAAAAACATATGGTTTTGGGACTTATTTGCTATTATTATTGTTTCTGTTCTATTTGGATTTTTTGCCACTTCTGCTCCTGAATTAGGAGGAACAATTGGTTATGAACTAAATTTATTCCTACAGGATTACATCGGAAAAACCGGAACTTTACTGACGCTGCTTTTTGGATTAATAATCTATTTAATCTTTAAAATTAAGCTGTCGCCAGAGAAAATTCAATCGTATTTTGATTCTACTAAAAAAGAATTCAACTCTGAGTTAAGTTCTATAAAAACGCCTCAACAACCGGAAAGTGCTTACAATCTGGAAGAATTCGCCATTGAGGAAGATCCTGAATTAGACAACATTCATTTAAAAACTAATGTTAGTCAATTCGAAATCAACAAAGAAGCTTTAAAGCCAACTATCAATAATTCATCTGAAATTGATTTGAATCCGGTTGCAAAACCAGTTCAAATGGACATAAAACCGGTAACAGTTGCTCCTGTAGTACACACTGAAGAATTTGTCATAGAAAAAGCAGAAGAAGAAGATATTATTGAAGAAAACCTGGCTTCTCGCCTTGTGGCTGATTTTGGATTATTTGACCCAACTTTAGATTTATCGAATTACAAATTCCCAACCATCGATTTATTAAAAGAATATTCGACCGGCGGAATCACAATTAATCAGGAAGAATTAGAAGAAAATAAAAACAAAATTGTAGACACACTTCGTAACTACAAAATTGAAATTGCACAGATTAAAGCAACCGTAGGTCCATCTGTAACTTTATACGAAATAGTACCGGAAGCGGGAATCAGAATTTCTAAAATTAAAAGCTTAGAAGATGATATTGCTTTATCACTTTCGGCATTAGGAATTCGTATTATTGCGCCAATTCCAGGAAAAGGAACTATTGGTATCGAGGTTCCTAATAAGAATCCTACCATGGTTTCTATGAAAAGTGTTATTGGATCAGCGAAGTTTCAGGAAGCTGAAATGGAATTGCCAATTGCTTTAGGAAAAACAATTTCAAACGAGACTTTTGTTGTCGATTTAGCCAAAATGCCTCACTTATTGATGGCAGGAGCTACAGGACAAGGAAAATCTGTTGGTTTGAATGCAGTTTTAACTTCTCTTTTATACAAAAAACACCCGGCCGAAGTAAAATTCGTTTTGGTGGATCCAAAGAAAGTAGAGCTTACACTTTTTAATAAAATCGAAAGACATTATTTAGCCAAACTTCCGGATACTGAGGATGCAATTATTACTGACAATGCAAAAGTGGTTAATACATTAAACTCACTTTGTGTTGAAATGGATAATCGTTATTCTTTATTGAAAGATGCGATGGTTCGTAATATTAAAGAATATAACGAAAAATTCAGATCGAGAAAATTGAATCCCGAAGCCGGACACCGCTTTTTACCTTACATTATATTAGTTGTCGATGAGTTTGCCGATTTGATTATGACTGCCGGTAAAGAAGTCGAAATTCCTATTGCGCGTTTAGCTCAGTTGGCGCGTGCGATTGGTATTCACTTAATTATTGCAACACAAAGACCATCGGTTAACGTTATTACCGGTTTGATTAAGGCGAATTTCCCTGCCAGAATCGCTTTTAGAGTAACTTCAAAAATTGACTCGAGAACTATTCTGGACACACAAGGAGCCGATCAGTTAATTGGTCGTGGAGATTTATTATATACCAACGGAAATGATGTTGTTCGTGTACAATGTGCATTTATTGACACTCCAGAGGTCGAAAAAATTACGGATTTTATTGGTTCACAAAAAGCTTATGCCACAGCTTATTTACTTCCAGAGTTTGTTGGGGAAGAAACTGGCATTAATCTTGATATGGATATTTCTGAAAGAGATACCTTATTTAGAGAAGCTGCTGAGATTATTGTCAATGCACAACAAGGTTCAGCTTCATTACTGCAAAGAAAATTAAAATTAGGATACAACAGAGCCGGTCGTTTGATCGATCAGCTGGAAGCAGCTGGAATTGTTGGTCCGTTTGAAGGCAGTAAAGCACGAAGCGTGAACATATCTGATTTAAGTGCTCTTGATCAATTTTTTAATAATGAACAAAATTAATCCAATCATGAAAACAAAAATTCAAGAAATCAACCACAATTCTATCGCTAACATGACTAAAAAGTGTCTTCAAATGGCAATTATTTTGCTTTTGAGCCTCACTTCTATTCAAGCTCAGGATAAAAAAGCAAAAGATTTATTGAACGAAGTAACTTCTAAAATAAAAAGCTACGATAATATTGTTATCGATTTTAAATATTCTTTGAATAACGCTAAAGAAAATATCAATCAGGATAGCAAAGGAAATGTAACCATGAAAGGCAATCAATTTGTATTGAATTTTATGGGTGTTACTAAAATATTTGATGGACAAAAAACATATACTATAAACCCTGAAGATGAAGAAGTTACTGTTTCTAAAGTAAATGAAAAGGATGATACTGCTATTACACCTTCAAAAATGCTTACTTTCTTCAATTCCGGATACAAATACAACATGGACATTGTTCAAAATGTTAAAGGAAGAAAAATTCAATATATCAAATTAGCTCCTACAAATACAAAAGATCAAAGAAAAGAGATTCTTTTAGGTATTGATGTGCAAACAAAACACATCTATAATTTGATTGAAACTGGAAAAAATGGAACAAAAACTACTTTAACCGTTAATTCTTTTAAAACCAACCAGCCTTTATCAAAAAATCAATTTACATTTGTAGCGAGCAAATATCCAAAATACTACATCAATAAATTAGACTAATTCAAGGTTGAAAATTTTAGACAAATACTTACTAAAAACATTCTTACTTACATTTACTACGGTATTTGTAATCCTATTTTTCATATTCATACTTCAAACCGTATGGCTTTTTATCGCAGAACTTGCCGGTAAAGACCTCGATTTGGCATTGGTTGTAAAATTCCTTTTATTCTCAATGCCAAGAATCATTCCGTTAGTTTTACCGCTATCGGTTTTATTGGCATCGATTATGTCTTTTGGAAATTTAGCCGAGAACTACGAATTCGCTGCAATGAAATCTTCAGGAATTTCACTGCAAAGGGCAATGAGAGTCCTAATCGTTTTTATATTCTTTCTAAGTATAGTAGCGTTTTGGTTCGCCAATAATGTAATTCCATACGCCGAATATAAATTTGTCAATTTCCGAAAAAATATTGCACAGGCAAAACCTGCAATGGCAATTGCTGAAGGTCAGTTTAATGATGTTGGCTTTTACAACATTAAAGTGAATAAAAAATCAGGTGAAAACGGAAACATTCTTACCGGAGTTACCATTCACGAGAAACCCAATAATATGGGAGAAAACAAAACTGTTATCAAAGCAAAAGATGGTAAACTAATCAGTAATGAAAAATCCAGCATCTTAAAACTAGTTTTAAATGATGGTTATTACTACCAGGATGTTACTCCTAAAAAATATGAAGATCGCACTAAACTTCCTTTTGTAAAAGGTCGGTTTAAAAAACAAATCATTAATATCGACTTATCTGAATTAAACAAAGTCGATGATCAAAAAGAAAGCATAGATGGTACAGACGCAATGCTGAATGTTAACGAATTGCGCTATACACTAGACTCTTTAAACAAGAATCTGAATAACGAAATTCTG
This sequence comes from uncultured Flavobacterium sp., assembly GCF_963422545.1. Taxonomy (NCBI): domain Bacteria; kingdom Pseudomonadati; phylum Bacteroidota; class Flavobacteriia; order Flavobacteriales; family Flavobacteriaceae; genus Flavobacterium; species uncultured Flavobacterium sp. The sequence goes on from NZ_OY730232.1 coordinate 162,335, forward strand.
TCTTTTTCAGAAAACATAAATCAACGCGTTGGTATCAGAAAATCTGCAATACCAGTAAAAATAGATACTACTAAAAAGAAAAAACCGCTGCCAAATGATCTTCTGTCACTATACAAGAGCAAACAGAAGGCAGAAATCTTAAGAATGGCCAGCAGCAATGTGAACAGTAACATCTATTCTATTGAATCAACTCAAAAAGATTTAAAAGACAAACAAAGAGATATCAATAAACATTTAACAGCTTTATACGAGAAGTTTGTGATTGCTTTTGCATGTTTTTTAATGTTTTTTATTGGCGCTCCACTAGGTGCCATTATTCGCAAAGGAGGACTTGGCTTACCAATTGTCTTCGCTGTTTTAATATTTATTACCTTCCACTTCATTAATACTTTCGGAAAAAGAGTTTCGCAAGAAGGAGGTATGACCCCATTTATGGGTTCATGGATGTCATCATTTATATTATTACCATTGGCCATATTATTAACATATCGCGCAACAAACGACAACGGATTAATAAACTTTGATGCGATTATGACTCCGATTTCACAACTAGTTCAAAAAATTTCCGAGCGACTTTTTCCCGCTCAAAATCCACAATAATTATGTCAACAACAAAAATACAACTGAATACCATTGAAGAAGCTATAGAAGATATTCGTCAAGGTAAAGTAATCATTGTAGTCGATGATGAAGATCGCGAAAATGAAGGTGATTTTTTGGCTGCAGCCGAAAAAGTAACTCCGGAAATGATCAATTTTATGGCTACGCATGGTCGTGGTTTAATTTGTGCTCCATTAACTGAAAGCCGTTGTAAAGAGTTAGATTTAAGACCAATGGTCACCAATAATACGGATCATATGGAAACTGCTTTTACTGTATCTGTAGATTTAAAAGGGCACGGAGTAACTACTGGAATTTCAGCAGCAGACAGAGCTAAAACTGTATTAGCATTGACAGATTCAAATATTAAACCACATGAATTAGCGAGACCCGGACATATTTTCCCTTTGGTAGCTAAACAAGGTGGTGTTTTAAGAAGAACTGGGCATACTGAAGCTGCAATTGATTTTGCAAGATTAGCAGGATTTAAGTCTGCCGGGGTAATCTGCGAAATTTTAAACGAGGACGGAACTATGTCCCGTTTACCTGAATTGATAAAAGTCGCTAAGAAATTCAATCTAAAATTAGTTTCTATTGAAGATCTGGTTGCTTACAGAATGCAACACGATAGCTTAATTGTAAAAAAAGAAGATTTTGATATTGAGACTCGTTTTGGAACTTTTAGATTAAGAGCTTACGAGCAAACTACAAATAAACAAATTCATATTGCTTTGACTAAAGGAACATGGAATCTTGGAGAACCAATCTTAACAAGAATCCACTCTTCTCAAGTAAATAATGACCTATTAGGGACTTTAACTAACAATGCTGAACAACAATTAGACGGCATGTTTAAAGTTATTAATGAAAACGGAAAAGGTGCCGTAATTTTTATTAATCAGGATATGCAGGTAAATTTATTAAATCGTATCTCTGAACTTAAAGCTTTACAGGCTGAGGGTACAATGAAAGCACCAAAAGTAATCATCGATAGTAAAGACTACGGAATTGGCGCTCAAATCTTGCACGATATTGATATTTCTAAAATTAGATTGGTATCAAATACTGAGCAAACAAAACGCGTTGGTATGATTGGATATGGACTTGAAATCACTGAATACGTAAGCTATTAATATGAATACATTAGAAGAGAAAATTTTAAAATCTGAGACGCATATATTCAAAGCGGTTTTTCCGAGTACTACGAATCATTATGATACTTTATTTGGAGGAACTGCGCTTCATCTGATGGATGAAGTAGCTTTTATTTGCGCTACGAGATTCAGCAGAAAAAAAGTGGTGACGATTTCAACTGGTCAAATCGACTTTAAAAAAGCAATTCCAGCAGGAACTTTAATCGAATTAGTAGCGAAAGTTGTCAGCGTTGGGAGAACAAGTTGTAAAATTCACGTGGATATTTTCATGGAACAAATGTATTCAGAGCTTCGCGAAACTGTAGTTTCGGGAACTTTTTCGTTTGTTGCGGTTGATGAAAACAAAAAACCAGTGCCAATTTTAGACAATCTTGAGTAATAATCTCAAGAATCTCTTTTTCGGAAATACTGATAATTAGACACTTGAAAATTAACTTAAAAAAATCTCTGAAAAAGTTTTTATAATCGGAAAAGCGCACTATATTTGCACTCGCAATCACAAAATGATAGCGACATACTGGAGAAATGGCAGAGCGGTCGAATGCGGCAGTCTTGAAAACTGTTGACTGTAACAGGTCCGGGGGTTCGAATCCCTCTTTCTCCGCCAGTAGAAGTTTCAAAAGAAACTTTAAAAGTCAAAAGCCTTTAAACATCACTGTTTAAAGGCTTTTTCTTTTTGGCAAACCTTTTCAAAAAGCACATACTTTATCAAAGAACAGTACACCTATTAGTGCACCTAATAAATTTCAGGCGTTTTTTCTGAAATTAGGTGCACTAAAAATGGAGAATTCCCCGGGAATTCCCTATTATCAAAGGGCTCTCTTAAAATTTTTAAATCAATTTGAGTATTAATTTAAAAACTAGATAGCATGTTAAAAGTAATTTTTTTCCTCAAAGCAGAGAAGGTAGGCAAAAATGGCGAATCACCGATATTCGCCCGTATATCTTACAAGACAAAAAGAATTTCAATGAGTACTGGAAAATCGATTTCCAAGGAGCGATGGGCCTTTACTAGCAACCTTAGAAATGTTTTAAAACTCGAAAAAGAAAAGGTAATAAAAAACTCCCTTGACCTTTTTCAGATCCACGCAGAAAAAAAATTCATTGAACTCTTTAAAATGGATCCTGAAGTTTCATTAGAGTTATTAAAAGCTGAAATAGCGGGAAAAACAAAAATTAAGACCAAGCATATTACAATTTTGGAAGTACTGGAAAAGCACAATGCCTTTTTTGCAAGAAAAGTAGAAGCCGGCGAAAGATCCAAAGCCTCTTTTCAAAAGTATGAGAGATCTACACATCTGCTTAAAAGCTTTATTAAAAAGCAGTACGGTCTTGACAATATGCCTGCCGCTGATGTATCAAATGGTTTTGTCTTCACCCTTGAGGAATACCTCAAATACGAAAGCTCGTTTAAAGGTCAGGTCGGGATAAAAAACAATTCTGTTGTAAAGTATATGAAAATGTATAAAACAGCCTGTAATTACTGCATTAGAATGGATTTGATAATAAAAAATCCTTTTGATGCATATAACGGAAAACTAAACGTTAAAGATGCAGTATTCTTAACCCAACAGGAATTGAACCGTATAGAAGAGAAAACTATTACAATCGAACGCCTTGAAAAAGTAAGGGATATATTTCTTTTTTGCTGCTACACTGGCTACGCTCCAATTGATGCCTTAAAGTTATCCCACGCAAACCTGTTTGAAGACAATGATGGCAACCTTTGGATAATGACCAATAGAACAAAAACTACCATTAGAGAAAATGTTCCTGTACTTCCTCCTGCCCTGGCAATTATCAACAAATATAAAGAGAAACAAATGAGCCTTCTACCGCAGATCTCTAATCAAAAAATGAATGCTTACTTAAAGGAGATAGCAGATATATGTGGAATTAATAAACACCTTACATGGTATGTTTCAAGACATACCTTTGCTACTACAGTAACGCTTGGTAATGGTGTGCGCCTGGAACATGTTTCTGCTATGATGGGACACTCAAATATCAAGCAGACTCAGCATTATGCCAAAGTTTTAGATGTCAACATAATGGAAGACATGGAGAAACTGAAATTAAGATACAAGTAAAATTCATGTACAAAAAAGGCTCCAATTTGGAGCCTTTTTTGTACATTCATTAAAAAAATAGCACTTTTAATTAACTATTTTTTTTAGTGCATCATATAGAAATATATGGTTCAATTTAAGCTAGAATCAATTCCAGATTATAATGATCAATTAAAATTTGGTGATTTTGCTCAACCCTTTCCAAATTTACTACTCAAATTATACCAAAAAGAACGGCAGTACTCAGTAATTTTATTATTTTCTTTAAAAATAGTCTCAAAAAAAATTTTGCAATCGAAAAAACATCTTATATTTGCACCCGCAATCAGAAATTGATTTCGACATACTGGAGGAATGGCAGAGCGGTCGAATGCGGCAGTCTTGAAAACTGTTGACTGTAACAGGTCCGGGGGTTCGAATCCCTCTTCCTCCGCTGAATGAAGCTTCAAAAGCCTTTAAACATATCATTGTTTAAAGGCTTTTCTTTTTGAAATACCTTTTCAAAAAACGCATACTTTATTAAAGAGCAGTACACCTATTAGTGCACCTAAAAAATTTCAGGCTTTTTTTTGATAATAGGTGCACTAAAATTAGATTTAGAAAACTAACTTTCAGTCTTCATAATTAATTTTGTTTTTATATATCACTAAAAAAACAGCATCTTTTCTAACTATTATTCTCGTGAAGAATTTTTTCTATTTTCACTGCATCATACAGAAATATATCACCCAACTTGGTAAAGGGAAGTACACCTGTTTGTCTATATTTTATAATGGTATTATTAGACAGTCCAAATATCTTTTTTAAATCTTCATTTCTATAGTAGACAGGTCTTACAACTTTTCCCTGCCCACTGATTTTTGAATCGATTGCTTCAAGCCTCACTATTACAGGCTCTATTAACTGCTTAACTCTCATTACAAAACAGAGTTTCCTTTCTTTCTTTGTCATCAGTAAAGATTTTAACTTTCTAATTAAACTTTTTATCAGCAGACTTTACCAATTCTCAAGTCTCCTTTTTCTATCCTGCATTCTTGCAATTAGTCCTTCTAAAAATACAATTTGTTTTTCTTTATAGGTGTACCCCTTACATTCGGAGAATTGTCTGCTGATTGACTTAATTTTTGACTGCTGACCATCATCTCCAGCATAACTAAAATTATTTTCGAGGAAAAACTGGAACTTACTTCTATTATTTTTTTCATTCACACCGTCAAAAAATAAAAGCCCCTCATCCATTAAAATATAAAATAGCTGGGCAAACTCAATTTTGCTATAGCAAGATTTACATTTCTCTTTTGATGAAACAGAATCTGCTTTATTTTCCTGCTCATTTACATTTAATACATTTTCCACTAACCGAAGCCTTTCGTCAAATTTTAATATAGCATTTAGGAATTTTATTGCTTTACTATTTTTCATTACCTCTAAGATTTATTCATCATTGTGTAAATGAAAATATACACTACTGCGTTTATTCTTATTTTTGGTAGGCACATAAATAAGATAACCGTATTGATCGAGCTCGCGCATGCATTTGTGATAAGTCTTCGGCGACATTATTTTAGCAATCTTTTGAATTTCAAAACTATAAGCCTGAATTGGATTTACCATTCCTTTCTTCATCCAAAACTGAATAAGCGCAGCAAACACAGCGATATGGGTACTTCCAATCCTGAAATCCTTTTCAATTGACTCAAAAAATATCGATAAAAGTTTTAAACTTTCCATTACATAACTATTAAATACTTTTTCCTTTACCCTGACCTCTGGAGATTTTTACAAACTGCTCTTCAACTTTCTTTTCCTGCAGTTTTACAACTTCATTTTTTTTATTATCCAGTACATCGCTCAGACTTATTTTCTTCAAACTTTCGTTATAGATGTTCAGAGATTTATACTGCGGATTAGCCTCAATAAAAATGTTTTGCTCCGCACCATCTTTTAATAATATTGCTTCTTTTCGTCCACCATCTTTTAAAGATGCAACCAAAGAAGAAAATTCTAACTGATCTGAAGTTTTAAGAGGAAGAACGGATAAAATTTTCTCAACATTATAGCCATAAGCTTCCGGAAATTCTTTTACTCGGTAATTATCATAAAGGTCTTGATCATTGAGGTTAAATTGCCTCCAACTACCATTTCCAAATACTGCCCTTCCAGCCAATAAGTTGTATACTTGTTCAATATTAAAACTTTCTGATTTTTCATATTTAAAATAGTGTGTACTGCGGACATATGGTGTAGAATAATTTTCAAGAATTGATCTAAATCCATCAAACTGGTAACCTCCTTCTGGATCCTTTAAAAAATATAACGAATGCTCAATTTTTTCCTTTTCTGATATATAATAAGAAACAGGAACAGAAAATTGCGATTGTTCCTGTTTCATAAACTCCAAAACTTTATTGTAAGAATCATGAAAACCGATACTCTTAAGCTGGTATTCCAAAGTTTTTTTGTTGTTTTCATGCTCTTTTAAATACTCACGCTTATTTATCCTTTCAATAATGATAGCGTTATACACTTCATATAAAAGCCTTTCAAATTTATTAGGATATATTTTGTGTACTAAACTTTTACTTTCGTTCTTTACAAACTGTAAAGCCATAATTTCATCTAAGATTTTAGTTTTTTTGTACTTAAAAAGAAGCATTTTATAAAACTTCAATTTTTCTTTTGCACAAGAGCGTTCAATTATAGGACTTCTTTTAAAAAGATTTTTTACTTTTTCTTCCCTAAACAGCCATAGGTTTATTTCATTTTCTACTCTATTTTTTTGAGACTCCATAATCAATCTTAAATTCGAATGCTGATATTAAACAGATTTACTGACTTTTCTATTAGCTCTGTTCGAATTCCTCTCTTTTTGGGCAGGTTCCTCATCATTATTCTGGCTCATATTTCTTTCTTTTGATTCAGACTGTTTCTCCTGTTTGCTTTCACGATGATTAATTCGCTGTTTATTACCGTCGTAGACATTCACAGTTTTAAATTGCGGATTTGCCTCAACATACATTTTACTTTCCACGCCAGCTACAACAAAAGTAACTGACTGCAGATTTCCTTTTTTAAGAGAATTTAAAAGATCTTCTTTGTATTTTGGTGTCTCAAGTTCTTTAATGGAATGTTTAGCAAGACTCGCCTCCAAATCATAACCATAATTTTGATGATAATGATTGAGCTTAAAATTGCCCATGTTGTCCTCGGTTTCCTTGAAGTCCATTTTCAACCTTTCTAAGGACAACTCATGATGGAACAGTGAAAGATAACCTGTTGCATTTAATTGATTACGGTTATGTATAAAAATTCTATCCGCCAGAACATTTTTTCAACTATATAAGCCTGAATAATGAAAAAATTAAAATTAATTTAGTTAAACCGAAATAATGGTTCATAAAAAATAGTTATGAAATGTACGAGCTGCAAAGATTTTTAATATCTTTAAGTAATAATCGATACATTTGCAAAATTTAAACGCAACTTCAATTCTAGAAGCTATGACCCAATCTACTTTCATAAAAGATATCGCTAAGTATGGTCTTGAAAATGATCAGGAACGGCTGCTTTCGGTTTTAAACGAGCTTATTGAGCATTCAAAAAAAACAAAAAAAGTAAATTTTGCAATACAGCTCCAATCTATACTTAAAGAAAATATCAGACTACAAAAGACAGTTACCTTAAATAAGGTTGGTTCAGATTCATATATTAACAGGATTGAAGACAGAGAATTTAATGAATTAATATTAGAGAAAATCACCTCAGATTACAGGATGCCAAACATAGTGGCTAATGATGCTATAACAAATGATCTTAATTTCTTCATTGAAGAACATAAACATTCTGAAATACTTAAAAAATTTGATTTACCAATTGCTAATAAAATCTTATTACATGGTCCATCTGGTTGTGGAAAAACTCTAGCATCATATGTTATTGCCGGCGAATTAGAAAAAATGATGGTAGTTGTGAATCTAGGTGCCATTGTTTCATCTAAATTAGGCGAAACAAGTAAAAATCTTTCCAAAATTTTTAGAAATGCAGCAGCCGAAGATTGTATTATATTCATTGATGAATTTGACAGTCTAGGTAAAGTTAGAGATTATAGTCAAGATCATGGAGAAATGAAAAGAGTTGTCAATACTATATTACAGCTTTTTGATTATCTTCCTCAAAGTAGTATTGTCATCGCTGCTACTAATCAAAAAGAAATGCTTGATGAAGCATTATTACGTAGATTTGATTTTTCAATTGGTTTTGATTTGCCTAATCAAAAGCAAATCAAGGATCTTGTACAATTAACTTTATCGAATGGTCAGTTTTCATTTGATAAAATTTCATCGGCTAACAAAATCATTAAAGATTCAGAAGGGCTTTCCTATTACAGTATTCAGAAAACTCTTATTACTGCAATCAAAAGAAGCTTGTTTGCACAAGCTTCAGAAAAGAGAATTGTAAATAATAAAATCAACACTTCTATTTGGAAACAACTAGTAGAGAATGAAAAAATATCATTAAAAAAATAGTTATTTAAACTAAAGCGTCCAAATCAGTATCAGCTTCAATTTCTAGATAATTATTAATTTTCATCATTTCAGAGTATAAATTAATTCCTGCCGAATTTTGATTGGATAAAATTTCAGTTACTTTTACTGTAATTGAAAATTCATGTGGATGTTTTGATAATCCTTCGATATATTCATTCTTAGCTAAACATCTAACAGCTAACGCTACAGAGCCATCACAATTAATTATGTCATTAGGCTGAAATCTATAAGATTTACTGTGAGAATTTGAGAAAAGCTTATTATCGATTCCAAAATGATCCTCACTCCAACTAAAAACATTTTTGATACCATATGAATCCTGTTTCTTCGCAATGTCTTTTATTTCAATATTTTTAACAATATTAAATGAAATATGTAGTGGTAAATAATCTAAATGATTATCTTTTACTGGAAGAAAACTAAATGAAAGAGCTATATCAAAATTTAATTTATTCTGATTAGTTAATAAATACTTAGGAAGAAAAATTGGAATTTTAATAATTTGATTGACCTTTATTGAATCCTCAATTAAATACTGAACGCTATTATCATTTGTAAATAATAAATGTTCTTTTTTTGGTCTTCCAAATCCAACCAAACTTTTCAATAATTGTGCTGAATGATCTTTAAAATGCTCTAATTTAGTCCTTTCGTAGTAAGATGAAGAATTTATTAGCAGTGCCTTTATTGACTGCGCTTTTATATTTGGATATAAATTTAATATCTCGGCCGCATAAGAAGCTAATAATGGGGTTGCCAGACTAGTTCCGCAAGTTTTACCATAAAATTTTTCACTATCAAATATTGGGGATCTCAAAATCTGGATACCACTGTTATAATTGAAAAGATCCCCTCCTTCCATAACAAAGTCTGGTTTATTAAGGTAATTATTCTTTTGTTTTATTTCTGTACCATTTACAGGCTGGCTGTAATCAAAATGAAATTTACGTGTATAATATGCTGGATAAAAATTTACAGGAGTTATATCCGACAAATCAACATCACTGAAGTTTCCAGCTAACGCTCCTACTGAAATATTATTCAAAGATTCTGATGGCACACAAATATTTGTGTCTTCACAATTATGAGAATCTGAGTCAGTTAATAAACTATAAAAAAAGTATGGATATTCATGATCTGGATGGTCACTTTCTTCTTTCAGTGATTTTAAATTATCACTATCAAAATTTCCAACTGCTAGAAAAATTATCAAGTCTTCTTGGTGAGCCAATCGATCTAATTCATATGCAAATTGACTATAGGAAGAATTATATTTTTTAGCACTTGGAATTACAAGTGACATATTAAATATTTTTATACCGTAATCTCTTTTAGCATTCCTAATATCCTCAATAAGCTGTGGAATATTTAAATCATCATTGCTAAAGTGTAATGCTTTTATATTAAAGAGTTTTGCCTTGGCTTCGTATACGTTTTCGTCATTTTTATAGAAATCCTCTCCAAATGCAACAAGACCGGAAACAAGCGTACCATGCCCTTCCTCATCCCAAAAAGCTGGATATGGAGTATGGTTATAATAATCGGATAAGATGAGATCTTTAAGTGGTTTAATTTTAGATATACCTGTATCAATTATCCCAACAGTACAAATATCATCAGGTACTTCTACATCAAAACCATATTCCCTAACAGGTCCAGCAATCCCTGGTCTTATTTTTTCAGTCCTTGAACTGGTTATTGATCTAACAATATCAAAGTTGTCTGCAATAATTTGGATTAATGCTCGATTTGCATTTCTAATTTCAATTATGTCAGGACAAGAATCACTGTAACTAAATTCTACTTCTTTACTACCCAAAACTTCGAGTAAAGTACTTTTTTGAGCCTTATACAGTTTACCCAAATAAGTAGAGATAAGTGATATTAATATGCCATTACCGTTATATGTCAAGATTCTATTTCTACTGTCAAAGAATTCAAAACGAAATATTAAAGCAATTAAGTTATAATCGGCATTTTTGTAATTTGTATTTTTCGGGCTATCAATAACTAGATCAATATGATTTGTAAAAACTTTAAAAGCCTCCCTATTATCTATTTGGAAAATAACAGTTTTATTAAAATCTAAATATTCTATTGGAGACAAACCATACTTTATTGCGAAATCTTTATTCAATTTAGAATCAAAAATTTTGAAAAACTGAATTTTTATCAGATCCAAATAGATTGGCATTTCTACAGTCCTATTAAGATTTCTCTTTTTCCGCCTACCGTAAAAATTTACCTTATTGACTCTTAATCTACTTTTTTGAAATTCTTTAATATATTTAGGTAACTCTTCTTCATCAACTATATTAACATCGTTTTTTTTATTTCCACCTACATTACGTTGTCTGTCGAATCCAATATTTTGAGATTTTTCATTTTTTAAAAAAACAATTTTATTTTTCATTAATTAATTTTGTTTAGATTTTTACTTTGATCGCAAAATGTTTTAAATACATTTTTAATACCACCATAAAACAATATGCTTTATCCATAACTATTTATTTTCCAAATTGAATAGCGCTAACTATTTTATTTTCGAATATATGACAATAATGCTCTGAATAAAAAAGGTTTTCCGTAAAAGAATCAAATATTTTTTTATTAATCAGCAAATACAAACATCGTTTTTATTTTATATACATGAATAAGTATAAACACCTGATTTAAAATAAACATTTAAATATTGACTTTGGAATAACATCTAAAGTATTTTTAAAAAGTGATAATTTCAAGGCCAAAAAAAATCTAAATCTTACAGGATAATTCCAAAGACTGCATTCTTAAAACAATAAAAGATTAATAGTAAGAAAGAGCTCTTCTTTTAACATATTAACTCCAACCGGACATTAAACCATTTTTATATATTTTTAAAATTATCTTAAAGAATAATCTTAAAAAAACATGTCAATTTATTTTGGAGAAAATGGTTTGAAATTTATATCTCTAAGGTCCTTCAATTAGATTCAAATTATAATAAAAGTTTTAAAATATTAGTAATTTAAGATTTGTGGCAGAATCGTGGCACATGGTGTTTTTGAAAACAAAATACTTAGCAAAATTAAGACCTAAGAAGTTTAGGTTCTAATATATTTTAGGCTAAAGATCATGTACTCCCATAAAAAAAACCTTCAAAATCAAATAACTTTGAAGATTTATAAAATTATGGTAGACTATACGAACCTGTCTAGAAACCATTTTCTAGAAAATTTAAAGAAACTTATGGTTAAATCAGTTTCTTTTAGAAATCAACACCCAGAACTCCATCGAGCTCGCCATCCATTCCCATTTTCGTCTACAAATCTACCCCAACTTGAAGCGGCTCCTTGTCCTGGTCGCCAATATGCCCTCCACCCGAAAGTGCAAATATGTGTATTTCGCGCTTCATGATGAGCTTCTCTACCTTGAGCATAATTAGGATATTCTAAACCACATATATTATCAGACCCCGTTTCAATATAATACCATATAAGTTTATTTCCTACATTGTCTTGTAGCCAAGCCGTCCCACTGTATCTACCCCATCTTCTTCCATCACTATCACTACCTGTTGTTTTTTGTCCAGTTAAAAATATTTTTGGTGGTTCAATAGCGTGATCGTCTAGTATCTCCTTATTATTTTCTATTCTTTTAAAGCTTTCTGGTAATAATTCTATTGTAAATGCATCTTCTAATATTTCATCTATTTTAAAGTAATTATCCTTTTTTTCAAGGATTAGGTTTTCCAAAAATTCGACTCTTTTTGTTAAGTTTTCAAACTGACTTTCAATTTCAAATTTGCTCATAATAATTGTTTTTATTTGATTCCTACTATTTGGCTTTTTGGAACTGCCCCGTTTTTGAAATGGTTTCTAGACTCCATAAATATTTTAATTGTCTTTTTCGCTAACTCCATGTATTTTTAAACTACCCATAAATTAACTATATGAATAATAAAATAGTGCTCATACAACCTAATACTTATAAATTATCACTATTTCTATTCCCATTAAAAAGATAATTTTAAATATAATTCTGCATTATATTATCCTCTATTAAATGCGAACTATTCACATACTATTTTGCCCATAACTGTATAACTAAAATCACTTCCCTCAAAAATTGACATCATTTCTTTCATAGTGACATCAATTATAATTCCATGCGAAGTTTTCTTAACGGTCCCACCTGTGGCTATATAAGTTTTTGAATTGATGATATCCTGTAACTGAATCGCCAAGCAGTCTGTACATCCATTAGTATAAAAATTTGAATTGACGACATAACTGCTGCTGTTTCCTAAATTGATTAATGTTAATAAGGTTGACTCATTGTTACTAGTCAAAGAAACCATACCATCTATACAATCTCCTTCAGCTTCCATAGTTTGTCCATTAAAAGAGAGCATCGATTTTTCAGAAGGTTCAGACGATTTAGCTTCGCTAGGAGTCTCAGATTTTAGTAATTTTGAATTTACGAGACCAACTTGTGCTGGGAATGCAATACTCACAATTTGAAGTATCTCCTCTCTCAACATTTCTGCTTTTTCATTTTCATTTTTCTGAATTAAAGCATTATGCTCTCCAACTAATTTTTCTACTACAGAATCAATGGTATCTCCTGCTTCTTTCGGAGGTTTTGATTGTGGTTGATAAGTACCTTGTTTCTGTCCATTTTTGACCGGAGCTGACGCTCCAATTACTGAAGCACAAGTAATTAGCGCTTGAAAATATTTAGGATCATGAAGTAGATCCTTTTTTACATCCTGAGGCAGGCACCAATAAAAATCAGTTTCGGAAGAATAAAACTGCTTTTTCTCATTTGGCTTAAGCACAATATAAATATCCGTAGGTATATAAGGAGTAACTAACGGAATCATTGAAGAAGCGTCAAACTCTCTCCCCATATTATCTACTGGACAGACAGCTTTAAAAGCCCAATCATAAATCGCTACATCATTTATACCAGTATTTTCAATTGTAAAAAACAATACAAACTTCTTTTTACTATAGAATTTAGGAGGCTGTCCAGATAAGGTTGCCTCATATACTAATTCCAGTTTATTGATAGGAATATTAATCGCAGAAACTTTCAAACCGAAAGAATTAGTATTTCCTTTACCATCCGTGGTACCATTCCAATACCGAAGTTTTATTTGATTTTCTCCCTGACCGTATCCGGCTATATAAAAACAGAAAAATACGAGATGAAATATAATTTTACTCAGCATCATGTCATTTTTAAAGTTAGCGTTACCTTTAACTTTCACAAAGCTAGACTATGTATTATACAAAAAAAATACTCCAAAAGGAGTATTTTTAAAAAGAAAAAATCTAAACTATTCCCTGAAAAACACAGTTCTTTATGAGTTCTACCGTATTTTTAGAATTCGATTTCGTGAGTATATTATTGCGATGTTTCTTTACTGTTAATGGGCTAATAAAAAGTTTTTCCGCAATTTCATTATTGTTAAATCCATTTGCTAACAACTTGATAATATCAATTTCTCTTTTAGAGAATTCCGTAAATTCTTTATTATTGTCGTCAAGACTCAAGTTCATAAATGAAGGCTCACCCTTTAGGCCAATCAAAGAAATTTTATAAGTATTAAAATTACTCAAATGATCAATACGAGTATGGATGTTTAATGATTTCCCATATCCTCCATTATCATCCATTGTAAGCATAAGTGCCTGATGATTAAATAAAACATATTCTCCATTTTCCAACCTGCATCTGTGACAGTAACTTATTTTGTAATTTAAAAGTTTTTCACTACCAATATTTTCATAGAAAAATTTAGTTAAAAATGCTTCTGCTTTTACTACAAAATCAATATCATCAGGATGTATTGCCCCTAGCACCTCATTAAATGTAATGGTATCTGGATTAAATCCATGTATTTTAAATAAAGAAGGACTTATGTGGGAAAGTGACATATCAAAAAAATCGATAATGTAAAAGGAAAATGGACCAGTACTAATAATTGAGTTGGTAAGATCATCAAAGGATATTTGATGAGAGGAGGTACTCTGGACGGCTTTATTTGTTTGCCAAACATTGTATAAATTCTGTATTTCTGGGAGCATATGTAATAAATATTAAACAACTGTTAAAACAAATTAACATAAAAAAATTATTACCTCCTCACTGATAGTAATTTAATTTATAGAAACTCTTGAATTTAAATTATAAACAGAATAAAAAGTAAAATTTAAAGATATTTGTCTAACTTCATGAAATTAAATTTTCCAGCCTTGAATGTGGTAAAATGGATTGAAGTAACTAACAAAATACAAATTGAAGAATGAGGTTTCTTTAGTCTAATGTTCTGTTGAATAAGATAAAAATGCTTTAAAACTTATTACTTTAAATTTTGTAGCAAAATCGTGGCACAAGCTTTTTGAGAATTAAAAACTTAGTAATTATGAAGTCTGCCAAAGTTAGGTTCGAATATATTAAAGGATCATTCTCTGAGTGCCCCTATAGGTACCCCTTTTTTTGATAGATTTGGGAAAGACCATCATCATTGGTCTTAAAAGGTGGGTTCCGGATGAAGAGGACTCTATAATACAATAAACATTTAGCGGGATTGCTTCTTTTGGAATTATTCCTAACTCATCTGTATCTCTATCTTTTGTAATATAACTCCTTATCAGTACATTCCATCAACGAATCTGCAATAGCAAGTCTGGTTTGAACCCATTTTTTAGATTTAAGACATTATAAACTCAACCACTCTGCACTTTAAGTTCAGAGGTTTGTTTGACGAGAGACTAAAAGTCTCCAGAACATGGCTTAATGTTTTATTCGTCAGTTTCTTAACGTTAAAACTTACAACAGTTTTAGAATTCTTTTCCAGAGCATAAACCGGCCAGATAAAATTTCTTTTGTGTCTGATCTAAGTACACATTTCATCAACTCCATAGGTTTTTCCATTTACTAATAATTGGTCCTTTAATATTCTTTGCAATTACAACAATTCTTTTCAATAATGTCGTTGTTGAAATTTTTAATATTCTCGCAGTGCTTCTTATTCCTACCTTCTTTTGTGAATAAAATAATCTGTTAATTTAAATTTGAAAAATAAGCCGATAAGTATAATTTTCTATAAATCGTTTACTACAACTTTTACAATAATATTACTGTTTTTTATTTTTAGTTGTACCATTTTTTACGATCTTTTTTCTTTGCATCTTGGACAATTAATATCATTACTAATTCTGGAACACGAGGTAGCATTTTTGCTCATTTTAGCTCTTTTAAGGCAATATTAAAACAAAAAAGATGAGCAGTACTGCTCATCTTTAACTTATTTTTCGCCAGTAACAACTCTATTTCAACATGTTATAAATTTAAAATCTCATATCACTAATTCTGAAACACTACCAATAAGGAAGACTTCGGAAAGCTGGGGCTGCAACTTCATAATTGAGGTAATTTATTTTAAGTAATAAAATTACCCTATGCCCAGCAATTCTTTTTTTATAAAAACCCATCTACCATTCTTTTTTTTAAAATAATATTTATGATGCGTCATGCTTATGCCTGATACTTTTTTGACCTCTATATTTGCCAAATTATTCTCAATTCTAAAATTTGAAAATTTTACAAATAAAATATTACTATCGTAGTTATTAATTTTTAAAATTTCAATTATATATTTTGATCTGAAATTAAATATCTCATTTTTACCAATATTAAATTTTACAAATTTACTTTTTTCGTTGCTTGTTAAATTTTCATTAGTAATAGAATCCAATAAACCTATTTTAATTTGCTTTATTTTAACAGGTTTGTATTTTTTAAAATCCTTTAAAGAGACTGAAGAAACAGGCATCCTACTAGTATCAAAAAACTCTACTGAATCCAATAAAACATTTATGTTTTCAGTTATTAATTCTCTTCCGTCTTCTATCGCTCCATTTTGTTTTTTACAACTAAAGATTAAGAAAAGAAAAATTATTCCAATTATTTTAAAATTTCCAATCATACATTATTGACATTTTTGATGAACCCTTAATATTTAAAATCTGTCCAAAAACTCTTTGTTCAAACATTCTACCCGCTTCTTCTCCATTAAATAAACTTGGTAAATTATTCCAATACCTCATATAATGAACCATTTCATGTAAAACAGTCATTCCAACAAAAAAGGATGTTCCATTAACAGTTTCAGATATTTGTAATGCTCTTGATCTATAACCAGCCGTATCTATACTTGCTGCCTTTATCTTATCAATATGTACATTTTCAGGGTCTACATTACTAAAGAATTGCCCCACTTCATCAGTACCACCAAGTTTTACGATATTTGCAAGTTTATGTAATGATAATTGATTTAATACTTCTTTATTAGAATAACCACTATACAATGACAAAGTCTCTAAAATAGAAGAATGATCTTTTACATAAGACTTTAACTTTGAAAGAGTTTTATATAAACCCGGATATTTGCTCTCAATCTCATTCTTAACTTGTATCTCGTGTACAAAATGATTTAATCCAGAAACAACTAACCCAGTAGCGGCTCCCTGCCAAAAATTACCTCCGGTTAATTGGGCGCCGACACCACCTGAAACCGTACCAAATGCAATCATACCAAGACCTGAATCTGCAAAATTACCGCCAATACCACTCATTCCAGTATTGGGTATTGCTCTACCATTTTTACCTGCCTCTGTCATACTTGAACCACCACTCCAAGCACTAGCTGCAATACTACTTAATGCACCCGCTGCAAAACCACTAAAAAACTTACCTCCAGAAACAGCCGTCATGGTTCCTTGAAAAGTACCATGAGCTGCTGCACTAAAAGCTGCTTGCGAATAAAAATTGGTAAACAATGCTGATGACGCACTTCCAATACCAAAAGTTACCGCTGCACTGGCTGCTCCAATAAAAGTAGCTTTAACCCGTTCGCACAGCGGTTCATAAGGAACTCTTCGGGGAGCAGGAGTTCTAATTTTTATTTTTGTCTTGAATCTCTGATTATATGTAAATGTTAGATGGAATTATTAACCACCAACACATCTGATACACTACCCAAAATTTACTTTGAGTTCGTTATGTAATAATCAACAAAATAGGGTTCATAGTTTACTGCTTCTGTTCCCTTGTATTCATTATACATAATATCTATTGGTTTTGTATTTTCTTTGAAAAAATTGTCAACATCCCCGTAAAGAAGAACCAAGTCATTTTCATATTTTAGATAACCTTTTAACTCTCGCAGGTTTTTAAACTTATAGACCACTTTCCTGAACTCAGGGAAATAAACTTTTGCTATGCTTATTTTACTTTGAGTATCACCTTTGATTATGTATATAATATATGTATCATCAATTTTGTCATTCAATTCTTTAGTTTTGTAATCCTCAATGAATTTAGAAATGGTTAAATTTGACAAAACATGAGTAGGTTTCAACGCAAATACTTCTTCAATATTTAAAACTCGCTTGGTATCACACGAGAGAAAAACAATTAAAACGCACGTAAACCTTATTATAAGATTATTTCTTTTTGACAGGTACTGAATAGCCATTTTTATTAAAATATATATATGATTGTGTTCTTGCATCATAAACTTTTGTTTGTATTGATTCTTTAGGAAATTCTTTAGAAAGTGAGGTAACAAAACCCTTATCACCACCACCATAATCAGCGTCAGATTTAGTAAAACCTGATGGTCTCGCAGACCCAGTTGGAACATTTGGATGACTATGTGTGTATGTATAATTGAAGCCAGCTCCTTCTTGAGAATCTGCTAAATTCGACAACAACTTGTCTGCTGATGGCACATGCTCTTTTAGATGGTCAGTTACAATCCAAGTGTTGTTATTATTTTCATCTATTTTACCAAATTCGACCTTTGTGTTTTCTGCAAAAAATTCAAAAAGTTTCGTAGCTCCCTCACCTTGTTTCATAAAGTAAGTATCTGAGCCTGCCTTCACTTCTTTACTTGCTAGAGCGCCCTTCTCGACGTCAATAGATTTTGATGTTTTTTCACCAGCCTTATCTGTTGCATAAAGTCGGTCGACTTCTTTTTTGTTTTTATCAAAGTACTTTTTATCATCTAACTTCTTCACGTATCCGTTGGAATCTACTCCATAGGTTGCCTTTGCCTCCATTCCATCAGGGTCAATAAAGTACACAGGATTATTCATTGCATAATTATACGGACTAAATCTTCTCATTTTCTCCGCTAGTGGGTCAATGTTCATCCAGCGTCCTAATGCAGGGTCGTAATTCCTCGCTCCATAGTCATACATGTTAAGTCCCAGCTCGTCTTGGAGTTCCTTGCCGTTGTATTTATATTTATTACCGCTTTCCGGCAAATTCATGTAACTAACATGCTTTAAACCAAAAGGGTAATAATTATTCTCATCAATAATTTCAAGAACTTGAGTTGAAGGATTCTTCGTGTAATTTACGCGTACATTCCCCAAATGATCTTTGTACTGAAACACATACGAAAGTGTACTAGCGGTGTTTTTCACATAACCTTCAGCTGTTGGAAAAAACTCTAAAATATTGTCTTTATACTGAAATCCTCCTAAATAATCAGTCGTTATTGTAGGTTTGCCTGTTTCATTTACAATTTTCTGTACTTTTACTCCTGCTGCATTGTAAATATACTCAATACTGCCTTTTGTACCAAATATAATTTTCTTAGGCAGATTAAGATGATTATAGCTAATATTAGTAATTTCTTTATTATCGTCTTTTATCAAATTTCCGTTTAAGTCATAATCGTAATCATCTACAGTGTCATTAGAGCCATTGCTATCGTCCTTAAAACCTCCAGGTATATTAGAGGTATCTGTTACTTTCATAAGCTGATTAGAATTTGTCTTGTAGAAGTATCCCAAATTATCCAAATCTCCAACATAAGGATTAGATGATGTACCAGCCATATACTCACGTTGCAATCTTATAATATTTCCATTCTTATCATAATCCATATTCTCCCCAAAATAATTTTTGTTATCCGTTAATCGGGGAGCCTGGAAAGAAGCACTTTTCAGGCGATTCAATTGATCATACTGATATCCATATCCTCGGGTGATATCTGGTCCGTCAAGACCCGAACTCCAAAAAGTTTCAGCAATATTTCCATTATAAAGTGCTTTTGCAAAACCTGGATCTCCTTCTATTTTATTATAATTGATTTTAAAAGCAAATAAATCCCTTGGGTCTGTCCCTTGATCTAAATTGCTGGTTTTATTAATCTCGGTGAGCCAACCCCTAACATTGTAGCTATAATCAATAACCTGCAAAGGACTTCCCTCGCTATTACCTACTTTTTTACTTGTCAGCTGTCCTAATTCATCATATTTATTAGCTGCCATAAGTTGCGTAACTCCGCCTATTTGATGCGTATGGGTCAGTAAACGATCCTGAGACGAATAAGTAAAATCCTCTCTTATTACCATGTCTGTATCTCCGGAAGTTCGTTTGTGTTTTGTAACGGTATAAATTGTTTTTCCAACAAAATCAAGATTCATATTAGTAATGGTATGACCTCCTAAATAATTCTGACTATAGGTTTGTATTGGTCTTGCATTGCCATCATAAAATATAGTATTGGTCTCTCCTGATATCGCTGTCGCAGTTGTTACTACTCTAGTCCAGCCTCCAGTGCTCAAAGTCTTTACATTAGTCAAAACTGCTTGTCCTTCTATCGTTGAAGGCACTGTTTGTACACCTGGAAACAGATAATTATCATAGTAATTTACTGTTAACAGTTTAAAATTTATTGGCTCGTTGGCATTAGTATAATAAACTTCAATACCATCTATGGTTCCCGATGCTTGTTTGTTTTCAAACAAAGTTGTGGCTGTATTTTGTATGTCCTGCAATGATTTTCGGGTTACTGAACTGGCAGTCTGACTACTCCAACCGGTATAAATTGGTCGGCTAAAAGCATCGTATTTGGTAATGATCCAACCAATTGTGGTATCATCTTTAAAGGGCGAAAATGCAGGACCGGTTGCCATTGGTCTGTTTAATTTATCATAGACTATAAACTCCCATTGTTTACCCGGTAACTTTTTTTCAACTAATCTATTACGATTATCATACTTATATTGATAACATAAACCATTTAGAACATCTGCATCAATAACACTTCCAACTATCGGCGGGATAACATAGGTCAGATTTCCATAATTGTCATATACGTAATAAGTATCGTGCGGAGTTGATGATTCATAAGTTCTCTTTAGAACAACCTGTCCTTGTTTGTTTTTAAATTCTTCTACTCCTGTTTTAATTCCCGGAGTGGTATTCTCATCATAAGTAATATTTTTAAACAATTGACCGGCTGCATAAGTTCCGGCATCTACAAAACCTATCTCATATAACCCTAATCCGGAATCCCAAGTTGCCGTTGCTTTATACAATTTTACCTCAGTGGCTATATTGGTCTTATAATCCAGTTTGATTTCGTGACCACTAGTCATCGCCCAGTCATTACCCGGAGCTGCCTGTTTTAATACCCTGTTTAGAGGTGAGTTTTCAAATAGCTTTTCTGAAAAGGGCTTCGCAGTATTATCATATTTAGGAGTATTATAAACTCCGTTTAGTGTCACTAATGATGAAGTCATCGCTATCCTTGGATAAGTTGTAGTACTATTGGATAAAGAATAAGGCAAATAGTCATTAACCTGTCTGCCAAAATCATCATAGTCCACAGGAGTAATAATGTCTGAACTATTTACTCCCTGACCTATGGCTGTAGTCTGAACAGGACGGCCCAATCCATCAAAGAAAGTAACACTTTGATTAATCTCATCTTTGGTCAATGTACTGTAGTTTGTGGATTGGACTGCTTTTTTAGGTGCGGCCGTATAAACAAAATTATCATCACTGAAAGTCTGAGCTTTTATAGCCGAACTTGCAAAGAATAATAAAATTAATAATGGTATATATTTTTTCATAAATATTTATGTTTGTCTTATTAGTCCTAACGATTTAATTCCAAATCACCTGTAAACTAACACTTACTATACTAGCAGCATTTAAAAAAATTGTCGTCAGTTTATCTCCTTGACCAGCAGGAAATACGACTGTAACAACCTGATTATATGTTAATCCATTTGTACGTTTAAAATTTACAGTAAAATTTAGTGTTGCTCCATTATGATTTGTACCAGAAGCACAAGCGTCTATACTAAAATCTTTGGTTGAAGTATTGAAGAAATATTCATACTGAAAAGTGACTGGTTGAGGAATTAGAGTACATGTACCATTGGCGTTGGCTGTTAATTGGCCATTCGTACCCATATCTAATATGGCTTTATTATCTGCATCTGCCTGAGAGCTCGTTGAACTATATTTGGCAGAAGGTACAGTATACGTAACTAAACCGCCTTCATAACCAGTCGCGCAATTATTTCTTTTGAAAGTTCCCGACATACCAGCACTATGATAAGTACAAGGCTCTTCGTTTGCCAATTGTTGTCCATAAGCATTCACTTCATCTTGCGCTAATTGATCTGCCTTTGCTTGCGATTGATCACTAGTATATTTGCCATACGGTACAGTATAGACATGTATTCCAGGATCTGTATTGACAGGACAAGTATTTCCGACAAATCTTACACTAAGGGCCGCATTACTAAAAGTACAAATACCATTACCAGGTGTATTAGCATAGGCCTGCCCATTATTATTAACATCATCCCGGGCCAATTGATCTGCAGCCGCTTGCGAACTTGTTGAACTATATCTTCCAGCAGGAACCGTATATACAGCCACAGAACCAACTCCGCCTGCAGCACAATTATTTCTGGTAAACGATCCGCTTGTAGCTATATTGCTAAAGGTACAGATACCATTACCAGGCGTATTGGCATAAGTCTGCCCATTGTTGTTAACGTCATCCTGAGCCAATGCATCTGCGCCTGCTTGCGAACTTGAATAATGCTTGCCAGCAGGAACCGTATACACCACTGTCGAACCAACTCCGCCTGCAGCACAATTATTCTTGGTAAACGATCCACTTTTGGCAATATTGCTAAAAGTACATGTAGCGGTACCAACTGTATTGGCATAGGCCTGTCCATTATTATTAATATCATCCTGAGCCAATGCATCTGCAGCTGCTTGCGAAGCTGTGGATGTATGTTTACCAGCAGGAACTGTATAGGTCACAATTGAACCAATTCCACCTATAGGACAATTATTCTTGGGAAACAATCCGCTTGTTGCAACATTGCTAAAAGTACAGGTACCATTAGTCCCTGTATTGGCATAGGCCAACCCATTATTATTAACGTCATCTTGAGCCTTTGCATCTGCCTCTGCCTGTGAGGCTCCACTATATTTACCCGCAGGAACCGTATATACAACCACAGAACCAACTCCGCCCACGGCACAATTGTTCTTGGTAAACGATCCACTTTTGGCAATACTGCTAAAAGTACAAGAGCCATTAGTACCTGTATTGGCATAGATTAGTCCATTAATATTAATGTCATCTTGAGCCTTTGCGTCTGCCTCTGCTTGCGAGAATCCATTATATTTACCCGCAGGAACCGTATATACAACCACAGAACCAACTCCGCCTACAGCGCAATTGTTCTTAGTAAAGGATCCGCTTTTGGCAATACTGCTAAAAGTACACGTACCATTAGTATCTGCATTAGCATAGGCCTGCCCATTGCTGTTAACGTCATCTTGAGCCTTTGCATCTGCGGCGGCTTGTGAGGCGGCACTATGTCTTCCCGCAGGAACTGTATATACCACTACAGAACCAACTCCGCCTGCAGCACAATTATTCTTGGTAAACGATCCGCTCTTGGCAACACTTTTATATAGCATAATACTTGTTGAAGTGTTATCGCTGCAATCAACTTGCTGTCCTTTGTAGTTATAACAATATTTTTGAAGAACATTCAGATCTTTATCTTTAACAAATTTTAATCTCCCCAAAGCATCATATTCGTAGTAAGACGTTATTCCTTTAGGATCCGTAATACTGGTTACTCCCACCGATGGATTATAGGTATAGGTGGAAATAAAAGCATTTGGCAATGAAGTCCTAAATGCATTTAAGTCATTTCTTAATAATTGTTCAGTACAAAAGCCTGACATACAATTATCATTGTCTGCATTTGAGAGTGTCTGTAAATTTGTTATAGTTCCGGTAGAAATAGTAGAATAAGCCGTATTTTCAATTTTAGCAATAGGTTGTGTTTTATTATACCCCCAAATAATAGAAACAGGAGTTCCACCTTCAGGTGTATACTGCAGAATATTTCCCTTGTCATCATATTGATCGTAAGTGATTTTTTTATCCAGATTAGTATCTATATCTGCTAATCCTTTGTTGGCATAAACAAATCTGGGCAGTAATAGATTGCTGGTTGCACTGCTCTTGTCATAAGCTGTTAATTGTTCTGACAATTTAGATCCACCTATTAAAGTTTGGGTTTTGAGAGGCGGAATAATTATGTTAGCGGCTCGCAAATCGTTTACAAAAGGCTGACTTGCCATTTCTGGATCCTGAGCATAATAATATTTAGTTTCGAATGTTTCTTGCTTTGAATCTGTTGTGGTTTGGGAACTTATCTGTAAATGGGCCGGATTGGTATAATTGTAATTAATCTTTGTTGTTATTGGATTTAATCCATCTACATCATATACGTCTTCCGTTGTTGATTTTAAATAATGCCACTGGGAGCGTATTATATATTTCGTAATATCATAAGCCTTAATTTTGTCAATTACCGTCCAGCTGCTTCCTGAATAAAAATCACGTTGGCTGATGCTATAGCCAAAACGTGCTTTATTTATTATAGGATTTATATCATAAGTATTTACTACCTTTTTAGTAGTTATATAACTACTGCCATTTTTATAAAAATATTGCGTTTCTATTTCATTTCCGGTATCAAAAGTGGTATTAAAAGGAGTACCGGGCACATATCTTCCGCGCAGTGGCATCGCAATTTCTATTGGGGTAATAGTGAATTTATGCAAGATACCTCCTGCTTCAAAATTATCACCAATACCTTCTACAACCGAGCTATAACCAATATGGCTGTTTTGTTTCGTATATAAAGAATACAAAGTACTTGAGGTTAATGAAATGATATCGGTATTGGAAAGTGAATATGTGGGATCACCAGACCAGGTACTAGCTGTCCAATCATTGTATGTTTTTAATGTTATAAGGGGGACGGGAGATTCCGTAACACCGCTTGAACAAGTTAAACAGGAAAGAGTACCATAGTAATACTTCTTTACATCTTGTTTACCGCTACTATAATTGGAGATCATTTTAGATAATCGCTGTCCACCAACTTCAATATTTGCAGGAACTGAGGTTGGATTTTGATCATAGTAAGATGTACTGAAATCACCTCTTACGCATTCAAATGGAACTCCTACTTTAAATCGATATTTCTTTCCCGGTTGTAGGTCAATGTAATGTTGAGAGGCAACAATTGGAGCAGCAGTTACAGAACTACTTGGGTCATATCTTTTAAAACCACTTACGTCTATGATATACATTCCTTCACCATCTACAGGTGTCGTAAATACATCAGATCCACTCTCTGCAACTTCAACAGCTAAACTTGCTTTTGTTTTATCTGGCCAGCCAGCCTCTCCACAGTTAGGTCTTTTCCCAGCACTAAAATAAAGGGGCACTTTTTCCTGATAATAGGGAATTATCTCCGTAGTCACTGTTTCGCTTCGTGAAAACTGATCAGCTGCATTTCCTAGGCTAATCGATAACCCTTTTTTAGATGGATACACTAACTTTGTACCGTAATAAGAATGAGGTTCATAAATTAATTCATTAGACCCTCCTGTAGGATATGTGATGTTTTTTAATAATCCGTTTTTGCTGTAAAGCCCATTTGGTTTTTTATTTCCGCCAACATCAGCAAAAAAGTTTTTTAGCATTTCTGAAGAAAAACTACTTCCTAAAAGATAATAATCATCATTACTTACTAAATAATTATTACTACTGGCTCCATTGAAATATCCCCAATAATCTTGTGCATAAGAAAACCTTGGAGGAATTTTATCATAATCATAGTAGGTAAATAGATGGGGAGGTTTACTAACACTGCCATTCATTTCAGTAACACTTGTTAGAAATAATCTTTTCCCGTATTGAGGCTCATAAAATATATGTGGATTACTATATTGATCTGCCATGGTAGTTGTCACTATATTATAACCCAATACAATTTTCTTAATACTTTTTTGATTACTATCCTCAATTTCGATACTCTCAATTTTTTTTGTATTAGAAGCAGCATCCCTGTCCGCATATATAAAACTGACTTTTCCTGTATTGGATGTAATAGAACTTAATATTACCCCTAAAACACGTGATTCAGTAATTACCAAATTTTGTCCTGGTCCGGAAGCTGCGGAAGTTCCACTTTTAGACACTGACTGTGACAAACCTGCATCATATGAGTAATTTGATACTGTATAATTAAACGTTATTACATCACCCGAAGAAGGGTTTTCTATCTTACTTAAATACCAGCTCGTTGGTGCTTCTCCAGTCCAGGTATTATGTGTTGTAAGTTTACTTCTGTACATGATTTTTTCCGTCGAAGTAGCACTTCCAAACCAATATATAACCCCTGTAGGATCAGTAATTTTACATGCGTAGGTTCCTCCGGTAGCTTCTATTTTTAGCGGTGATGGATTTATTAGAACCGGTACCTTGTTACTATCGAGATAAAATTTACCTGAATAACCATTGAAATTAAAAGAAAACATATCAAGTGACGTGTCATAACCATCATCAGAATTTGTTGCATTTTGTAAATAGGAAAGGGTTTCAGGGGTATAATCCGAAAAATTAGGGGGTGTCAGAGGTTGATTCTCATCGGGATCATCCATAATTGTTCTGGTGATCACTCCTCCGGCATTTAAAACCCAACCTAATCCTACGTCGGACGCCATTTCATCTATTTTTATTCCATTAGAGCTATAGCTCAATGAAATTGGCACTGTAAGTTTCCCTGCTTTTAAATCGTATAATGGAATATTTATCTGCGGTGTTCCTGTAAATAGTCCCAATGGTACCTGCCCATAGGAACCCAAGGAAGCTGCAGTTGGTGATGGCGGCATGATGGTAGGCATTTCTTGTGCATTGCAACACATAATACTCAAAGAGATATGTGCTACAAGCAATAATATTTTTTTCATATACAACTTAAATTAATAATGATTTTGTAGCTTGTTTTTGAGCTTAGAAGTTTAAAAATGGAGATACTTATTTACTTACAATCCTTTTTATCACTTTTACAGATTCCGTTTTTACATCTGTTTTGATTTTTATAATGTAGATCCCTTCTGCATAGCTGCTTAAATCTACCGGCACTGTTCTGCTGGAAATACTAAAATCCTGTAAAATTCGTCCTGTAATATCTACTACAGTAGCAGTCCCTGAAGTAAAATCATACCCAATAATTACATTGGTATAAGTTGAAACCGGATTAGGAATAGCCTCGATACTTGCCTTAACTTTTTCAATTTCTGTCTTGTCTTTAAGTTTTACAACCCAAAAATCATTACCGCCAATATTTGAATTTTTATCTTTTGAAGATCCGGAATTAGAAGTACCCGCCATCAAATAACCTCCATCACGGGTTTCAATTAACTTCCTGAGAATATCTTCTCCGGCACTTCCTACGGTTTTCTTCCACAATTCTTCGCCTTTTTCATCAATCTTTAAGGCGATGTAATCATTGATTCCGTCCTTATCCTTGCTTATAAGTCCTGTTACTTTTCCAACAATTCCATCTCTGGACGACCTGATTTCACTTTGTGCATATCCACCAATAAGGTAAGTATGATCATCCTTGTTTTCTACCAGCGAAGTCAAAATATCTGTTTTTCCAAAATCATAGGTTTTACTCCAAATGATCCCGCCTTCTTCATCTAATTTCAAAATCCAATAATCGGTTCCATTACCAACAATACCTCCCAGAGAAGTAAGAGGATTCTTACTATTAGAATTGGCCCCAACAATATATCCTCCATCACTAGTCTGGTGGATTACATAAGGCTGGTCATCACCTTCTGCTCCATAAGAATTTTGCCATAGAATCTCGCCAACATCATTTATTTTTATAATCCAGATATCCCCAACACCTTTGTTTTTATCTGTTTTTTCTCCTGATATAGGTGAGTTTGAATATCCGGCGAGAATAAAACCATTATCTGTGGTTTGTTCCATACTCCTTAAAAGATCAGCATATTGACCTCCATAAGTTTTTTGCCATTCGATAACCCCTTGCTTATCTAATTTCACAACCCAGTAATCCATGTTTCCTCTGCTTTTTTCAGATTTACTATATAAATCCGCTTTGGTAGTTGTCAATGATTTTCCGTTAAGTTTGGTATCTGCAAGTGAAAGAGGACTGGAGCTCGAGGACCCTCCTAAGATATAACCTCCGTCTCTGGTTTGAAAAGCACATAATAGTTCATCTGAACTATTACCTCCAATTGTTCTCTGCCATTGTTCGTCACCTGAAGCATTTAATTTTATGACCCAGAAATCAGTCATACCCTTGCACGATTCATTTTTTTGGAAACTATTCTCCGAGCTTGAAGTACCTGCCAGAATAAAACCGCCATCACTTGTATTTTTGATGCTTTGAAGTAAGTCAAATCCATCTCCGCCAATGCTTTTCTGCCAGTCAAGTTCCCCTTTTTCATTCATTTTCCAGATCCAGTAATCTAAATCTCCATGGTTGTCCTCGGATTTATTTCCTGTTTTATTAGATGCGGAGCTACCTGCTAAAATAAAGCCATAGTCGGCCGTTGGCTGGGCATCAAAAAGGTAATCTGCATGTTGTCCTCCATATGATTTTTCCCAAAGAATATCCTGGGAATAAGTAAGTAATGGCAATAATAGAGGAAGTAGTAAGTAAATTTTTTTCATACGCAATTTTAGTTCGGAAATTTATTTTGCGCGTAAATCTAAATGATGGTTTTCTTAAATCGTTACGGGTTTCCACATTTTGAAAAACTTTTTTTTGACTGTTTAGAAATAGTGTGGAATAATGGACTCTGTAGATCAAAAAAAGCTGTCAACTTTTTTCGTTTTTTCGGATCGAACAGTATAGTAGACAAAAAAAGCAAACTAAAAAGATGGAAAAAAATTAAATCAGGACAAAGCAAATTTTGTCCCGATTTAATTAATTATATATTATTAATCAGTCAACGAAAATTATTTGGCAATTTCTTTACCTTTCATCAAGCCATTAATTCTCTATGATCATTAATTCTACCTTAATGATAATTATGCTTTAATAAATAAAAGGCCAAGGTATTTCTTTTGAAAAATATATTTTTCCAGTAGTTTTATAGTACATGATATTTACTTGAAATATTCAACAACCTTTCTAAATCTTCCAAAAAAAGTTCGACATTTGTTCGGGCGGGCTACTAAAACAAATTGCGAAGTCACTTTTAAGTGACTCTTAAGTTTCGCAAAAAATTAAAACTGAATACCTACCATCAAAAATATTACACTTAAAATAAGCAATAGAATTACAAAGGGTATAATAAATTTTGATGTGGATATGCAAACAAAAAGTGAAGACTGAGTTAGAAAAAACTACCTTAACTTGTACTTCACTTTTTGTTAGTACATCCAGTATGATTTAGAATACAATTTTTCTAGAGGTCGAATATCCGTTATCCAAGATTACTTTTACCAACAAAACCTGATTGCTTAATTGTAAATCTAACATCTGCAATTCAATATTCCCTATTTTCTTTTTATCATAAAGCATTTTTCCGGAAATATCATAAATTACAACTTCTTCAAGAGCTTCTATAGTTGATGTTACTTTAATGTTTTTATCTTTTACAGAAACAAAAACATTATTATCAATATTTTCAACAAAGTCACCAGTTCCAAGAGTTTTCTTAGTATAGCTAATGGTAAAACGATCTGTAAAAGTTCCTATCGCAGTTGTAAAAGTATAATTACCTGCTCTTAAATCCTGTACAATCCCTGTTACTTTATCTTCTAAATAAATTGCCTGATTATTATTAAATAACCCGTCAACATGATTGATTGCAATGGTAAAATTGCCTGCAACTGTAGTTTTATATCCTAACGGAACTCGATCTGTATCCTGAAATGGTAAAGCGCGACCCTGAACGGTAAGCTTTGTGGCATCATTAATACTGTAAAAATCTATAAAGCTATTAGCATTCATTGTCTGAGCATCATAATTAATATCCCAGCCGTTTGTCGCACCTTCTATATAACCAACCAGAATTTGTTTGAAAGCTCCTTGGGTGTTAGTTAAGTCCAGCCAAATACGGTTTTTCTCTATAGCTTTTACTTGTGCTGTTTTGTAAAACTGATTATTACTTCCACCAATACGCATGTCATTTGTAAACTTAACAAGTTGTGTTCCTGAGCCCTGCATAAAGAATCCCTGGCAAGAAGCTATCATACCAGTTGGCGGTGGCCCGTAAGTTCCGTCAGGTAATTTTGCTCCAGTTGAAGTTCCTCCTGTTAAACTAAAAACAGCAAAGTCATTACTAGTATATGCATAAGTACCGGTACCGGTGGCTGCCGGTGGAGAATTATGTGTCCAGAAGTATAACGCCCCCACATTTACTGATGCAGCCTGATTGATAAGAATAAATTTCTCTCCATCTATTGCTGATGGATAAGGATTTCCTATCAAACTCCATTTTGTATCATAAACCTGAACTGAATAATCTCCGTTATTAGGTACACCTGTAAAAGTTGCTGTATAAATTGCAGCAATAGTAGTTGAATAAGGTTGAGGAGCTCTCACCCAGTAACCAACTGCTGGTACCATTACTTGTGTTCCATTTATACTATATACCCATGATCCTGTTTGTGGATTATAACTCGCATATTTATCAAATAATGTATTTGGTGATAAGTCATGAAGTGTGTAAGGTGTAATACTATTTGTTATTGGTGTAGACCAGTAAGTAAAGTCATAGCGACGAACTGGTGTCGTATTTCGTTTGTAAATAATGTTTCCTGTGTTAATTACACTGTTTAATTGATATAAACTGGCACTATCCTCAAATGTTAAACTAGTTCCCGCTCCGGCATCAACAATAAGTCCATTATCAAGTATTAAAGTATGCCCCGAATTTATTGTTACTTTTTTTCCTGCATCAACTTTACATGAACAACCTTTTAAATCTCCCACTGATTGATAATCCGCAGCAAATTCAATACTTTCAGTTGATGTACTTGTTGGTGCGCTTCCTTTTGACCAAACCATACCATCCCAAATATTTGTAATTGGTGCTTTAATCTCAATACTTACTGTTGGCAATGAACGACAATTGACACCATCTTCTATTGTAAAAGTATAGGTTCCCGGTGCCAGATTAGGTATTGTATAGGTATTGCCTGAACCTCCGTAAGTTGTAGAAACTGTACCATTTTGAGTAATAAGCCACGTTGGCGTAGAAAGCAAACCGTTTAACACTATACTTCCGGTCGGGGTAATACAAGTTGGTTGTACAATTGTTCCTAGTATTGGAGTAGATGACAAAGTCTTAACAACTATCGTTCCCGTAGCACTAACTACTCCGCAACCTCCTGTTAATGGAATGCTATAATTAAAAGTACCAGATTGTGTTGGTGTACCACTTATTGTAATAGTATTTGATGCCCAACTAGCAGAAACTCCTGTTGGCAAATTTACTGCCGCGCCTATTCCTGTCGCTCCCGTAGTAGTATGTGTAATATTTGTC
The DNA here is from genome assembly GCF_963422545.1 of uncultured Flavobacterium sp. Taxonomy (NCBI): domain Bacteria; kingdom Pseudomonadati; phylum Bacteroidota; class Flavobacteriia; order Flavobacteriales; family Flavobacteriaceae; genus Flavobacterium; species uncultured Flavobacterium sp. The sequence continues at coordinate 193,442 of NZ_OY730232.1, forward strand.
ATTGTTGCATTTATACATAATACTGGAGATGAAGAAGCTGCAGTAGTTGTATTTTCTGCTCTAACAATAACCGGATAAATATCTGTTACAGTATAAGGAGTAGCACAAGACGGCGAAGCGGTTACAGTCATCGTTAATGTAACCTGTTTTCCTGCATCGGCAGCGGCGGCTGTATATGTAGGAGTTAACGTTGTAGCCCCTGCAGAAATTGATCCTGCTCCATCATGTGTCCATAAAATAGTACCGTTTGAAGCGTTTGCCTCTCCAGCGGCAAGTGTAATCGATCCGTTTGAACAAGTGCTTTGCGAACCAGAAATTGATGCTGTGGGAGCTCCTTGGATATTAATTGTATAAGTTGCTGTTGCTATTTGTGGAGAACAAGTATTAGTACTTGTAACCGTCATTGTCAAAATAACTGTTCTTGCCGCTCCACCTAAAGTTGGAGTGTAAGTAGGTGTCAATGTAGTATCATTTGTTAATGTACCAGCGCCACCGCTAAAAGTCCATTTTATGGTTCCGTTAGTCGCTGATGCTCCTGTAACCGTTACGGACTGATTAGAACATACTGTTCTACTACCTCCTGCAGTTGCAGTAGGTAACCCATCTACAGTAACTACTGATGCTACAGAATTTGCACTTGTACATCCACCGGAATTAACCGCTTTTACAGTATAACTACCTGCTGCTGTAGCAAAAATACTTGTGCCTGTTTCGCCTGTTGACCAAACATAAGTATATAAAGCGTTAGGCGAATTTACAGCTAGAGTTACTCCATCGGTCTGACAAATTGCAGAACTCGTTGGCGAAATAACCGGAACAGCTGGAACTGATGTAGTTGAGGCACTTATTACTGAAGAAGATACACTTGTACCACAATTATTTGTTGCTCGAACTCTATAATAATAAGTAGTATTTGCAGACAATCCTGTAATATTTTTTATAAGTACGTTACCCACATTTAAACCATTATAAGCAGGTAATATATTTCCATTGAAAGCACCACCTGGTTGACTTGAGACATCAATAATATAACTCGTTGCACGAGTAGCTGAAGCCCAATTTGCTGCAAACTGAGTACATGTTTGTCCTGTACCTGGATTTGCTGTAGGTACAGTAGGTGTTCCCGCACCTCCTGTTGTAGTGCCATAAGTTATTACCGATGAATTTGTACTCGTACCACAAGTATTAGTAGCTCTGACTCTGTAATAATATGTAGTATTTGCATTTAGTCCCGTCACATCGAAACTAAGTACATTTCCAACATTTAAACCATTGTAAGCAGGTAATATATTAGCTGTAAAAGCACCTCCTGTTTGAGTTGATACATCTATAATGTAACTCGACGCTCTTGCAGCTGCAGCCCAATTTGCCGTAAATTGCGAACATGTCTGACCTGTACCAGCGGAAGCAGTTGGCGTCGCAGGAACTCCTGCGGCGGTATTTGTTGAAGTACTATAAGTAATAATGGCAGAACTTGCACTTGTAGCACAACTATTAGTGGCTCTAACTCTATAATAATAGGTCGTATTTACAGATAATCCTGTAACATCTTTTGATAGAACATTTCCAACATTTAAATTATTGTAGCCAACTAACATATTTGCATTAAAATTGGCACCCGTTTGTGTTGACACATCTAAAAAGTAACTTGTAGCACCAGTTACTGCCGTCCAATTTGCAGTTATTTGCGAACACGTTTTTCCTGAACCTGCAGTTGCGTTTGGCACTCCGGGAGCTACCGTCGTTGCATACGTTATAACATTAGAATCAGCACTAATACAGGTTCCATTGTAAGCTCTGACTCTATAATAATAAGTATTATTTACCAAACCTGTTACATTATATGTCAACACATTTCCAACATTACGCGCACTATAACCCGTAACAAAAGTGGCAAAAGTATTATCTGTAGATACATCAAGTTCATAATAAGTTGCTCCAGAAACAGCCTGCCAATTGGCAGTTATCTGAGTACATGTTGCGCCAGTACCTGCTAAAGCCACTGGAGCAGTTCCTGATGAATTTACAGTAACTGTAGCTAAATTATTTACATTAATAGCTGATGTACAATTTTCAGAAGCTACGGTGCTTGATCCAGATGTTAAACCTGTAATTTTAATAAATTTGAAACCTACGGTAGTAAAACCACTGGCAATAAAGGTTCCTGTTCCGGCAGTTGTAACATTCATTGTCGCTGGAGTTTGCGCTACTCCTTGTATATCGTATGAAACTTTATAAAGACCAATAGGCAAGTTTCCCGTTAAAGTAACTTCTGAAGAACTTCCGGAACAAACATTCACCGCAGATGCATCTGTACTGAATAAACTGTAAGTAGGGCAATTATAAGAAATAATTATTTTTCCATCTCCCCCGTCTCCCCCTTTTTGACTGGGTGCAAAAAAAGAAGATCTGCCTCCACTACCTCCACCTCCTGGTGCATTACCGGCATTACCAACACTGGTAACAAAAAAACCTGTAATTGCAATACCACCAGTTCCACCACCATTTGCGGCATTTCCACCAGCTCCTGAGCTGATACTAGCTCCGGTACCATCAATAAAACCAGATTCTCCAGCAAGACCAGGGGCACCAGAAGTTGTAACTGTTCCAATAGATGCAGCACTTGCACCTCCAAGACCTCCCACAGGGTTATTCCCAGTATTTACAAGACCGCCTTTGCCACCATCTACCTTAATTGCAAATCCTGTAATGGCAGAGAAACCTCCAAAGTTTCCATCTGCTCCTGCAATTCCTTTTCCTCCAGCTCCAACAACTACTGTTAATGATGCACCGGATGTTATAGTTAGAGGTGCACTTGCAAATGCTCCTCCTCCTCCTCCCGAACCACCTCTTGCGCCACTAGATCCTGGGTTAGTTGAGCTACCTCCTGCGCCTCCGGCTCCCCAAGCCTGTACATTGATTGCTGTTATTCCTGCAGGACTAACAAATGTTTGCGAACCGGCAACTGAAAATGTACTTGTAGTTTGCGCATAGAAAAAAACGGGGAAACAAACCAATAATGGAATAAGTAAAAAAAATTTCATACTATGTGTTTTAAATCATTAAAAAATCAGATCCAATTGAAAATCATTTTTAAACTATTTAAATACCGCAATAGCAGATTAAGACTATAAAGAAAGATCTTGAAAATGTGCAAAAAAGAAATAATAACAAAGTACTTTTTTATCTATTAAATGTGGTATTTAAATTAAACAATCAGTATTTTTAAGTTAGATAGAAGGACATTAAAAAAGATGGTCAGTTTATTGTTTTTAAAAACCTAAATCAGTTGAATAAACTGTAGTAACAATTTACAAAATATTAATCAATCTGTTAAAAAAACAGAGAATTATAATCAATAATTTGTTGTTTTTAAGTTAATTCTCATAAATATATATTTTTCATGTAATTCATCATTAAAAAAATGTAGCTCATCTGATAAATTAAATGTGTTATTTTCAGTTATTTAATAAAAACATGACGATTTAAAAAAAAAAATGTTAAAATTAAAATTTAATACCAAAAAAAAACGTCAGGACAATTCCATTTGGCTAAAATTTATTTCAAAAAAAAAGCCATTTCAAAACAAGAAACGACCTTAAAAACATAAGTTAAATAAGACTAAAGTGTAATTTTATAAATAGTATTTGAGCCTTCCTCCAAAGTTATTTTTAGCAATAAAATTTGATTTTGGAAAGACAGTGGACATGCTAACCAAAAATAGAGATTGAGTTAAGGGAAAAGTCTCATTTATCCGAAATGGGATTGATTTCTTTTTTTTGATCGGGTTAAGTAGAAAATGAATTAAGATAGAAATCTTCACTTTCATCAGCGATATGAATGATCTCAGTATATCCCTTTGTAATTAAAGTCCCTTTTAGTTTTAAAACTTTAAGCTCATTGCTGTTGTCAATTTCCTTTCTCACCCGCAGCTTTATAGTTTTATCCATCATCTTGTCTTTTGAATCGTTAATTGGATAAATTTATAAAAATAAATCAAGTAAATTATCCTGCAATAGAGAATATTAAATAGGGTTCCGACTCTACTATTCTTCTGGGCATTCTTCTGCGTTTAAAACCGAAATACAGGCAAAAACTTTTATTTTTTTTTAAATTTTTTTTATTTCAGGGGTATCCCCTTAGAATAGGTTATTTCCCCCTGGAAGATTTTAATTCTAATCATAAAAAATTAATCTCCCAATGCTTTAATTAAATCAATTATATCAAGTTTAATAAGCTCCCAATGTCTTCCCCTTAGACACAGTGGTTCAAAATCATCATCAGCCTGGCTAAAGTCCATGAATTTTTCCTTGAGCAATTCCCTGTCATGGGTATAGGGATACCGTTTTTTATGCAATTCAAACATTTCTTGGATCGTAAAATCATCCTTTAGTCTGTCGATGTCCCAGAAATCTTTCTTTCTTCCGGTTCGCTGTACCACATCAAGCTTCATGGCCGTAATCTCCGCTTTGCTCGCCAGCCTGATGCTGCCTGATCCTTGTACAGTATCTATGAAATGGTCTGTGTAATACAAATCCAGTTTTACGCTCTCATCAGCACTGCGTCCAACATAATAGGATTTCCCCATGCCAATGGGTGCAATATCCATACTGTCTACATAAAAATAATGTCCCCTGAGATAGTCATCCATAACCTTAAAGTCCAGGCTTCCATAATCCGCATCACTAAAAAGATCAATATCCATAGACATCCTGTGCCCGTAATACAGACTCAGCGCCGTTGCGCCAACAAGGCGAAAGGATTCAAATTCCTTGGCCTGCATGAGATCTTCCAAAATAGCCCTTAAAAGTGGGGTAACGGTATTGAAATGTAATGGCATGATAGGTTGATGTTTTGCGCTTTTAGGAGGTATTGTTTTTTGCTTTTTCTTTATTTGTTTCTTGCTTTTCCTGTTCCCCGCTTTTCTTGTTTCTTGCGCTTTTTTTTATGAATTTAAAATAATACTAACGGTATCAGGTCCATAAAAGTGTGTAATCTCTTTTTTTTCTTCCTCGTTTCCTCGCTCAAAAACTCTTTTGATAACCGCTTTTTTTTGTTTTTCCCAGTCTATCTTCTCAATAGCTGTATCCCAGAACAGGACTTTTCTGAGTTTTGTTAAATCAGGCTTTTGCTCTTTTTTGTTTTTCTGCTGTTTTTCTTTCTTTTTCTCCTTTTCAATATCATAATACACCTGCAGGATCATAAAATATCCCTCTTCGATCTCCAATACCCTCTCGATCTTCAGTGCCAGAGGGGTATTCATCCTGCGCTTACCCTTGGTAATAGCTGTCAGGGTCTGTGGAAATTCCCCCAGAGAAAGCGCAAACTGCCCCTTGGCCAGATGACGTTTTTGAAGTTCCCGCTCCAGTACATAACCCGGATGAATTCCCTTTAAGATATCGATTGTCGTTTTCATACTGCAAAAATAAACAATTTTGTTTACACATTATAGTTAAATAAAACAGCCCCGATAATACCCTAGTATACTGCAAATAATAGTCATTGGTCAGAGGAATTTTAAAATTAAAACAAAAAGATTTCTTCGGGTTTTATAACAAAATTCCCATGAGGCAGCACCTCAGGTGCCTTGGCTAGCTTTTCTGCCAGGAGTTCCGCAGGAAGCGGCCTGAATTTGATCAGCAGTCCCAGGCTGTTTAAGAGTACTAAAAATTCTATTATAATTTTCTCTCCCATCCTCTGTGAGTCTTCCCTTATCAACGGCCCCGGCTTGAATATAATATACTGTTCGAAATAAAGTGCTGCAATTCTTTCTTCTAATTTTCCTTTAATCTTTGAATAAAAAATCCTGCTTTTGGGTGAAGCGCCCAAAGAGGAAACCAATACAAAAGAAGCAATACCATTCTCCCTGGCCAGCTCTGCAAATCTGGCAGGGATATCAAAACCGATCCTCCACTGCTTCTCTTTTAACATTGCCACTTTAAGGGTTGTCCCCAAGGCGGAAAAAGCAACATCACCCATAATAAGTTCCCTGTAAGCATCAAGATGTGAGAAGTTAACAACATGTTCTGTGAGTTTAGGATGTACTTTGCTTGTGGCCTTTCTCACAAAAATCACAACACTCCTGTAAGCCGCATCCTCTAAGAGTTCATCCACAAGAAACTTCCCTATTGAACCCGTCGCGCCAATAACTAATGCCTTCATAATAAGGATTTATAGATTGTGGCTGTCCTGTTTCCCCTGACAAGACTTCCACTGGAATTCCACTACAAGGTAATAAAAAAAAGAAGAAGTTTCAACTCAAAACGGACTAAAAGGACAACCAAGATAGTCCCTTTGTATGCTCCGTGCACATAATGGCGACTCTTTAAAACACTGCGTATTTACCAACGAATATTTCAAAAAGAAAGGTTCCCTTATCTTCTCAGTCAAAATAGATAACAAACCCGTTAAAAGCATTGGGGTATCTCTTTCAAAAATGGAAATAACCCAGTGCCGTGGTATGAAAAACAAGAATTCTAAAGATCATAAAGTCATTCTGAGCCTGATCAGGAAAAATCTTTATCAGATCAGTTCCCGAATCAAAAAACAAAAAGGGATAAAAGCCTAAAAGCGGAAAAACCGAAGAAATTTCGATTTTCCCTTATCATAACCCAGACACTCCAATGATATACAACTGTTTTTTAAGTAAGACTCTACTTTTGTCTTACCCTGAAATTGCTTCCGGTCTGTAATTTATAATCCTGAATTTAGTTTACATCAAAATTTAAGTTATAGTAATGTTTATTCTTTTTATAGAAAAGCCATATTACCACAATTCAAACATTCATAACAAAAACAAATCTGCAAGGGCAATATTTTCAGGTTTTGATTCCTGACCCATTTCTACAATTTCTCTGCAAATACCTGTATTGTTCTTAAATCCCAAGAGCCACTGAGCACCACTAATTTCTAAAATCCATCTAAAAAATGAATCTATTATACACCCAGCCAAGTTCGGAACTAGTCTATTTCTGTTCAACATGGCAAAAAAAAAGATGCATCACTCCTGTTGCATCTTTTTTTTTAATTAATATTTTAAAAAGCCCCATAAATATATCGTTTCTATAAATTTCACCATAAAAAATCCAGAAACTATATCTTCTTAAAATGTTGAATACTAAAATACAAAAAAAATAAATAATTTACTACTTTTTTCTACAACTAATTATCAATGCATTAGATAAATTCTTTCTAATCTATGATCTGTCTAACTTCTTGCTAACTTTTAGCATTTATAGCTCTTTTCATTACAACTATTTCAAATTAGTAGATTCAAATTTATTATCAAATCTGTAAATTAAAAAAAGAATACTATTTTATAATATCTATGTAGTTCGCCTGTACTTTCTCTTGAGCATCATCATCCTAAACCTCAGGCTATCATATATCAATCCTGATAGTAAAACCCCAACTCCTATAAATAAAACGTGTAATCCAATATTGGAATAAAAAATTCCTCCAACAATCCCCCCAATAAAAAAAAAGCCGATAATAGTGGCTCGTAATTTTATGGAAACAAATAATTTTTTTCTGAAGATTTCTTCGCGATAAAAAAACAGCTGAGACAATTCAATTCCAAGATCCGTAAAAAGTCCGGTAAGATGCGTAGTCCTGACAGTAGCATTTGATATTCTTGTTACCAGCGAGTTTTGCAGTCCCATGGCAAAAAGCAGACAATAGGCTATAAAATCCGGGTTTTCTAATATTAATTTTTCTCCAAAAAGCCCCATTGCTAACAGAATAGTACTCTCAATGGCAGTTGGAATTACATAAACATATTTTTCACTTCTACGTAAAAGAAATTCGACCAGCAAACTTGAAAAAAAAGATCCCAGAAAAAAGAAAAAAATGTATAAAAAATAAACGATCCCTTGCTTAAAATTAAGTTTAAAAACTTCATCTACAAAAAAAGCAAAATGCCCTGTTACGTTTGTCGTTAGCCTCTGAACGGCTAAAAAACCAGCTACATTTACCATTCCCGCGACAAAGGATAATAAAGACGCTATTTTAAGATTATGGCCTAAATTCCTTTTGTTTCCCTGATGTTTGAACATTGTATTGATTTAAATTTAGAGAATTTCTTTCTTTACATTATTCTCTTAAGTGTATAAGTATAATTGAATCCCGTAACCGGATTTTTTTAGTTTTTACTGTCCTGCAAGTCTCTTTTGAAGTTTATATTAAAAATTTACTACACAAATCAACTCTTTCAAATGTAGTAACTCAGTTTTACGCCCTTCCATTCAGGTCCTATTGACTAATTTTTCCAAACTATTGAGTTGTCCTAAAAAAGGTTAACCGATTATTAATGATAAAATTAATTAAATCGGAGCAGAATTTGTTTTGTTCCGATTTAATTTTTTTTTAATAATGATTTGTGTCTTCATTTTTTGTGTTTTTAGTGACAAGTTATCTTTGGTGAATAGTTTAGTTTCTAAATAAGACCCGAAATAAATAATAAAAAGATATAAAGAAAATGAAAAGTTTATTTGTTTTTACAGACCTAAACCAGATACAGTACCTTTTTTTAATGTTCTTTATAATTTTAAAAATCAAGCGATTAAATACCCTTTAAAGAAAAACATGGAAAAACATATGAGTATTAAATTTTATATAGATAATTTAAGAAAAACATTAAAGCATTTGTAATTCAGTAATTTACACAATATAAAAATATTTATTTTTACATATAATTTAATTTCTTTTGTAATTTTGCACCCTTTTTACGATGAATATCAAACAATTACAAATACAACAGAATGACACAATTTATTAAAAAGGGCCTAATTACTGCCTTGTTGTTAATTGCAGTTTTCACTTATGCAGGTAGCAAAAAAGGTAATTATATTTTGAATATAGCAACTGGAAATGCAAAAATAGTAAGCTTTACTCTGGATACTGTTCAAGACTTATCTTTTTCCATCTATGATCAAAACCACAATTTAGTTTATGCAGGAGAATCTGCAGTAAATAAATTAGAGGTCTCAAAAACAATAAGTTTAGAAGATTATCCTGCCGGAACTTATTTCTTAGAAGTGACCGAAAAAGGTAAAGTTATCAGACATGAAATTAAAGTAGTTGCCAAAAAAGTAAAAACTCTTAAGTTAGACGGATCTGTAAATGAGAGCCCGTCTTTGCGCCGTTAATTTTTTGCCCCCACAATTAAGAACAGCCCAATTTTGGGTTGATTAGAAGCAGCTCAATTTTGAGCTGCTTTTTTTTCTTTATCTAAAACTTTGATCATGGCTGCACTAACTAAATACTGAGATCAGATTAAGAATAGATTTCTCATTTTAAACCAGAACAAAATGAGTTTAACTCTCCTGCCACTTTTTGTTAGTACATCCAAAAAAGTATTTATCCATAAAGACAATATTAGTGATATCGGGTATTGATAGTTCAACACCAAAAAAATGAAGATGAAATAAATGTGATCATAAAAAATAATGAGGATACTTAAATCTGACAGCTAAAAAAAACTGCCAATTCTATTGGTACAAAAACGCAATAAACATTTCATTAATCCTTATAAGATAGTACAGGTAATATCTATTAACATCTTCAATTTCGGGAATAAAATCATTCAATTTGGCTAAAAAATAGGCTCCCTGATTAAATTCTAAAAACATCAATTCCATTTGAGATTTAATATGTTTTAATTCAGACATTACTGCAAAAAAATCATCATGCCACTCATCAAGGGATTCCTTATAAAAATCATCGCTAAAACCCCTACACTGATAGGGAACCAATTCAATGGCGGAAAGTTCCTCTAAGAAGAACTCTGCTTTTCGAATAAAAAAATCGACTGATCTCATAATTAGTATGGTTTATAATAAATTATACTAAAATTTTAACTCCATAAAAGCAGGTACTTGGATTTTTTTACAAATAAATAAAACACATCCCTACTCTAAAATAATAATATTTTTTTAATCTACGAAAAAAATAAACGCATTTTCTGTCTTAGGATTTGCTCAAATTAAAGACTGTCATCGATAAAAGCACACTTTATTAAGTCATATTCATTGCTTATCTTTAAATAAAAAGCTCAATTAAGAGTAATGTATTAAAGTCCAATTAAAAAAAGTCCTTTTATTATAAGAAATATCATCTAAAATTTTTAAATTAGACCTAACCTAAAAAAGGTTTTTCTTAAAGGCTGTCATCACAATTGACTTATAACTCTTTTAATTAGTTTTTAGTACTTTTTATCATGCCCTTTCTTGTGATAAGGATTAAAAAAAATGCGCGATATGAAAGTAGGAATAATAGGCATCGGAAATATTACTTTGGAGTTAGCCCGCAGGTCAGCCCGCTCAGGATACGAGGTACTTATAAGTAATCCGCGTGGTACCAGTACTTTTAAAGATTTGGTACACCAGATGGACGGTAATATTAAATTGGTGAGTACAAATCAAGCAGCTGCAGCTGAACTTATAATACTCTTTCTTAATCGGGATGACCTGGAAAAGGAACTGCAAATGCTACCGGACATGAAAGGAAAAATTATACTACACACCAACAATCCCATTTTTAATTTGGATACCATTTTGCATATCACTTCAGGTCAGTCATCAAGTCAAGTGGTTGCCTCCTTATTGCCCAATTCACATATTGTAAGGCTTTTCAACCCATTACATGGCCTTACAATTTCTGATGGTCACAACAAGGACAAAATAAAAATATTCTTTACAGCGCAGAATCACAAAATAAAAAACCATGTCAAAATTTATTTGGATACCCTAAATTTTACAGGAATTGATCTTTGTTAAAATCCAATAAAATTCTATAGATTGTCTTTTTATGTTATTGTTGCAGTTTTTGGTACGCAAACAGATACCCATTAATTATAAGGAATAGTTTTACTTATTTACAGATCGTTACGCTATAAAATTTATTACATTTATGGGGCTTTATTATTCACAACTCCAAGTTGGAGATCGTTTGAATAAGAAATAAGCCTTTATAAAAGATTTTAATATTTTTTACTGCTATAAAATCTTATCTTGGTTATAGAAAAATTCAATTGTCATAAAGGATAGCAAAGTTGTTATAATCAAACCAACTTCCATTTGATTAATTTCTATGGCAATTATTTATGGCCCTCTCAAAAGAGGGCTTTTAAATTATTCTATTGACACTGGAGTATAATTTTCTATATCTATAAGTAATTTCTTTTAAATTAATATTTAATTAAAAGGCTGTCCGAAAATTACTTTTCACACAGCCTCATATCTAACTATAAAAACCAAACTATATCTTATTGTCTTTAGTAGTTTATTTTCAACTCTACTCTTCTGTTTTTCGCACGGCCTAAAGCAGTTTTGTTGCTGGCAATTGGTTTGCTTTCACCATAACCAATTGCTGTCAATCTAGAGGCATCAATACCTTTTTTTATTAAATATTTTTTAACGGATTCCGTACGTTTTTGAGATAATTCTAAATTGAATGCATCGTTACCATTGCTGTCTGCATGTCCTTCGATAACCAATTTAGAAGATTGGTATTTATTAATTAAATTTGCCAGTTCATCCAACTGAACTAAAGATGCAACTTTTAATTTTTCACTATTATTTTCGAAGAAAATTTTACTTCCTAAATAGTTAATTCTTTGTATGTCTTGTTTTGTAATTTCAGGACATCCTTTATTTTCGATAGTTCCTTTAACGGTAGGACAACCGTCATTCATATCAGCTACACCATCGCCATCAGAATCTGGACAGCCATTTAAACTTAATGGACCTGCAACATCTGGACAACGGTCTAAATCATTTGAAATGCCATCTTTGTCATTATCCATAGGGCAACCCGTTTGGTCAACTTTGGTTCCCTTTTTAGTATCTGGACATTTATCGTTAATATCAGCCACGCCATCATGATCAGAATCCGGACAACCTTTTAAAGCAACCGTTCCTGCAATATCTGGACAAGCATCTAAAGAATCAGCTACGCCATCTTTGTCTTTGTCTTTGTCTAAAGGACACCCATTGGCATCTACTGATACACCAGCTGGAGTTCCTGGACAAGTATCATTACGATCCGAAATACCATCCTTATCAGTATCATTTTTGTCTCCAATATTGAAAGTCAAACCAGCCATGTGTGATAAGTAAGCATCTTTTTTACCCTCAATGACACCATCTCTTCTGTCTCTATTGGAATAGCTAAAGGTTTCTTGCAGGTTAAGCATAATTCCAGGACTCAATCTGAAATTTAACCCACCCCCTGCAGTAGGCAAAGCATAGTCAATCCTATCTTGGTCAAAGTTCAAATCATTGTCAAACAACATAGCACCAACACCTACAAATAGATAAGGTCTTATTAAGGATTCCGGTGCGGTCATATTAAATCTTAAATTTAATGCTACCGAAGTAAAATCACTCTTGAAACTTCTCGAGGGACCAATGTTACCTATTATTCCTGTCGACGGACTATTGTAACCAATTGTTCCTTTTGAAGCAAGGAAATTTAAATCAAAATAACGATTTAAATAGCGCGATACAGATATCCCTCCAAAACCATAAAATGCTTTATCGGTTTTGTAGAAATTATTACCAAGATCCCCTTGATATTGTGTGATACCACTGTGAAGACCAATGTTCCATTTTTTATCTTCAGTTTGTGCTTTTGAGGCTATTGTAAATGCTAAGCAGATACAAAGCAGTAAGTTTTTTTTCATCTTGACTTAAATTTTATAATAGTTGATACAAAGATGCCTCAGATGAAATCGTTTAATGTTATAGAACTTTATGAATAAGTTGTATCATTCCTACATTTTGATTATTGTATTATTAAAAAGATAATTTCTATTAACCTCTTCTTGGAGGGAAGTTAATAAGAAGGTTTTAAAATACCAGATTTAATGTTGTTGCATTTTACTATGGCTTGTTGCATAATTATTTTTCATTTACAGGATCTAAACTCGTTGTGTTTTATATAAACAAATTGATTGGTAATTCATCAGGTGTTACCAATTGTTCTGTCGTATCTGTGCAAATCAAATATAAGAGTTTAAGTAATTTAAAAGTTAACCCACCAATTTACAGAATGATTTAAACATCGATATCCCTGGTTCAATCATCTGATCCTTTCTAAGCATATGCACAACTTCAATTCCACTTAAAGTTCTCTTTGCAGATTCAAAACTTTTAAAGCCTAATCCGTTTTATATGCGTCGCTTGATAAAACGATGGTCCTGTTCGACAATATTGTTGAGATATTTACATTGCCGGATTGCTATTTTAGAAAACGAACGTTTATTATAAACTCTAACATCATTTATGTTTGCTCCACTTTTATCAATATTTATTATATCTGGTTTACAATTCTTAGCAATTGCCTTTATTAAAAATGACTGAGCACTCATCCTCTGTCTTCGTCTAGTCAACAGGAAATCAACTGTATTGCCTGACTTATCAACAGCTCAATAGAGATAACACTACTGCCCTTTAACTTTTATATAAGTCTTGTCCATTCTCCAGCTAGTACCAACTTCTTTCTTTCGTTTATTCATTTGCGCTTCAATAAATGGGTTAAATTTATATACCCAACGTTGGCATGGTCAACTTGAACTCCTCTCATTTTCATTATCTCTTCAACATCTCGGTAACTTAACGAAAACCTAAGTCTGAAATATACCGCCTGAAGAATAATAGATTTTGGATAACAATAACCTTTGATATTCATTAATTTTTGAATTTTAAAAAAGGCAAAGGTAAAATTTAACTCCAGATGCGATAGAACCAAAAAAATAACCACTTGATCAAGTGGTTATTTTTTTTAAACAATTTAAAAGGTTATAATTCTAAAATTTCTCCGTCTTTTAAACGACGAATAATGATTTCCTGATCCTTACCTGAATCATCCAAAGCATTTTCAATATCAGGAAACTGCTTATATAATGGCGGATTAAAAAACTGGGCATAATGCATTGGAATTAATTGTTTTGACCCCAAAATGCGTGTCGCACTTACGGCCTGCGCCGGAGTCATTGTTCCGAACATTTCAATTGCCGGAGTGACTTGCGGAACTGCTCCTACTACTCCGTTTACCGGTAAAAATGTAGCATCAAATGGTCCATATTTTTTAGCAACCTGCCACCAGTAGCCGTGCCAGTTGGTATCACCACCATGAAAAATTGTGTTTTTACCATCACTGATTACATAGGAAATCTGATCATCACCAATCCAGTCTACAGCAGGAACGGCCGTAATTGTAAAATCGCCTATGGTAAAAGTTTCACGCAATTTGGCGATTTTTGCTCCAATATTAATTTTTAAAGCTTCCAGATAAACAGGTTCAGGTCCCCAAAGTTCTCCATTGTTTGATAAAAGTTCCTTTAAAAAGGGTTTATCAAAATGATCCTGATGAATGTGTGTAATCAGAGCATGCGCTTTTCCTGTTTTAGATACAGGAACAGGAAATATAGGGAATTTTGGTGTTCCTAAAAACGGCTCCATATTAGCAACATTTTGCAAAGGATCAATATACAATGTTGTTGTAGGGCTCTCTATCATTAAGCCGGCCCAGGATAGTCTTGTAATTTTCATTTGAATAAAATTTAAAAGTTTTTAAATGATAACTGCCATACAATTTAATGCATAGCAGTTATTTTTCCAACTATTTATTTAAGATATTCTTTAAGCTGCACTAACATCTGGATAAATAAATCTTTTCTCTGTGGCAATTCAGATAATGGATTCAATAATCCGAAGTCATGAATCACCCCATTGTAACGAACAGTTGTTGTTTTGATTCCGGTATGAAAGGTGTAAACTTATAAACCCAACGCTGAATCGTGGCATGATTTACAATTACTCTTCTTGGAGTTGCCTTCTAATTTGCCACAGAAAGCTAAGACGGTTTTTAAAAATATTTCACGAAGCAAAGTTTTGTGGCAAAATCGTGGCACAAGGTATTTTTAAGCAATTAAAAATTCAGAAAAATCAAGACCTAAGAAGTCTAGGTTCGAATATTATTAAACATCAATTTCTGAGAGCATCTATAGGCGTACCTTTTTTAAGACGTTTCCAAAACCCTCCAACAAAAAACTCAAAAGATAGGTTCTGAATAATACTGTACGTGTACCTCTTGAAACTTATTATAAATATTAGAAGCATTATATAAAACATCATTGAAATTATCACATTCATTACAACATATTAACCCCTAAAGTAATTTGTATAATTAGAGACTGTTTAAAAACTTTAGTGATTTAAGTTTCACGGCAAAATTGTCAATGTAAGAAGAAGGATTAACTCAAATCCTCCCCTTTATTTTTAATATAGTCATTAGGAGTAATACCATACATTTTTTTGAATTCGCGACTAAAGTATTTGGCATCGTTAAAACCAACTTGTATAGCAACTGAGGCAATAGAAGTCTCCCCTTTTTGAAAAAACTCTACAGCATGTTTTAATCGTTGTGTTTTAATAAACTCATTTAATGAGAAATTGGTAAGAGCACTAAACTTTTTGTACAAAACAGATTTACTCATACCAATTTCTGAAGTAATAAAAGCGAGATCTAAATTAGTATTGGCAATGTTGCTTTCGATGATCTGATACAGTTTCTGCAAGAATTTTTCATCCTGTGATGCATCTGTACTTGTTATAATTGGTAATTTTAATAATTGTTCGCTGTATTTTTTTTGCATTGCTCTTTTTAAAGACAAGAGATTACGAATATTCAATTGCAAAATCTGATCACTAAAAGGTTTTGTAACATAGGCATCGGCACCATGTTGCAAACCATGTATCTGATGTATCGGAGCCGACTTGGCCGTCAGCATAATTACAGGTATATGAGAAGTACGGACATCTGTTTTTAATTTTCTGCAAAGTTCCAAACCATCCATTATAGGCATCATTACATCGCTAATAATTAAATCAGGAAGAGTCTGAATGGCATTTTTCCAGCCTTCTAGCCCATTTTCGCTTACATGAACGTGGTATTGATTT
This sequence comes from uncultured Flavobacterium sp., assembly GCF_963422545.1. Taxonomy (NCBI): domain Bacteria; kingdom Pseudomonadati; phylum Bacteroidota; class Flavobacteriia; order Flavobacteriales; family Flavobacteriaceae; genus Flavobacterium; species uncultured Flavobacterium sp. Next base: position 209,404 of record NZ_OY730232.1, read on the forward strand.
TCTAAAGATTGCTTGATAAAATCTCTAACTTCATCGTTATCTTCCACAATTAAAATGTGTGCCTCTTTGTTTTTATTACCAATAACTTCTGGATTGTCAATTAAACCCTCAGATGTATAATCATCAACTTCCTGATAAATTGAGCTTTCAATCTCTGACGCAGAAACAATATCAATCTCTTTTAAATGTTTTTTCCCTAGTGGCAATGTTACTGTAAAAGTAGTTTTTCCTGTTTTGTTTACTTTATCTGATTTACTTTTTACTTTTATTTTGCCCTTATGAAGTTCTACCAAATTTTTTGAAAGTGCCAAGCCAATACCTGTACCCATACTTTGATCTGCCTGATAAAAGTTATTGAAAATATTATCAATATTATCAATTGCAATTCCTTTTCCGTTATCTGTTACCGCAATTTTTACCTGTTGCTTTTTTAAAACAATTTCTAAAGAAATTTTACCTTGATTTTGAGTAAACTTGAAAGCGTTTGAAAGCAAGTTAAAAAACACTTTTTCCATTTGATCCTTATCAAAATAAATCAAAATTTGAGGATGACTGCTTTTAAAAGTGTATTGAATATTTTTTGCTTCAGCAAGCGTTTGAAAATAATCAAAGATTTCTTTTAAAGAACTCACAATATTCTCTTCGAAGAAATACATGCGTAAATTCCCCGAATCTGCTTTCCTGAAATCTAATAATTCATTCACCAATCGATACAGCCGTTCTGTATTCTTTTTTATACTGAGCGCATATTTATTTGCTGGTGTATTTGCTGTAGTTAATTGTTCTAATTTTTCAATAGGCCCCAAAATCAAGGTTAATGGCGTCCTGATTTCATGCGAAATATTGGTAAAAAAATCCAACTTCATTTGATAGCTTTTTTGCTGATGCTCAGCTTCTAATTGCTCAAAATAAAGCTCTTGCTTAAGCTTTGCCCTGGCATTAAAAAACTGAATAATATAGTACACTATTACAGAGGCTGTTATAAAATAGATTAAATAAGCCCACCAGGTCTTCCAAAGCGGTGGAAGCACTTCTATATTAATTTTCTTTAAATTCTTGCTCCAAATACCATCATTATTAGCCGCTTTGATCATAAATTGATATTTCCCTGCAGGCAAATTGGTATAGGTTGCTGTTGGAATATCTACATAATTCCAGTTTTTTTCAAAACCATCAAGCTTGTATGCATATTTATTTTTATTTGATTTTATGAAGTTTAAAGCAGAAAATTCGATGGTAAAAATATTCTGATCATGATTAAAAGTTAAGGTATTGGCAACATTAATATCTTGATTTAGAATTCCTGTTTCATCATTAATTCTAACAGGTATATTAAACAATTTAAGATTTGACAGGACGACATTCGGCACTACTGTATTTTTCTCTATATCATTAGGTAAAAAACTAACTAAGCCATTGTAGGTCCCAAAAAACATTCTTCCCTGGCTATCATTTAAAAAGGAATCGGTATTAAACTGAATATCTGGTAATCCATCTACAATATTAAAACTTCTGAAAGTATTTAATCTACGGTTGTATTTTACAAGACCATTATCAGTACTGATCCATAAATTAGTGTCTTTATCCTCTGTAATACCCAATATATTATCGCTGGGTAAACCATCACTAATATTGAAAATTTTAAAAGTATTATCTTTTAAATTAAGTAACGCTAAACCACTATGGTAACTTCCTACCCATATATGTCCCTTAGTATCTTGGTGGAAACAGTTAACGTAATAATTGAATGATTTATTGGAGCTGTCCCTGAAGTTTACAAACTGAAGTCCCGAAGCTTTACAAACATGGATTCCGATAGGTGTACCTATCCAGATTGCGCCTTTTTTATCTTCAAATAAAGCAGTGATCCATCTCTCTACAGCTGTATTTTTTGTATTTGAGGGGAAAAAACTAAATTTTTGCTTTTCAATATCATACACATTCAAACCAATATCGGTTCCAATAAATATTTTATTTTCTTTACTGATAACCATGCAGTTAATATTATCTGAAGCAATATTATTACTATTATCTCTGCCTCGTTTAAAAGCAGTAAAATTGGATGTTTTTGGATCAAAAAAGTTCAGACCACCCAAAGCTGTACCTATCCATAAATTTTGATTTTTGTCTATAGCTATGGCTTTAACTAAATTAGAACTTAAGCTATTCTTATTGGTAATACTATTTTTATAGGTAATAAACTGCTGACTGTTTCTGTCAAAATAATTTAAACCTCCTGCTTCTGTACCAATCCATAAATTTTGTTTGCGGTCTTCAACAATAGCACTAATTATATTACTGCTGATACTATTTTTTGCGATCGTATTCTGATAGACAGTAAAAGGTGTATTTACAGAATAAACTACATTAACTCCTCCAAAATAAGTTGCCATCCAGACAGAACCATTTTTATCCTGAAAAATATCATGAATAGAGTTTTGACTTAAACTGTTGAGTTGCGTTGGGTCGTGCTGATAATTTATAAATTTATAGGTATAAGGATTTAAAATAGATAATCCGTCCTGAGTTCCTATCCAGAGTGATCCATTTTTATGGCGTAAAATTTTACGGACATTGTTGTTTACCAATGAATTTTTATCGCTGTTGTTTTTTATAAAATGCAACAACTGAGATGATTTTTTATCAAAAAGATAAATACCATTTTTTTTGGTACCAATCCAGTATTTTAAGTTTTGATCTTGTGTTATACTTGTAATTTGATTTATAGCTGCACCGCTGTTAAACTGGTCAGTAAAATGTCTTTTTATGACTAATTTTTTCCTCACAAAATATAATTCGAATAATCCCGCAGATGTCCCAACCCAGATATGATGTATATTGTCTTCAAAAAATTCAGAAACTTGTAAGATTCCTTTTGAAATTTGGATAAGAATATTTTTTTTGCTGTTTGCTGCTCTAAATTTTAGCTGCGTTAACGAACCTATCCATAAATTGCCTTTACTGTCTTGCAATACTTTTAAAAGGTTTTCGCTTTGCGGAATAACAGTCTCAAAGGAATTATCTTCAGGATGGTATAAATCTAATCCATTAGATACCACCCACATTTTTTTATCTCTACTTAAAACCAGTTGTTTGATAAAATCGTTTGAAGATATACTGGTTTTGTTTTCAGGGTCTTTTTTAAAGATTTTAAATGTACGGCCATCAAAACGATTTAAACCATATTTTGTACCCAGCCAGATATATCCGGTCGAATCCTGATTGATAGACAAAACCGAATTATTTGAAAGACCATTAGTAACATCAAGACGATTAAAAGATAATGGCTTAGATTGGGCAAAGCTGTTTGAAGTTGCAAAAAATAAACTCCAGAGGCAAATCCCAAAAAACAGAAACGTGAGGTTACGATTTCTAAAAGTCATTAAATGATTTTTAAGGTTTATAAAATGAAGTATCTAAGATACTGTGTAGTGACCAAATTTACAATTACGAAGTGTGAGGTAACTGTTAATTAATACCATTACAAATTCATCAATTTGATTACAAATGGTTGTCAAAAGTAATAGAAATTTTATGAGTCTGGAAATAATAAAATTCATTTAATTAATATTTTAATTATTTTATGTATTTTTTTAAGACTTTATAGATACAGAATTCGTAAAAAATTTTGATAAAGAATAAATTTTAACAAGTACAAGTTTACTCCTTCTCTTTGTATGATTTAAAATTAAATAGGGAAATTCACAAAAAAACAGCCTCAGAAGCCCTAAATCAACTCAAAAGGAAGATTTTAACCTAAAAAAGGAGAAAATTACCTCCTTCGAAAACGATGTCGTACTAGATTTGAAATCAACAAACAGGATTAAATAAAGTACTAACATCTTATTAAACAACTTAAATAGTTTTTTCTATAACTTGTATACAATATAATGTGCTTTTTAATAATTGATATTTCATTTGTTGCTTTTTCTGTTTTGTAAACATTTTTTATGTGTGAACTAAACTAACTTTTAACCAATAACTTAGAATTAATTATGAAAAAACTGAATTTGAAATACCAGCCTTTTAATAAAGCGCTTATACATTTATTTGTTGGTATGTTCGTACTAATGACTCCGGTTTTTACTCAGGCACAAAGCAAAATAATATCTGGTATTGTACAGGATGAAAAAAAAGATCCCCTTCCTGGTGTTACAATCCTTGTAAAAGGAACAAAGGAAGCTGCTGTAACGGATTATAGCGGTCAATATAAAATCAAAGCCGATTCAAAAGATCAATTAACTTTTTCCTATATGGGTTTTGAAACGACTACAGTTACAGTGGGAAACAAAACCTCATTAAATGTTGTTTTAAAGTCTACAACCAGTAATCTGGATGAGATTGTTGTGATTGGATACGGATCTGTAAAAAGAAAAGATTTAACAGGATCTGTTTCAAGTGTATCTATGTCTGATTTTAGAAAATCTCCTGTTCGTTCTTTTGACGAAGCTTTAGCAGGCCGTGTTGCCGGAGTTCAGGTAACTTCATCAGATGGTAGACCCGGTTCTGGTACTAATATCGTAATTAGAGGAAACAACTCTGTTACACAAGCAAATAGCCCATTGTATGTGATTGATGGTTTTTTAATTGAAGATCCAAATAATAATATAATCAATCCAAATGATATAGAGTCTATTGAGGTTTTAAAAGATGCATCTGCAACAGCTATTTATGGTTCCAGAGGAGCAAATGGTGTTATTGTTATTCAAACCAAAAAAGGCAAAGAAGGAAAACCTGTTTTTGCATTTTCAAGCTCAATTGGTATTCAGCAAGTTGCTAACAAAATGGATGTGATGAACACGTATGAATTCGTAAAGTATCAATTAGAAAACAATCCTAATCTTACCAGCGCGCAAGGACAAACAAAAACTCCAACAGAAATTTATCTTACCGGTCCCGGAAAAACACTTGAAGATTATAGAAATGTAGCAAGCACAGATTGGCAGGATTTGGTTACCCGCACTGCTTTGTTTCAAAATAATAACATTTCTGTTTCCGGAGGAACTAAAAAAATAAAATATTCATTGTCAGGATCGCATACTGACCAAGATGGTATATTATTAAATTCAAACTACTTAAGATACCAGGGGCGTGCAAATGTTGATTATAAAATAACTAATAAGTTAAAAATCGGAGTTAATTCAAATTATAGCTATTTGAAACAAACAGGGCTTGATCCTACCCAAACAACTTCTGGTGGCAGCGGTACCAGTAATCTTATGACTTCTGTTTGGGGATCTCGCCCATACACCCCTAATGTGAATAATCCGGAGGATGTTTTTATGGATCCGAATATTGATTCAGCAAATGATTACCGAGTAAATCCTGTTTTAAATCTTGAGAATACATATAATGTAACCACTACTAAAAATATTGCTGTTAATGGATATCTTGAATATCTGTTCACCAAAGATTTAAAATTTAGAACTACTTATGGTTTTATTGAAAATCATTCTGATAAAGATGAGTTCTATAACACCAAAACAGCTTACGGACGTCCCGGGAATCCAAATGGGGTAAACGGAAAAATGATGCAAAACAATTACAACAATTGGCTAAATGAAAATACCCTGACCTGGGAAAAACAACTGGGAGCAAAATCAAAATTTACCGCTTTAGGAGGATTTACTGCTCAAAAACAAAGAACCTGGTCTAATGGTAGAGCTGTAAATCAGTTGCTAAATGAAGACTTAATGTTTGACGGGTTTGATCAGGGGACTCAATTAAGAATAGATCCAAGTGAATCAGTTTGGACAATGAGTTCTTTTTTAGGCAGAGTAAACTATAATTATGATTCCAAGTATATGATTACTGCTTCTTTCAGAGCAGATGGATCTTCTAAATTTCCTTCTAAAAACCATTGGGGATATTTCCCGTCGGGGGCAGTTTCCTGGAAATTTAATGAAGAAAAATTCCTGAAAAATTTTAAAAAATTATCTGAGGGTAAAATACGATTGAGTTATGGACAAACCGGTAACAACCGCGTAGGAGATTTTGATTACCTTACCACTTACTACAATCCTGCAAGTCCTTTATTTGGTACCTATACTTTTGACAGGAATTATGTTATTGGAGTTGCTGCTACAAAACTTGGAAACCCTGACCTGAAATGGGAAACTACAGAGCAGATTGATGCAGGTATTGATTTAGGTTTCTTTAATCAAAGAATCACTTTCACTGCAGATGTTTATCAAAAAACAACTAAAGATTTATTACTTAAAGCACAACTTCCCTTATCTACAGGATTCACTTCAGCATATAAAAACGTTGGTAGTGTACGAAATAGAGGTTTGGAATTAAGCTTAGTAACTAAAAATATTGTTACTGATAATTTTACATGGACCAGCAGTTTTAATATCTCTTTCAATAAAAATGAGCTGTTAGCCTTAGCCGAAGGACAAGACAAACTAGAAACTATTATCCCTTGGGATTTTAACTGGAGTACCGTAAGTACCTATGTTGCAAAAAAAGGAGAATCTTTAGGTGATATGTATGGTTTTGAATATTCAGGAACCTATAAATATGATGATTTTAATACTTCAGTTAATGGTAGTGGTGCAACAGTTTATGCTTTAAAACCAGAAATTGCCACTAACGGGAATACAAGAGCAAATATTCAGCCAGGTGATGTTAAATATAAAGATCAAAATGGTGATGGTGTTATAAATAAAAACGACTATACTAAAATTGGGAATGGTTTGCCGGTTCATACTGGTGGATTTAGCAATAATTTCACTTACAAAAATTTTGATTTAAACATCTTTTTCCAATGGTCATATGGTAACAATATTTTAAATGCAAATCGCATTCTATTTGACGGAAATCAAAAAGGACAGGAAGGTTTAAACCAATTTGCAAGCTATCAAGATCGTTGGTCTGCATCAAATCCAAATTCTGATGTTTTCAGAACAAAAGGGTTAGTTGGATCTGCCGTTGGATATTCCTCTTTTTACGTTGAAGATGGCTCTTATTTGAGATTAAAATCAGCTGCAATAGGCTATAATTTCGATCAAAAGTTTGTTAAAAAAATGCACCTTAAATCGTTAAGATTTGCACTGTCAGCACAGAATATATTCACTTGGACAAAATATTCCGGTACAGACCCAGAGGTAAACACTTACAACTCTGCACTAACACCAGGATTCGATTTCTCTGCTTACCCACGTGCTCGTACTGTATTCTTTGCTACAAACATTACATTTTAACAACGCTAAACTACTTTAAAAATGAAAAAGATATATATATTATTAGTATTGGCGGCCTTTACCACCAGTTCTTGTGAGAATTTTTTAGATACTGAACCTATTCAAAAAATTGCTATTGAGCAATATTATACTGATGAAGCAGGTTTAACTTCCGCTTTAGCCGGAGTATATGATCCGTTGGGTCAGGAAACTTTATATGGCAACCAACTGTTCTTTAACCTAGAAGTTTGTACAGATGAAGGATATTATGCCCGAAACACTCAAATATCAGGAGCATCTGTTTATAGCTTTGATGCTACTGATGTAAACGTTTCGAATATGTGGTATGAACTTTATAACGGTATTAACAGAGCCAATGATTTGATAACACATATCGATTTGCCAAAAATGGACGAAGATAAGCGACAAGTTATATTAGGCGAAGCATTATTTTTAAGAGGCTATTATTACTTTTTACTGGTAAGCAAATTTGGTGATGTGCCATTAAGATTGACTCCAACCACAGGTCCAAATCAGACAGCGTTAGCCAAAACACCTTCCGCTGAGATTTATGCTCAAATATTGAAAGACATGACAGAGGCCGAAGCAAAAGTTAGTCCAACTAAACCACTAACTGCAAGCCGTGTTTACAAAACAGTAGTTCAGGGAATTCTTGCAAGGGTATGTTTGCAAATGGCAGGTTATCCTTTAATGGATACTCCAAAATATGCAGATGCATTAGCGTGGTCCAAAAAAGTAATCGATTCAGGACAGCATCAATTAAATGTTAGTTTTAAGACCACTGCATCGAATGGACAACCTGCAACTTATTATAATACTTTTAATCCGTCAATTGCTGCTAATGTTGCTAATAATGCTTACCGTCAGATATTTATAAATGCAGGTGAAGACGCTTATGACACAAACGAGTCTATGTGGGAAATTGAGTTTACAGGAAATCGTACAGATGGAAATGTTGAAGGCGGCCGTTTAGGAAATAATATCGGTATTACATTTTCACCAGCTGCTACTAGTCCTCTGGTAGCTTCAATGGGACATTGTTACGGTTTCTTAAAAGGAACAGGAAAATTATTCAGAAGTTATGACCCGGCAGGAAATGATTTGCGTCGTGACTGGGTATTAACAACTTATACACTTAATAATAGTACCGGAGCCAGAACCGCTCTTGCCAAAACAATTCAATATGGCAGAGATTGTGGAAAATGGAGAAGAGAATATGAAACCCTAACTCCAAAAAATAAAAATTATACAACAATCAATTATCCTGTTTTGAGATATGCCGATGTACTCTTAATGTATGCAGAAGCCGAAAATCAAGTAAACGGACCAACTCCCAATGCTATTGAGGCTGTCAATAAAGTACGCCGCAGAGGTTATGGACAAACTAATGTTTCAGCACCATATGCATTATCAGATGCGGCAACAGCAACTGCAGCAGGTTCTAAAGCTTCATTTCAGTTGTTTATTGAAGATGAGCGTATGCGTGAATTATGTTTTGAAGGAACACGCCGTTCAGACTTAATTCGTTGGAATAAATTTGTTACTACCATGAATGCAGTAGGTATAGATATGGCAGCATCTCCTGCGACTGGTCCATTAACTACCGGAAATCAACAGTATGGAGGATTAGGCGGAAAAAACGTTGTTGAAAAAAATGTATTGTTTCCTATCCCATCCTTAGAAATAGCATCAAACACTCTGATGGTGCAGAATAAAGGTTGGTAATCATCAAAAAATCCCGGGGAACTTCACCCGGGTTATTTAAATTTTATTTCTTTTTCGTTCGAAATAACATTCGTCGAAATACAATCTAATGCCTTAAAAAATGAAAAAACTCATTCTTATCTTCTTATACTTATCAAGTTTTGGTGCTTTGGCCCAAAAATCAAAGAACAATGCAGCCATGAAAAAATTAATTTCAGAAAACTTTCAATTGGCAGAAAAACAATATCAACTTTTAGAAAAAAACACTCCTTTGGATTCTATGCCTAAAACATTTGAAAAAAATCATAATGTTAGCAGTGATATTTACTGGTGGTGCAGTGGTTTTTATCCAGGGACGCTATTATACATCTATGAATACACCAAGGATCCAATAATTTTAAGCACTGCAAAAAAACGTCTTGCGCTTTTAGAGCCGGTAAAAAATTATACCAAAAACCATGACTTAGGTTTTATGATGTATTGCAGCTACGGAAATGCTTACCGCCTTTTCAAAGATCCTGCATACAAAGAGGTTATTTTGCAGTCATCAAAATCATTGTCAACTCGTTATCGTCCAAACGCGAAGGTTATTCAATCATGGGATGTGACTGAAGGAGCGTTAAAAAAGAAAGGTTTTACAGGACCGGTAATCATTGATAATATGATGAATCTTGAAATGTTGGAATGGTCTAGTCAAAACAGCACCGATAAAACTTTTGCCAATATTGCAGAAACCCACGCCAACACTACTATCAAAAATCACTTTCGTCCTGATTACAGCAGTTATCACGTACTCGATTACAATCTTGATACAGGAGAAGTGCTTAAAAAAGTTACTGCTCAGGGAGCTGCAGATGAAAGCGCCTGGAGTCGCGGGCAAGGATGGGCTTTATATGGTTATACCATGATGTATCGATTTACTAAAAACCCAACTTATTTAAAACAAGCACAAAGTATTGCTAAATTTATACTGAACAATCTAAATTTACCAAAAGATAAGGTTCCGTATTGGGACTTTGATGCACCAGAAATTCCAAATGCATTGCGAGATGTTTCAGCTGCCTCAGTATATGCATCGGCATTATTGGAACTTGGACAATATACTTCCGGAAAAGAAAAAAAGGAATATATAAGTGTAGCTGAAACTATTTTAAGATCATTATCAACTTCAAAATACAGAGCAGCATTAGGAACAAATGGTGGTTATCTTTTGATGCATAGTGTAGGATCTATTCCTCATAATGGCGAAATAGATGTACCATTAACTTACGCTGATTATTATTTTTTAGAAGCATTATTGCGCTACAAAAAATGGTATTTATAAACTTATAACATAATTATTCTCAACACGTAGAAACATATTTTTAAATTTAGGTTCCTATCTGTTAAATACACTTTTTAATGTTTGACATCTTAATTAAAATCTATTAAAATGAACAATTACAATAAAATACGGCTTCAAAAAGGGTTAATTGTTATTTTGAATTTGTTGGCTATTACGTCAGTTTCTGCTCAAAAAGAATCCAAAATATTTCAGGACTATAAAAAAAACAGGAAAGTTCTGCCTGACTTCTCTTATGTTGGTTATCATCAAGGAGAAGAAGGAATTCCTAATGTTACTAATTATAAAGTTTTTGATGTTACTTCTTTTGGCGCAAAGCCAAATGATAGTATTTCAGATAAAATAGCGATACAAAAAGCCATTGAAGCGGCAAATAATAATGGTTCAGGAATTGTTTTTTTTCCTAAAGGCAGGTTTTTGGTGAATGAAAATGATGATGCCCCTACTTCCATAATTTCAAAAAAGGGGCACATTATTTTCAGAGGAAGCGGCTCTGGTTCAGATGGTACTGAATTATATATGAAAAATATGCTTCCACCGGTTGATCCTGCTAAAATGTGGACTGTTCCGCCATTATTTATTTTTGACAGCGGCGGTTCTGATAAAAAAATAGGACAAGTTACCGCAGCAGCAGCTATTGGTGATTTTACCATAAAATTAAATACAACCGAAGATTTAAAAGAAGGAGATTGGATCGTTTTAAGAGTATTAAACAACGATAAAGACTTTATTGCATCAGAATTAAAAGATAATAAAGTTGAACCTGAATGGACCTATCTAATTGAAAAAGGAATTGATGTCAAAGTTTTCTATCAAATTAAAAAGATAAGAAATAAGAAACTAACCTTGTATGCACCAATCTCTTATACTGTAGACCCGAAATACAAATGGGAAGTTTCTAAATTCGCCAACAGTGAAGAAATTGGAATCGAAGATATTGCATTTGTGGGTAACTGGACAGAAAAATTTGTGCATCACCGTTCGTGGAAAGACGATAGTGGTTTTAGTATGTTTAATTTTAGAAGAAGTACCAATTCATGGATGAAAAATTGTCGCTTTACAAATTGCAGTTCTGCGGCAACAATTGCCCAAAGTGCTAATATATCAGTCTTAAATTGTAAAATTGATGGCAATGCAGGACATCAGGCAATAAATTCTAACGGCTCTACCAATGTACTGATTGCTAATTGTGTAGACGAAGCATCACAATGGCATTCCTTTGGTTCTTCACACGGATCTATGAATACTGTAATTTGGAAATGTACTTATCCGTCTACAACATGTTTTGAATCACATTCCAGCCAGCCGAGAAATACATTGCTTGATAACGTTGAAGGTGGTTTGCTCAATGACCGCGCTGGCGGAGCATTAGAAAACATGCCCAATCATATGCAGGGTTTAGTACTTTGGAATTATAAACAAACCAACGAACCCAAAAAAGATTTCGAGTTTTGGCCTCCATCAAAAGTATATGAATGGTTTAAAATACCTAATCCTATAATTGTGGGTTATACAAGCAAGGGTACAACTTTTAAAATGGAGGAGTTAGGCCAGTCAGAATCTTTTGGTCAATCTGTTGAACCAGCTTCTCTTTATGAAGCTCAATTACAGCTAAGATTAAAAAAATTACCTGAATGGATTAAAACACTTTAATGCTAATTTTCAAAATAGATACATTAAAATGAAAACTATGATTAAACGATCCATAATGGTTTTCGGAGTACTAATAATTGGTACTTTAACCAATGCTCAAACTGCAATTAAACAAAAAACGCAGCCGAATTTACTTATTATCATCGCTGATCAATGGCGTGGACAAGCTGTTGGTTTTGAAGGGAAAGAACCTGTAAAAACACCTCAATTGGACAAATTTGCCAAAGAGAGTCTGGTTCTCGAACAAATGGTAGGTAATTTTCCTGTGTGTTCCCCGGCAAGAGCCATGCTTATGACAGGACAATACCCAATTAAAAATCATGTTTACAGCAATGTCAATTCAAAGACAGCCCCAGATGGTGTAGAATTACAAAAAGATGCAGTTTGCTGGTCTGATATTTTAAAAGCCAATGGATATTCTAATGGTTACATTGGAAAATGGCACCTGGATTCTCCATACAAACCTTATGTTCCCACTTCAAACAATATTGGAGATGTGGCATGGAACGAATGGACTTCACCAGACAGAAGACATGGTTTTGATTATTGGTATGCTTACGGAACATACGATATACACAATAAACCTATGTATTGGGATACGAATGCCACAAGAGATAATTTTCAATACGTAAATCAATGGGGACCTATCCACGAAGCCGATAAAGCTTTGGCTTATTTGAAAAATGAAGACGGAAAACTTCGTAAAACAGGCGCTCCTTTTTCATTGGTTGTTTCGATGAATCCACCGCACTCCGAATATCAATTGGTTCCTCAAAATTATTACGATTTGTACAAAGATGTACCTTTAGAATCGTTGATAAAAGATCCGAACATTCCGGCTGCAGGCACCAAAAGTGGTGATGAATACCGAAAAGATGTTCGTTATTATTATGCGAATATTACCGGAGTTGATGAACAAATTGGTAGAATCATCCAAGGATTAAAAGACCAAAAATTAGATGATAACACCATCGTACTTATCATGTCAGATCACGGAAACTGTTTGGGCAAACATGATGAAACTTCAAAAAATAATATTTATGAAGAGTCATTAAGGATTCCGTTTATCGTGTATTGGAAAGGTCATATTTTGCCTCGCAAAGACAATCAGTTTTTAGGAAGTATTCCGGACATCTACCCTACTCTTTTGGACTTAATGGGACTAAAAAGCAAAACCCCAAAAGAACTCGATGGTAAAAGTTATGCCCAATATTACCTTAATGGCACTGGAGCAAAACCAACTGAACAATTCATCCTTGGAGCAATTTTAAGTAATAATGCAAAAATTAATTCCGGGTTTAGAGGGATTCGCACTGCTGATTACAAATTTGCTTATGTGAGAAAAAAAGAAAAAGCCGAATTTGTTTTGTTTGATTTGAAAGCAGACCCTTTTGAAATGCATAACATTTACAATCCAAACCATGAAATGGTAATAAAGTTAAAGCCTGTTTTAAATCAATGGTTACAAAAAACCGGAGATAAATTTATACTGGCTGAACGATAAAATTTTATAAAAGAAAAATCATTAACACTCTTTTTCTTTTATGATTCAAAAGTTAGTGATTATAATATTGTCAAGAAAACAAAATTTGCCCGTGACCCAATCAAAGAATTAGCCGCAGCATGTAAAAATGGGGGTATAAAACTGGGTCTTTACTACTCTTTGGGGAGAGATTGGGAAGATCCAGACCTACCTACCAATTGACCAACAAAAACAGGCAGAAGCAATACTTGGGATTATCCTAATGAGGATTCAAAAAACTTATGTTTCAAAAGTTTTAGGAATGTTAACAGCCTAAACTGAAACGCCAAAAATATAAAAAAATAAATTTATGAACTCTAATTTCGAAAGCCGTTTTGCAGTCAGTCCAAATGAAGCAAAACAAATGAATACTGAAACATTACGCAAGAATTTTTTAATAGAAACCCTTTTTAGTGCCGATCAGGTTAATCTCACCTTGTCACATTTTGACAGATTTATAGTTGGTGGAGCAATGCCGGTAAACCAAAAGTTAGCAATGCCTAATCCTGAGAATTTAAAAGCCAAATATTTTTTAGAAAGAAGAGAAATAGGTGTTATAAATGTAGGCGGTAAAGGAATTGTAATCGCAGATGACGAACGATTTGAAATTGGATACAAAGAAGCCTTGTATCTTGGAAAAGGAATTAAAGAAGTTTTTTTTGAATCGGCAGATAGTAACAATCCTGCTAAATTCTATTTAAATTCTGCCCCTGCCCATTGTGCTTATCCATCAAAAAAAATAACAAAAGCTGATGCAGAAGTTGTTGAACTAGGATCATTAGAAACAGCCAATCATCGTATCATTAACAAATTAATTGTCAACAGCGTTGTACACACTTGTCAGGTTCAAATGGGAATGACAGAACTAAAAATTGGCAGTGTATGGAACACCATGCCGGCTCACACCCACGACAGACGCATGGAAGCCTATTTCTATTTTGAGATTCCGGAGAATCAAAGTGTTTGTCATTTTATGGGAGAACCACAAGAAACGAGACACATCTGGATGCAGGATGAGCAAGCCGTAATCTCTCCAAATTGGTCTATCCATTCCGGAGCGGGAACCTCTAACTATACTTTTATTTGGGGTATGGCAGGCGAAAATTTAGATTACGAAGATATGGATCACTGTGCAATTAACGACTTAAAGTAAAATCATCATGAAAACTATAAAATTCTTTCTCGGCTCTATTTTTATGATTTTACCCTTAACTATTTTGGCACAGACCAAAGTAACCGTTTTGATCCAAAATAATTCTGCTTTAGAACGAAAAGCAACTGTAGTATCTATTCCCTGGAAAACTGTTCTATCAAATTATCCTCAAATAGATACTGTCAATTTTGTGGTTCTTAATGCCACGACCAAAAAGCAAATTCCTTTTCAGTTAGAACATCGCGGACTTGCTTCAATTCAAAATTTGCTGGTACAAGTTGATGTCAAAGCCCAATCATCATTCAATCTTCTAATACAAAAAGGAAAACCAGAAACTTTCGTTGCTAAAACCTATTGCCGTTATGTACCGGAACGCAAAGACGATTTTGCGTGGGAAAACGACAAAATTGCTTTTCGTACTTACGGTAAAGCAATCGAAAAATCAAAAGAAGATGCCTATGGTTTGGATGTGTGGGTTAAACGTACCGATAAACTCGTAATCAATGAAAGATATAAGCGAAATGAATATCATATAGATCACGGAGATGGAATGGATTATTATCATGTAGGTTTTTCATTGGGCGCAGGTAATATGGCACCTTATGTAAACGATTCTATTTATTATTCGGCAAATTACCGTGAATGGAAAGTTCTTGACAACGGACCTTTACGCAGCACTTTTCAATTAACATACGTTGCCTGGAAGGCAGGTGAAATAAACGTTAAAGCCACAAAAACAATTTCTCTGGACGCTGGTTCTCAGCTTAACAGAATCGAAAACATTTATTCTTTTGACAGCGAAAAACCCTTACCGGTTGTGGTAGGAATAATCAAAAGACCTGAAACCGGTACTATAGCATTAAACGAACAGCAAGCTATTATGAGTTATTGGGAGCCTACTCATGCTCAGGACGGCACAACTGGTGTTGGAACCATATTAACTACAGCTGTAAGCAATATGATGGTGAACAAGAAACAAATTTTAGCCAAAACTGAAGTCAAAAATAATGTTCCAATCATTTATTACGCCGGAGCAGCCTGGGACAAAGCAGGAAAAATTACCGATGCAAAACAATGGCAGGACTATTTAAATAATTTTTCTCAGCAGATAAAAGAGCCTTTAGTTGTAACCGTAAAATAATACGCATCATTTAAAATTTTGCGTATTAGCAAGAAATAAAAACGATTAAAAAAACAGAATAACTATTAATAAAAACCAAAAAAAAATGTCAATAAACTTATTTGATTTAACTGGAAAAACAGCACTTGTTACAGGCGCAGTACATGGACTGGGAATGGCGATGGCTAAAGGACTTGGGCATGCAGGTGCCAAAATTGTAGTAAATGACCGTTCATCAACAGAGGCGGTTGCCAATGCTGTTGCAGAATATAAAGCGGAAGGAATTGAAGCCTATGGATATATATTTGATGTCACCGATGAAGTTGCCGTAATTGAAAACATAAAAAAAATCGAAGCCGAAGTTGGACCAATCGATATTCTAATTAACAACGCCGGAATTATAAAAAGAACTCCAATTATCGAAATGGAAGTAGAAGATTTTGCAGCGGTAATTAACGTAGATCTTATCAGTCCTTTTATTGTTTCAAAAAATGTTGCCAAAGGAATGATTCAGCGTGGCGGAGGAAAAATAATAAACATTTGCTCTATGATGAGCGAACTGGGCAGAGATTCTGTAAGTGCTTATGCTGCTGCAAAAGGAGGCTTAAAAATGCTAACCAAAAATATGGCTACAGAATGGGCTAAATTCAACATTCAGACCAATGGAATTGGTCCAGGATATTTTGCCACAAGCCAAACAGCACCTATTAGAGTAGATGGGCATCCATTCAATGAGTTCATTATCAGCAGAACTCCTGCAGCTCGTTGGGGTGATCCTGAAGATTTACAAGGTGCGGCAATCTTCTTGTCTTCAAAAGCCAGTGATTTTGTAAATGGACATATCCTTTATGTTGACGGAGGAATACTTGCTACAATTGGAAAACCATCAAATGAAGATTAATCTCTTATAAAAAATAAGCACCATCAAACTCAACAACTTGGTGGTACTTAATTAAAAATGTTTTGATTATGGGAAAAGTACTTTGTTTTGGAGAAATACTTTTGAGATATAGCATGAGAGAAAATTTTCCTCATCAACAGGATATGAGCGCTTACATTGGAGGTGCAGAAAGCAATGTAGCTTTGGCTTTAGCCAAATGGAATATACCTATAGCCTACTGCACCGCCTTACCCGACAACTTTTTATCGAATACAATTTTGGAGTATTATACCAAAATGGGTGTAGATACAAGTTCTGTCATTAAATCCGGAGAAAGAATCGGATCCTACTATTTGAATCAAGGTTCTGATGTAAAAAATGCTGGTGTGATATATGACCGGAAATATTCTTCATTTTCAGAATTAAAACCCTCCACCATCAATTGGGAAAAAACTTTTAAAGGTGTGTCATGGTTTCATTTTACCGCCATATCGCCTGCGTTAAATGCTGACATTGCAAAACTTTGCGAAGAAGCTTTGATTGTAGCTTCCAAAAAAGGAATAACAATTTCTTTGGATTTGAATTTCAGGGAAAAACTCTGGAAATATGGGCTTGAGCCTATAGCAGTAATTCCTAAACTGGCAACTTATGCCCATGTTATAATGGGGAATATCTGGGCCGCCGAAAAGATGTTAGGCATCTCAATAACTCAAGAATTAATAACTTTCGGAAGCGACTCTGATTTAGTAGAACAAGCCAAAAACACTTCAAAGGAAATTTCGACAAAATATCCTAATTGTCACACCATTGCTAATACTTTTCGTTTTAATGAATTTGAAGGTGTGAAATATTTTACGACTTTATATCAAAAAGACAATATATATAAAAGTGAAACTTTGTTTGCAGCAAAAACGGTAGATAAAGTGGGAACAGGTGATTGTTTTATGGCAGGGCTTATTTATGGAATATTGCAAAAAAACAAACCACAAAAAGTAGTTGAATTTGCGACAAGAGCAGCCTACCAAAAATTATTTATAATGGGCGACGCCACTACATCCAGCGTAGAAGAAATCGAACAATTAATACATCAAAATGAATAAAAAAGAAAACGTCATTAAACAAATCACAGAGTCGGGATTATTGCCTTTATACTACCATGAAGATAAAGAAGTAAGTATAGCAATTTTACGCTCTTTGTATTCAGCCGGAGTTCGCATTTTAGAATATACCAATCGCGGAGAAAATGCCTTAATTAACTTTCAGGTATTAAAAACAGTAGCGCAACAAGAAATGCCTGATTTATTATTAGGTATTGGCACAATAAAAACGGCTGAAACTGCAAAAAAATTCCTGGATGCGGGAGCTGATTTTGTCGTTAGTCCAATTGTTTCTGCTGAAGTAGCCACAATCGTTCGTGAACAAAATCTAGCTTGGATACCTGGTTGTCTAACACCAACTGAAATCCATGAAGCTGAACTTTTGGGAGCCACTTTGGTGAAAATTTTCCCCGGAAACTTGGTAGGACCTTCATATATTCAAACTATAAAAGACATTTTTCCTAATCTCCTGTTTATGCCAACCGGAGGTGTTGAACCTGAAGAAAAAAATCTAAAATCCTGGTTTGGAGCCGGAGTTGTTGCTGTAGGTATGGGAAGCAAATTATTGCAAACCAACTTAATAAATGAAGGCAATTTTGAAGCCATGACAGATTATATAGAGAAAGTCAATCTACTAATTCAATCTTACAGATAAATTAAACAGCGATTTCTTTATTCCAAAACAGCTAAGAATAAATTAAATAAAAAAATAATGACTAATCAAAACATAGGCAAATACAGATGGACTATTTGTGCCTTAATCTTTTTTGCAACTACTGTAAATTATTTAGACAGGGCCGTTATTAGCTTACTTAAACCGTATCTAACGGCTGCGTTTCAATGGAGTGATGAAGATGCTGTAATAAATTATACCAATATTGAAATCGCCTTTAAATTTTCGTATGCCTTTGGTATGCTTTTCGCCGGAAAAGTTATTGATAAATTAGGAACAAAAATTGGTTATGCATTATCAACATGCTTATGGAGTATCTCGGCAATTGCACATGCTTTGGCTACAGGCACAATGGGTTTCAGCGTTGCCCGAATCTTCCTTGGAGTAACTGAAGCAGGTAACTTTCCTGCTGCTATTAAAACTGTGGCAGAATGGTTTCCTAAAAAAGAACGTGCTCTTGCTACTGGAATTTTTAATTCTGGTAGTAATATCGGGGCAATTGTCGCACCGGTTTCTGTGCCTTTTATTGCTGAAAACTGGGGTTGGCAATGGGCTTTTATCATTACTGGAGCCATTGGTTTTGTATGGCTGATCCTGTGGTTTATTTATTATGAAATTCCTTCAAAACAAAAAAGACTTGCCCAGACAGAATACAACTATATAACACAACCCGAACTAGAAAGATCTGGTACAACAAAAGAAGTTGATTCTGCAGAAAAAGAAGTATTAAAACCAATCTCCTGGAAAGTTTTAATCCAATACAAACAAACCTGGGCATTTGCAATAGGAAAACTATTAACAGACCCTATTTGGTGGTTTTACTTATTTTGGTTACCTGATTTCCTTGATAAACAATACGGATTAAAAGGCACTCAAGTTGCTTTACCAGTTGCTCTGGTATATGTAATTGCGAGTTTTGGCAGTATTTGTGGAGGATGGTTACCTATGAATTTAATAAACAAGGGAATGCCCGTATTTAAGGCCCGAAAAACCAGTATGTTAATCTACGCCTTTTGTGTTATTCCGGTGATTTTTTCACAGTATTTAGGCAACATCAATATGTGGTATGCCATAATCGTTATCGGATTAGCTGCTGCTGCACATCAGGCATGGAGCGCTAATATTTTTACAACCGTGTCTGATATGTTTCCTAATAGAGCTATTGGTTCGGTAACAGGAATTGGAGGAATGTTCGGAGGTTTAGGTGGTATCTTATTATCAGCATTGGTTCAGAAAAAACTATTTGTATATTATGAAAGTATCGGTCAAATAGAAATAGGTTATTTTATCATGTTTAGTATTTGTGGTGGTGCTTACTTATTGGGATGGGCTATTATGCACTTTTTAGTTCCTACTTTTAAGAAAATAGAATTGTAATTCAAATATAATATTTGATATCTCCAGCGAAACACTGATCTAAAAGTGTATAAATTAGAAAAGATAAAGCCAACATTTTATACGGCTTTTAAATTTCATCTTACTACTGGATACACTAACAAAAAACGGAGTAAGGGTTAAGGGGATTTTTTCCAACTCAGTCTACACTTTTTGATCGTATATCCAATTCTCAACTTTGTATCATTTTTAAAAGTATAGTTAGGTTCAGGCAAACTAATGGTTAATTATAAGTTTCAATTCCCTTATCGCGCAAAATTGTCCTGACAACACTGTACAAAACACTTGTATTCCAATCTTGATGGTAATTATAACCTCTATTTATATCCTGTGGATTCTCTATTGAGTAAATAGAAAAATAAGTAGAATAGTTTTTAGTTCTAACATTTTCCCAGAGAATATTTATTCTTTTCTGGTTAAAGATTCCACTAATGTTTAATGAAATATTTTCTTTTGAAAAATGGACATCACCAATGGTAAATTCTTTACCATCATTGTACATGTTTATAAAGTCATTAACTATATCTGAGAAATAATAATCCCATAAGCCATCTACAATCCCGGCATACTGTTTATGAAGAATCTCTTTTTTGTTTCCAAAATAAGACTTAAAAGTAATTTTTTAAATCTTGTCTTCCATATCACGGACAAAGATTTGATATTCTCTGCCATAAGTAAGTTCAAATTTAATCCAGCGAATGCCATATGTGAAGTCTTTTATTTCTCCTTTCTGAAAAATTGTATTCAAATTCTGAAGTGAATCTTTGTCTTCAAATTTTAAGAAATTCTGATTAAAAACTAGTTCCCTTAAAGCATTATCAAAATAACCTCTTTTGATAAAAAATCTTTTTTCCTCCATTAATTAAAACAAAACTTTAATTTCAAACTATGTATTTGAGTGTCCGCCATTTTTATGATATATGTATATAATTTAAATTTTATGTGCCAACGCCTCTGGAACATTATTTCTCTGAGCCATCATAATTATAATCATCTAAATTCCATTCGATCATTACTTCTTCTACCCATTCAATAAAATTAATATTCGAAATTTTGGATATGCAAACAAAAAGTGAAGACTGAGTTAGAAAAAACTACCTTAACTTGTACTCCACTTTTTGTTTGCATATCCAACTGTTTATTGATTAGTTTATTGATGTAACGCATCAACACTTTTATACTATTAATTTTGCAGGGATTTAAGGTTGTGACCCGACAGAATGACTGCGGAGCTTTCAGTCACATCTAGTTGGAGATTATCAACATTCATATGGCCAATATCTAATAAAGATACTCCTTGTATTTTTACTGCAACATTTTTCGCATTGATTATTGGCGATTGTTTCAGATCAGGATTCATTTCGAATATTACCTGGGAGGAATCACGCTGATTAATAGATAGCTTATCAAAATTATGTATGTTACTTTCTACTTCAATTCTTGATTTACCGGTCAGATTGATTTGCAGTTCTTTTTGATCGAACTTTACCAATTCGAAATTCGTATTATAACCATCAATAGCCAATAATTGAGGTGCTGCGATACGAACCAATACATTGGTTTCCATCCATGATTTTTTATAAAGATCAGTCGGACTTTTAACGAACTGGAGATGTAAGGTGTCCCCCGACACATGGGTTTTAACACTATCTTTATCGTACCCACCCCAATAGTCGAGTACTCTGACAGAACAATTTTTCTGTTGCTCAAATACGATATTGGTTACATTACCACCATCAATTTTTAAATACTTAAATGGCGTAGTGGAAATTTTATTGTAATTCCAGTAATAATCACTTTTATCTGCACTGTCATATTGTTTCTTCAATATGACATTAGAAGCGAACAGACATGTCACAAATGCACCCAGCATCATGACCAATATTTTTGAACTTAGTTTCATTATTTCGTTTCTTTAAAATTTTCTTTAATAAATTCTTCAAATCGTTTCGTTACGTCTTCGCCAGAAACTTTTAACAGGTACATATTTCTAAACATCACAGGTAAATCATTTTGAATAAACAAATCCCTTCGAAACTTCAATACTTTTTCTGGGCCATCTTCGGATACAAAATAACCTACGCCGCGTTTATTGACGATGACTTCCTCCTGTTGCAGATAATCATAGGTTCTCTGTATCGTATTAGGTGTTACTTCCATAAATATAGCCAGTTCACGGATACTTGATATTTTATCTCCCGGCAACCATTTGCCAAGCAGGATCTGTTCACACACGTATTCCGCTATTTGTAAATAAATCGCTTGTTTATCCCTGAATTCCATCTACACTTCTTTTTCTTTTAGTCTTAAATAAGCTAATATCCACAAAGCTGCCGGTATTAAATAAGCAATAGCAAAACTAGCCGCCTTTGCCGGTGCCGATGGCATATCAATGATACCAATTTCTTTATCTACTTTAAAAAAAACATTTCTAAATGGTACAGCGAGATCGATATGCTCAAAAAAGAAGGTAGCAAAAAACAGATTAAGGAAATAGGTACCGATAATGAATACGCAAATTAACAACGATACTTTTATATAGCTTACCTTATTAAAATACAATGAACCTAAAAGCATTGCCCCTGAAATATTAAAGAACGCAGCAAATACAAGTCGTGAAATCGAATTGTTAAAAGAAAAGATTTCAACTGAGTTATAAAGGATCTGGTAATTGATTGCGTTATAATCCAAGTTGTTTCGGTAGCTGTTTACAAAAAATACATCTATCAGCCGGTAGAAGCCCAAATAAATAATTACAAACAAGACACCGGATATAATTATTCCACAAAGCCATTTTTCCAGATGCGAAGCAGGCAGCAGTAAATATGATACTCCATTGGATTTAGAGGAAAAATAGCCAAACACAGAGGAGGCCATAAAACTTCCTCCCACAAGAAATCCCAAAATAAATGCACTTAACTGCGCTTTACCGATCCCTATCATTGATTGTACGATAGCATAGGTAAGCAGAGTGATTGTGATTGTAACTGCCAATAAGCCAATCAACATAGCTGGCTGTTCCAGAACAGACTTTTTTAATAGCCAGGTAAATCGTTTAATATCGAATACATCATTCATGATTGTTGTTTTTAGCGGTAAATATTTGTTTTAATAATTGGGGGTTTTGAGTAGTACCATTGAAAAGGTGCTCCAGGTTTAGCCGTGAATCTTCACCAGTTGTATTTTCCCGTACGATTGAGGTTCCCTTCAAATGCTCTTCCGCGTATATTACTTTGATTTCTGCCGGAAGCTCGCTAACCGTTTCAAAATGCAGTTTACTGGTTATCTCATCAATGGAAGCACTCAGGAGGAGATTACCACTGTCAATAATTACTACCTGATCGATTAGATTCTCCAAGTCTCTGGTTTGGTGGGTAGAAATAAAAATGATCCGTTTGTCATTCATTACCGAAGCAATTAGCTTCCTGAATTGCGTTTTTGAAGGAATATCCAAACCATTCGTCGGTTCATCCATTAATATTACCTTCGTATTGCAGGCAAGGGCAAATGCGATAATAAACTTCTTTTGCTGCCCAAAAGAAAGCGCACTCAGCTTACCAGGTACAACTACTTCAAGTTCCTTTAAATAAACAAAGAGTTGATCAGCATTCAAATCCGGGTAAAAAATTCCGAATAAGGCGGTATATTGTTTAACCGTTATAGCGGGCACAAAACATTCTTCAGGAATATAATAAACCGCCCTTAAAAAAGAGGGCAATCTTTTTTGAGGAATCATGCCATCAACACTTACGCATCCTCCTATCGGAAAAAGTGATCCCGCAATATTTTTCAGTAAGGTTGATTTGCCTGCACCATTTTTGCCAAGTAAGCCATATATGTTACCCTCAATAAGGGAAAGGGATAAATCTTTATAAAGTAAATTTCCCTTTTTATAGCCGAACGAGAGATTAGAAATATTTATCATTGTACAACTGTATTAGTTAAGTATTACACTGCAAATATATAACAATTATTTATTATTCCTAATTATTTAAAAAAACCTCCAATAATCAAACAAAACACCTCATTTTCACCGATTTACCATTGGAACCCTGTCTATCTCAACAATGCAATAGAACAGCTCGAAGGCCAGATTGTATTTGCGAAAATTACGGTAGCCCAGCTTTCTTCACCTTCCCTATACTATGTTTTTTCAGGAAATGATTTTGCGCTGGATATTAATAATCCTACTTTGTTATACGCTTCATCTGGTTATTTAAATTCTTATCAAACTTGGAATGGATATGCTAACAAAAAGTGAAGACTGAGTTAGAAAAAAACTGTCTTAACTTTTACTCCACTTTTTGTTAGCACATCCGACTTCTTTTCTTTCTTCTGTCAGGCGACCAAAGAAAAGATTCTGTGTTATTATCCAAACTTTTCTATAAATTATTAAAAAATTCTATTTATAAATGCGTAGACACTTATACTGTTGGTAAAAGAAAAAGCAAATTGCTAAACAATAATTATTTTTGAAAACTATATTAAGTAATTTAGTAATAAAAATATTTTGAAAAAATCCATCAATATAAAGAACAAAATAGAAGCGGCTGAATTAATAAAAGTTTCACCCTTTAGGAACGAAATTCGCAAAACCGAACCTCATAAACATAACAATTATTTTGAAATTATCTATTTGCTGAAAGGAAACGGTATACATACAATCGACTATATCCAATATCCAATCAAAACTCCTACGATTTTTTTTATACGCAAAGAGCAAGTACATCACTGGAATATAGAGTCCATACCTCAAGGTTATGTATTGCTGCTGAAAAAAGGTTTTGTTGAAAGATCCCTTGATGTTGAGCTGAAAAATCTTTTGTCGCGGGTAAGCGCATTAGGTTGTTTGTTCCTAAAGGAAAACAGTACGATTGAGACTTTTTTTCAGCTTCTTATTACAGAGAACGATTTTACAGTAACCGAAGGAATATTAAAAGCATTATTGGCTAAAATAACCAATACTGCATTGCCTTTCTCAACAAGTAATAATAAAACAAGTGATAATTTATTGTTATTCAAAGAATTACTGAATGATGTGAGCGATCTACGCAATAACGTTTCCTACTATGCTGAAAAACTGAACACTACACCACAGAACTTAAATGCTGTTTCGAGAAAGGTACTTAACCTGTCTGCCTCTGAAATAATTGCACAACATATTATCAGTGAAGCAAAAAGGTTATTGATCTACACAGGAAACAATGTGTCCGAAATTGCTTTTAGTTTGAACTTTAAGGATACTTCTCACTTTGTAAAATATTTCAAACGTCATACAGGTTTCACACCTCAGGTCTTTCGTAAAGACTAACGGGAAACCATATTATTTTCAAATATACCACATAATATTCAGAGTATTGTATCAATTTTGTAAAGCAAAAATGCTCATGTTAAAACTTATATAGTATGAAATACTTAATTTTTATCACACCAATTATATTGATGCTGACTGGCTGTAATCAATCAGATAATCATCAACGGGTTTTACAAAACCAGATAGACAGTCTGCAGTCGAAGTTGGACAGGAGTTACAAACCCGGATTTGGAGAATTTATGAGTAACATTCAAACTCATCATGCTAAACTTTGGTTTGCAGGAGAAAATCAAAATTGGAAATTAGCTGATTTTGAAATAAATGAAATCAAAGAAAATTTAGAAGGAATACAAAAATATTGTTCCGAAAGAAAAGAAACAAAATCTATCGGAATGATTAATTTAGCAATGGATAGTTTAAGTAATTCTATTTTAAAAAAGAGCAAAATAAAGTTTAGGAAAAATTACATCAATCTTACAAATTCTTGTAATTCTTGTCATCAAGCTACAAATCATGAATACAATGTAATTGTAGTTCCTAAAAACTCACCATTTTCTAATCAGGATTTTAAAATAAAAAATTAATTATGCTACAAAAACTAATACATACAGATAATTCAGAAACAACTATTTTAGTTCGTTTAATAGTTGGAGCAGTATTTTTTTCAGAAGGAATACAAAAATTTTTATTTCCTGATACTTTAGGAGCAGGAAGATTTGCTAAAATTGGCTTACCATCACCTGAATTTTTGGGCAGTTTTGTTGGTTTTTTTGAAATACTTTGTGGTGCATTAATTCTAATTGGACTTTTTACACGTTTAGCAAGTATTCCAATTATTATAATTATGCTTGTTGCTATTGCAACAACAAAAACAGAAGTTTTAAAAAGCGAAGGTTTTTGGGAAATGCTTCATGGCAGCAGAACAGATTGGGCAATGTTCCTCGGTGGAATTTTCCTTTTGATTGAAGGTGCAGGAAAATGGTCGTTTGATAAGAAAATCAATGAAAATGGAGGAAAAAAATAATTTAAAAGAAATAGCAAAATTATTTTTGAAAATTGGTATTATTGGTTTCGGTGGTCCAGCAGTACACATTGCAATGATGCAAGAAGAAGTTGTCACTAAAAAAAAATGGATAAGTGAACAACACTTCCTCGATTTAATAGGTGCTACAAATTTAATTCCCGGACCAAACAGTACTGAAATGGCAATTCATATTGGTCATGAAAAAGCAGGCTGGAAAGGTTTAATTGTAGCTGGACTCTGTTTTATACTACCGGCTGTTTTCATAACAGGTATTTTTGCTTGGTTTTATAAACAATATGGACAACTTCCCGAAGTTCAGCCGTTTATTTACGGAATAAAGCCAGCAGTAATATCTGTGATATTAGCCGCGATTTATCCGTTGGCAAAAAAATCATTGAAAAGCCCGCAACTATGGATTATCGGCTGCCTTGTACTGGTACTGTCTTTATTGGGAGTTAATGAAGTGTTCCTGTTGTTCGGAGCTGGTTTATTGGCTATGCTGTTATATGTCATAGCTAAGGCTAAGGAACAAACAATGCATTTGTTGATTCCTGTCACTTTACTACAAATTTCAGATTTCAATATTATTTCAAGCAAAAATCTTACCCTATTGCTTATCTTCCTAAAAATAGGTGCAATCTTATATGGCAGCGGGTATATCCTGTTTGCTTTTTTGGATACCGAACTGGTATCAACAGGTTTACTTACAAGACAGCAGCTTGTAGATGCTATTGCTGTAGGACAGTTCACCCCGGGACCTGTTTTTTCTTCAGTTACTTTCATTGGTTACCAAATAAACGGATTATCAGGAGCTATCCTTTCTACTATTGCTATTTTTCTTCCATCGTTTGCATTTGTAGCATTGCTTCATCCATTGATGAAAAAAATGCGTAATTCCAAACCATTATCTGCATTTTTAGACGCAGTAAACCTTGCATCTGTAGCTATCATTGCTGCTGTGTGCTATGAAATGGCAAAAGATAGTATTGCTGAATGGAGAACTATAGTTATAGTCGCCGTCAGTTTGATATTTGTATTCAAATTCAAGAGAATTAATAGCGCATTTATTGTATTGGGTGGTGGTTTATTAGGTTATCTACTTTTCAAAATTTAAAAGTTATCCGTGAAATATATTGATGAAATATTACAATATGATGAAAGTATGACGGAATGTAATAAGCCGATATTAAAAACTGTTATAGATCATTACTTCAAAAATACTTATTCACTCTTTAGATGACTTTTGCACAGGACGAAATAGTTTGAAAAACATAATCCTCATCATAATATGAATTTGTTTTCCAAAGAATGTAACACAATTCCAATAATTTTCTCTGTATAGCTACAATAGCTTTCATTTTAATACCATGTCTTGATACCATTCTCATAAATATTTCTCTATATCGTTCTTCTGTTCTTATTGCAGCTAATGCTGGAAAGTGCATAACTTTTCTTAGATTACGGTTTCCTCGCTTGGATATTCGGGGCTTGAATTTAACAGAGGTTCCTGAGGTCTTTTCTCTAACATCTAATCCAGCATAACTAACCAGCTGTCTTTTATTCTTTATTAACTCGAACCCGCTAGTTTCAGCAATGATGGTTACAGCAGTTAATATTCCAATACCAGGTATCGAAGATATTATTTCCATCTTCTCCGCTAAAGCTTTATCTGCTTTGATAAGTATAGTAATTCCTTCCCGTATCTCTTTTTCCTGTGTATCAATAAGAGCTATTCTCTTCTTAGTTCGTTTGACTGACTTTTCACATTCTGTGGCAGAAGTACGCTCTGCATGTAATTGATTTTTTAGCATTGTACGTTCCTGTATGAGTTGCTGACGCTCCCTACAAAGTTGTCTCAAATTGTTAAAAATTTTTGCAGGAGGCTGCCACACTTCCAATTGTCTTTCCAATCCAAATCTTGCAATGGCTTGTGAAGCACTCTTGTCAGTAATCGTCTTTATCTCAAGTGTTCTCACATAATTACTAATCTTGTTTGGTAAAACAATACTAATCTGCTTTTGAATATTACAGAGAAAATACGCCAAGGATTCATGGTAAACCCCTGTTGCCTCCATTACATATCTTACTTCAGTTGTAGTTGTTGTATGCTTGTTAACCCATGATACGAGGCTGGAAAAACCTTTTTTAGTATTAGGAAATACATTATAAGCATAAACTTCTATATTGATCTTTACATCCATTCTACCAAGGGATACGACCAATTCATTTTGTGCAACATCAATTCCGACTGTCTGCTTTAGTAATAACTTCATCTTATATGGTTTTAGTTAAGTGAAAACCTTTCTTCATCTTTTCTCCTGACTGGATATACTGGCTATACAATCGATAATAATGACTGTATTCCTTACATTCTGTTCAGATTCTAAAAGGTAAAAGAAGAGGAGGCAAATAGGAAACTTTAAACGGCTTTTCGGACAAACCAAAACCAATGTGGTCAATGGCGACACATCTGTAATTTTTACTGAAATGCTGAATAAGTTTTCTGTAACCAAATGACCAATTTGGATTGCCGTGAACAAACAAAAGAACTTGTCCGCTTCCTTCGTCCAAGTAATGAATTTTGCCGTGTTTGGACTGAATATATTTTGACTTAAACGGATATTCCTTTCTGTCAATCCATTGATATGTTTCTTCTGTTTTTGCCATAATTATTTTGAGTTGTAAGCGATTGCGAACGCTTTTGCAAATTCATCAAATTTGATTTTGCCCAGCAATTCGTTTTTTTCATTAAAGTAAGTTTCAAGCAACGTTCCGTTTCGCAACGCAATTCCCATATCAATTATGTAAGTGGTTGCCATTTGTTCGGTCATTCCCTGTTGCAAAAGACTTTGAAACATTTCTTCATCGGGAAATTGCACCCATTTCAAATCGGGTTTTCCAACAGTATTTCCTAATTTTTGGGTAATCTCTTTTCCTGTAATTTCATCGCTTACCACATATTTGTATGATTTGCCGTCAATATTTTTGTTGTGGATTGCATCAAAGGCAACATTTGCAATATCAAGCGGGTGAGACAATGCCAACACGACATTTTCATCAAAATTATTCCCGATGATATTCTGATGTTTAATCAAATCTATTACACCATAGAAATTAGAATAAAACATTCCTGGATGGAGGTGTAAAACATTGGTGTCACCTAAAGAGTTGTATAATTTTTCAATGAAAAAGTTTGCACTTGACGGACCGGGACCTTTTGGTAAGTGTGCCCCAATTCCGCTTAAATTCACAACAAACGGAATTTTATTGTTTTCAATCGTCTTTGCATAAATTTCGCCAACTTTTTTAATCAACTCTGTTGTTCCATAACTTGGCGGAACCATTGTGTAAACTGCATCTGCCCCGCTGAACGCATTATTTACAAAATCCAAATCATCAACTTTCCCGACCAAAGGAATTGCATTTAGTTTTTCAATCTCTTTTGCCTTTTCTGCATTGGACGTTATTACTTTTACTTCGTGTCCTGCGGACACCAATTTTTCTATGAGAATACGACTTATGTTTCCCAGAGAACCTGTTACTGTTACTTTCATATTTTTTTGTTTTAAATCTTGTACAAAGCTAAATTTATACTTACTTTTGTACAAGTACTTACCCAATAGTATGTATAAAAATGGCAGCAATAAAAGAAACATCAGTTATTCAGGAAAACAAGAGCAACGCTTTTGCGGCTTGCCCTGTAACATTCGTAATGGAAAAGATTGGTGGTTATTGGAAGCCGATAATTTTGTTCAATCTATTGACAGGAACAAAACGGTACAGTGAACTTAAAAAGTCAATTCCTACAATTACCGAAAAAATGTTGATACAGCATTTGAAACAATTAGAAGCGGACGAACTTGTAATAAGGAGAGCCAAACCTGTTGTTCCGCCTTATGTAACTTACGAACTTTCCAAAAAGGGAAAAGAGTTAAGACCTGTTTTATACGCAATGGCAGAGTGGTCGGTAAATAATGGCGGAGGACAATCAACACAGTTTAAAAAACAAATGGAGGACTTTCCAACAGAATAAAATTGCCTGCCTATAACATCGTATAGCTAGCTTTAATACTTCTTTACTCTCTATGGAAGATTCTATCCATTTATAGGATTCCTTTTCTTGGATAGGAGCAAGTTTATTTTTGTGAGGGTGATCTTTATTAAGCTTCTCATAACCTCTGTTCCAAATTTTTACATTTGAAAAACCGTAAGACATAAGTGTTTCTGAATCAAGAATAAAACGGGGATGTATGTAAAAAACAAGTCTTCCAACTCGAGCATTAGTTGTATCTATATATTGGCCTTTCCTGATTCTATTTCTGTGATTATAAAGATTGATTTCACTAGTATCTTGAGTACCTAAAACAGGTTTGTCTCGAACACAGCTTACACAATTGGAAGACATGTTTTTTATAATATCAGACTCGCCGACATTATCGTTTTGTAAAAAACGATAAATCACTTTGGCTTTGGAGTCACTTTCTGCTAATTGTCTTATCGAATAAATACTATTAGCAAACAAGCGATTGAGTATAGAATTACTTCTATTCAACAATCGCTTGTCTTTTAAATCCTTGAAATGAAGGAGGAACGATTATTCCACCAACACAAAAATCTAAGTTTGAAATATACGGTCTGAAGAATAATATATTTTGGATAACAATAACCTTTGTATTTATTAATTTTAGAATTAATAAATACAGAGTAAAACTTAACTCCAGATGCTACGGAACCTTCTTTTTAAAAATTAATTCATTTTGTGAAAGGCTGATTTAAGCCAAAACCATTCCGCCATCCATAATAAAATCAGCTCCGGTAATAAATACTGCTGCTTCACTGCTTAAATATGAAACCATTTTCGCAACGTCTTCTGAAGTTCCCATTTGTTTTAGGGGAATTTTATCAACCACAATATCCATAATCGATTTTACGGCTTCTTCATCTAAACCTACTTTTTTCATCACTTCTGTTTCTGTCGGACCAGGACTAACAGAATTTACTCTGATTTTTCTTGGTGCTAATTCAACTGCTGCTATTTTCATTACTGCATTAAGAGCTGTTTTACTCGAAGAATAAATTGACGATCCAGCTCCACTCATACTGGCAGTATTAGAAGAAAGAAATATTACGGATGCACCATCTTTTAAGATTGGAATAAATCGGCTTAAAGTAAAATATGCTCCTTTTAAATTAATATTCATAATATCATTGTATAGCATTTCTGTTGCCTGTTCAATAGTGCCTAAACCAGCAATTCCGGCATTAATAAATAAAATATCTACTTGTCCAAAATCTTCTTTTACTTTTAAAGCCAGATTTTCTATGTCAGAAATACGAGATTGATCAGCAACAATTGAGTGAACTCCCAGTGCTGAAGCCGCTTTTTCAACTGCTTCTTTTCTTCTTCCTGTAATGATAACCGTTGCGCCTTGTTCTTTTAATTGTTTGGCTGTTGCATAACCAATTCCACTATTCCCACCTGTTATTATTACTACTTTATTTTTTAAATTGTCCATTATTTAATGTTTTTAAATTAACATGGCAAAGTTAAATCTGAAAAGACATTGCTTTTTCAGCGGTATCATGGAGTATACTTTTATTTTCAACATATAAATTTATTCGAAAAAAATTAGGCTTAAATTTGCCGCGTACTTTAAATGAACTGCTATTATTAATATGGTTCAAAAAAATGTTTTTATATCTTTAGTATAAAATAAATTTCAATGGCAAGAAATCAGAAAGAAGAATTTCAGGCACTTCAAGACACTTTATATGTTTTAGGCGGTAAATGGAAGTTACCCATTATCAATTCGATTTGTAATGGAAATAAAAGATTTAAAGAAATTCAACAAAGTATTCCGAGAATTACTTCACGTATGCTTTCGAAAGAATTAAAAGATATGGAACTTAATAATTTGGTTAAGAGAACCGAAGACCGCGATGCAAAAATACCCATACTTTATGAATCAACTGATTATTGTAAATCTTTTGGGCCTATAATT
This sequence comes from uncultured Flavobacterium sp., assembly GCF_963422545.1. Taxonomy (NCBI): domain Bacteria; kingdom Pseudomonadati; phylum Bacteroidota; class Flavobacteriia; order Flavobacteriales; family Flavobacteriaceae; genus Flavobacterium; species uncultured Flavobacterium sp. The sequence continues at coordinate 241,488 of NZ_OY730232.1, forward strand.
ACTGAGATGATCAATTGGGGAATATTACATCGGGAACATATTCGAAGTAAAAAGAATAATTCTCTAATTTAATAGATTTTTTATATTTCAGATTTAGACGATAAACGGGATCGTTTTTCTACTCGGATTAAATTATGATGTTCATATTTTAAAAATACTAATTTTAATATTCATTACAAGGCTTCTATATAAAAAATTTCATTTTAAAAACATTAATCTAGAAACTCACTGTTCTAAATTAAGTCCTACAATAGAAAAATCAGGTTCTGTCGCATCTGTCAGAATCAAATATAAGAATTTAAGTAATTTAAAAGTTAGCCCGCCAATTTACAAAAGGATTTAAATATAGTTTTCCCGGGATTAACCATCTGATTCTTTCTAAGCATATGAACAGCCTCAATACCGCTTAAAGTTCTCTTTGCAGATTCAAAATTTTTAAAACCTAAACCATTTAAAATCCTCCACTTTATAAAACGATGGTTCTGTTTTACAATATTGTTGTGGATGTACTAACAAAAAGTGAAGACTGAGTTAGAAAAAACTACCTTAACTTGTACTTCACTTTTTGTTAGTACATCCAGAATCCAAAAGTTCTAAAATTAGCACATTTTTACTCAAGTATATTTTCAATATTGTTTGGATTTGTTTTAAGCTATTCCATGTTAACACTATTGAGTGGAAGATGGTACGAAAATGTAGGATTTCAAATTGTTCCGTTGTGTATAATATTATTTGGGATTAGGGAATTTTTAATAAAATAACGGCCGCTAACAGCTAGAGTGCTTCTTTTAATATGCAAATAAAAAGGGAATTTAGCGGTTTAGCAAAGTTCCCTTTAATTTAAGTGTAAAAAGTAATTAAATTATTCTTTCACAAAAGTTCCATCAGCTTTAATTGCTAGTGATTTTTTTGACATTCCTTTTCTCAAATCTGCTTCATATATTGAGCCAAGTTTAGCACTTTCTGTTTTGTCTGCTTCCGCAATTTTCCAATCTGGATATTTAGCTTTTATAGCATCAGCTACTGCTTTTGGTAATGCAGACGCCTTAACCTCTTGTTCTGTTTCAAGCCATTTACCATCTTCGTAGAATACTGCGGAAATTTTAATTCCGTCAAGTGTAAATTCTGCTTCCCATTCCTTTGCAGATTCTTTGCCCCAACTAATTTTAGTAGCCGTTGGAAATTTTTTATCAAAAGCTCCTTTGACTGCTTTTGGCGGAGTCATTGCAAATGAGCAATTACAAAACATCACAATTGCTGCAAACATTAAAATTAATTTTTTCATTTTTTTAAATATTAATTATGACAGAATTACCATAATGTGTAAGTTCGTTTTTTTTAAAAGCAAAATGTTACATAATTATTGTTAAAAGTTATATTTTTCACATCATTTTGTATTAAATTATTAAAATTTCCCATTTTTTTAGCATTATAGCTAACTTGTTTGTGTAAATGATAAAACTAGATAAAATTATTGGAAATGAGTTAGATATGTATGACTTTTAATTGAATTCACAAAAGTCTAAACATCAAGAACCTTTATTGCAATACTTTGAAACGTAACAACTGGAGTGTTAACTTTTTTAGTTAGATTTGTTTTGAAATACTTTGCAAGTATTGATTGGATGTGCTAACTTAGTATGGAGTTCTAGTTAAGAACTAAATCTTAACTTTAGAGCATGAAAGAGAATCGTAAAACTTATGACCGCAATTTTAAAGAGAAAGCTGTCCAATTAAGTTATGAAAGAGATAATATCTCACAATTAGCCAATGAACTTGGAATAACAGCACCTTTGCTTTACAAATGGCGTCAGGATTACCAAGAATTTGGAACAGGAAGTTTTCCTGGGAAAGGAAAATTAAAACTTAGCCCTGAACAGGAAAAAATCCATGAGCTTGAAAAAAAATTAAAAGAAACAGAATTAGAATGTGACATTCTAAAAAAGGCTATAAGCATCTTTTCCAAGGGAGGTCGATGATTTATCTTTTCATAAAAGACCATGAAAAAATATATTCGATTGAAAAGATGTGCAAAGTTTTAAAAGTAAGTCCAAGCAGCTACTATAATTGGAAGCGACAGATTCTATCAGAAAGACAGAAGAAGACTGCTCTGATTAAAGAAGAAATTACGTCAATATACTTTAATGCTAAACAGCGATATGGAAGCCCAAGAATTACTCTGGAACTCCAAAGCCAAGGATATCAGATATCCAGAATAACTGTAGCTAAATACATGAAGCAGTTAGGATTGTACAGCAAATTGAGTGAAAAATTCAAAGTAACAACCAATTCAAAACATAATCATTTTGTTGTGCCAAATATCCTGAAAAGAGAATTTACGGCAACAGAACCAGCAAAGGCGTGGGTTTCAGATATCACCTATATACAGACAAAGGATGGATTTTTATATCTGACCATCATTTTAGATTTATTTGACAGAAAGATAGTCGGCTGGAGTTTAAGCAATGGACTAAGTACAAAACAAACTACAATGATGGCTTGGAAAATGGCAGTCAAGAATAGAACAATTGCAAATGAATTAATATTCCATTCTGACCGAGGCATCCAATATGCCAATAAAAAATTTGCTGATGTATTGGACTCTTATAAAAGTATCACAAGAAGTATGAGCCGTAAAGGAGACTGCTGGGATAATGCGGTTGCTGAAAGTTTTTTCAAATCTTTAAAAACGGAATTGGTTTATGGAAGTAAATTATGGAGTTGCCTTCAAATTTGCCACAAAAAGTTAAGGCGGTTTGTTCTACTTAAAATAGATTATTCAATAACTTTTTCCTTCGATCCCCAACGGTACATCCAAACCAAAATACTGAAGACATGTAAAGACAGCCTCTACTTCCAGTACGCCAATCTATTCAAATCCTCCATAAAATGTATAGAAATTTGTCTCGTCGAGGTCACTACTCGGGACAAAAGAAAAATATCATCTTTTGTCCCGTTTTTTTTTACCAGTAATCTATTATTTACCAGATAGATACAATTACCCATTTCATTGACTCGAGCGGTTTTTATTTTACTTTCTTGAAATGTGAAATTTTCGGGAAAAATTAAACCAATCATCTCCCTAGAATCAGCCAAAGTCCCATTTTAAAAGGCTTCCCCTAGCTTTAAAGGGTCTTCCAATCCAGTGTTAGTTAAATGCTCTAGGGAGAATTCAAAAATATGGCTTAATTTAGTTCCAACCCCGCTATAATGGAAATAGTGATGGCCTGCCCTAGCCCCGATAGCAGTGGAAATCCTATGTGCCGGGGTTCGGCACATAGATTGGAACGGATAGCGGGAAGAGCTCCTAAAAAAGAGCATTAAAGAAGTAAAACATGCACCACCGGTGTGAATGCTGTAAAAGGCAGCGCAGGTTTATGGGATCAGAAAACTATAGGCTCGTAAAAAATAAAACAAACCCCACAGCGGCAATAATATGAGTATCAATATGCTTGGAAAAACGGGATCAAGAGAACAAAAATATTGCACCATTTATTTGTCTCACCCCTTGCCTGTCCAGCGTTTTTGCGTAATTTTGCCCCATGACCCCGGAAGAAATAAAACGCTATTTTGAAGCCACCCCGCCTCCCAAAGAAGTCAACTGGAAGCCCTGGGCCAAAATTACCGATTCCCAGCTTTTCCTGCGCAGCTGTTACTTAACTATAGAGAATTACAAAGGAAGTCTTGATATGTGCCCGGCATGGTGGCATTTAAAAGAGTTTTATACACTTGTAAGACGAAATTCACAGGGAACTAAAAGCGAGAATCAAACGGAGTAAAGCTGAAATTTCAGCCCTGTTTTAAGCTTATCGTTATTACTGGATGTACTAACAAAAAGTGAAGACTGAGTTAGAAAAAAACTGTCTTAACTTTTACTCCACTTTTTGTTAGTACATCCAACTTATAATTCCCAACTTTTCATCATATTTAATTATCGTAGGAAGTGTTGTGAATTGCTTTCAAAATTGTATTTTTACTTATAATTCCCAACGAATTACTTTGGGATATTTTTGGGGGAACTGTTGTGAATTGCTTTCAAAATTGTATTTTTACTTATAATCCCAACAGTTTCTATTAAATTCAATGCCGGAGGTTTGTTGTGAATTGCTTTCAAAATTGTATTTTTACCTATAATTCCCAACGTGTTTCCGGCTTTATTGTTATATTGTCCGGTTGTGAATTGCTTTCAAAATTGTATTTTTACTTATAATTCCCAACGAAAGTCCAAAGATAAAACTATTCCCTCTCGTTGTGAATTGCTTTCAAAATTGTATTTTTACTTATAATTCCCAACCAAATGGCATTCACAAATTATCTCACTAATGTTGTGAATTGCTTTCAAAATTGTATTTTTACTTATAATTCCCAACCCTAGTACTGTAAAGACTTTTATAAAGACAGTTGTGAATTGCTTTCAAAATTGTATTTTTACTTATAATTCCCAACGAGTAATTTTCTTTGCTTGTGATCCATGCAGTTGTGAATTGCTTTCAAAATTGTATTTTTACTTATAATTCCCAACCAACTGTTTTGCCGCCTCCTGTAGGCAGTGTTGTGAATTGCTTTCAAAATTGTATTTTTACTTATAATTCCCAACTTTTGTTAAGTTTTCAGATAAAGAAACATAGTTGTGAATTGCTTTCAAAATTGTATTTTTACTTATAATTCCCAACTAAATGTGTTATCCATAAAATCTCCTTTATGTTGTGAATTGCTTTCAAAATTGTATTTTTACTTATAATTCCCAACTTTAGTTCCTACAGATTTGCATACAGTCCCGTTGTGAATTGCTTTCAAAATTGTATTTTTACTTATAATTCCCAACTTGATAGAGCTCAAGAACGACTTGAAGAAGGTTGTGAATTGCTTTCAAAATTGTATTTTTACTTATAATTCCCAACAGTCGTTATTTTATCAACATTGAATCCCTGGTTGTGAATTGCTTTCAAAATTGTATTTTTACTTATAATTCCCAACATATCGCCAGTTAATAACTTGATATGTTGTGAGTTACTAGTTGATTTTAAAACATAAAAACTGACTTGTTTGAATGCTGAGAAAGAGCTGCCTAAGTAGTTTTTAAATCCTACCTTTTTAGAAAAGCTCTAGTTGCTGAGAAGGTTTTTCAGGTTCTACAATTTTTTTTCCATAAAAAAGTTCCATCATTCCAAATTGTTTGTCTGTGATTTGCATGACACCAATTTTTCCATGTTCTGGCAAACTATTTTTTATTCTCTTAGAATGTACTTCCGCATTTTCTCTACTAGCACAAAAACGCATATATATCGAAAATTGAAACATAGAAAAACCATCGTTTAATAGTTTTTTGCGAAAGGCTCCGGCTATTTTACGTTCTTTTTTTGTTTCGGTGGGCAGGTCAAAAAATACTAATATCCACAAACTTCTATATTGATTTAAACGTGTATAATGCTCATCATACATAAACTGGGTATAAAATTCTTCTGGAACTTCCTTCAAAACATTCATGCAGCGAATTGGTCGTGCGACTCATGGCTACCATCAAAGGACTATTTTTTCCATCTATCAAAACATCAATAGTAGCAATACCTAATAATTGCTTTTTTATTTCAACAGTTAATTCTTCATAAGAATCTTCTGTTTCCATAATATGACAAACAATCAAATCAACATAAGGACGATACGGTTCCATGATATCATCAGCGAGACAATAGGCATTGTATTTATTTCGATGAAAAATACCTAATGTCGGAAGCATTCCTGAGCTTATCAATGCTCGTGCTGTAATAGCTCTAAGAATCGCATAACCATAATTGAGTAAATTATTAGGCGCAATTCCTTTTTGACCTCTTGTAAAATTTTCGATTTGAATGAGATTTTGCCAATAGTAAACTGCCGCTCTGGATTCGTGATTTAAAGTGTCTCCTGAGGTTACTTCTTTTGCCCAGAGTTCCATCTTACGCATCGGGATTCCTTTTTCTTTTAGCAATCCAGCTTGATTCATTATTTTTGAACTTATAGTTTGCTGCCATAAGTTCTTTTTTAGGGGAACAGAGGCATTAATTTGAGACTTAAAGCGCTCAGTTTGTTCTGTGTGTCCACTCAAAGGCATTAGTAAACCAATAGGTAAATGCTGCTGATCACAATTGATTAAAGCAACATTATTATGCGTTAGTTTTTCTAATAATCCGTTCGTAATGGTAATTTGTTGATTTTCCAAAACAATAACACCAATATCTTCAATTGCCACCATTTTGGTTTCTTGTTCCTTGTCCGGATAAGAGACTACAATCTGCTCATTTTTGGTACTTAAATAAGCTGGATTGCCAAAGAAAAGGGTTCGCTTTATCATCGCATTATTTTTTTAATTTTCCCAAGTCTGTCAACTTCTAGTTTTAAACATACAGATTTTATCATCGTACCATCAATAGATTTTTCCATTTTATTTAAAGCTGAGAATTCCATTTTATCTACAATTGAGGTAGCTATATTATTTGAAATAAAAAAAGCTTGAATTCCAGTAAAACTTACCATCTTAAATACCCTTTGCGTTTGCTCTCGTGATAATTTATCTAAGTTAATTAATTCTAAATTTTCCCGTTCATCATCTGTTGGCACATAAACTAAATCATTTGGAGATAGAGTAAATAGTAAACGATTACCATTTTCATCTATTTCTAAAGCAGAACTTAATCCTTGTTTTTGTCTTTCAATAACTTCGTTTAAAGGAATTGTTTTATAATTTCTTTTTCCTTTTTCATCTTGATATATTGCAAAAAATAAATTTGTTCCCTTTGCAGCTTCGACATACTTATCAATTTTATTTCCTGTTTGACCTAAACTGAATTTTCCGCCCTCTTCAAAAATTCGAACTTTTATAATTGGCTGATGTTTTTTTTCATTATTTAATGTTGTAATACTTTTATTCAATTCATCTAAGCCATTTTCAGAGAAAGCAATTTCGTGAGCTGGTATTTTTTTTCCGTTTTCATCGATCACATTTTGATAAATTTCCTGTGCTAAATGTTTTAGAAGAATTTTTTGAATTCCTGTATCAGTTATTTTTTCGATTCTTTTTTCGTCAAAAGTAATATCAAGTATTTTTCGAGTTGCTGTAGCTTCTATATTTTCATAAATCTGTACTTTTTCAATAGCTTTCTTATCTATTGTTACAGGAAAAGCTTTTAGGTGTTTCTTTAAACCATCATTATCATTAGGATATAGCTTAATTTTTTCTTTTAGTTGTCTTTTAACTTCATTATCTACAATATAGTCAATGTGATCGATAGCATTTGCAATAGTGATATGACTTTGTTTGATCCGTTTTAAGATTACTTTTCCACTTACTGTTTCTGCATGCATTGGTTTTCTAATAGCCCAATTAGCACCTTTTATTTGTGCAGTGGTAATTTTCTTCATCACACCGTCTTCGTCTTTCCAAACTTGATATTTATTTACCACTTTATTTATAACCCGAGTGTCTTGTTTGAAACTGATAATGGTTTGATTTAATTCATCTTCTGCATTTTTTGTAAAATCTTGCCAAGGCTTGTAAAATTCCCACTTGTAATTTCCATTTGCATCAAGTTTAGTTTTAAAACAGATTTTATTTCTTAATTCATGCTTGATTATTTTATCATTTTCATCTTTAGCATTTAAATTATTTAAATAGTTAATATGGGTTCTATTTACGCAGGCAATTACCAAAGCATCTAAGGCATGATGGCGATGGTCAATTCTTTTTTTATTAAATCCCTTAGCAATCTCGTCAGGAACAGTCGTCTGAAAAACTTGTTTCCCTCTATTTCCAAATTCATCTCTTTTTAATTCTAATTGGCCAAAATTTGTTGAATTTGTTATAGCATTCATTCGTTCAAAACGAGGTGCAACTATCTTGTTCCAAACATCGTTTAATCCCCAATCTTGCTTCATTTTTGAAGTTATGGGGCCATTTAAAGAAACGAGATGTTTTGAGGTCACTTCCTGTTCATCATCTTCTCGAACTATTTTACTCAAAAGATTTTTTACAATTTTACTGATGTATTTTGTGTCATTTAATTGTCTCTCGATAAATTTTTCTGGAATTTCTTCAGTCAATAATCGCTTTTGCTTGTTTTTGTTTTTATTGTAATAACTGGTTATGTGTTGGTTGTAAGCTTCCTTGGTAAAGATTTTTACTGTTGCTCCTCCGGTCAAGGGTACAATTCGACCTTCATTTTTCAATATAAATTCTAATGCAGTCTTATTTCCTTTCAAATGGTTTACTTCAGATTCGCAAATGACTTTATTTGATAAAGAATCATCAAATAATCTCGATTGTGGAACAATATGTTCAATTTGATATTTGTATGTGAATAAATCACTTAATGGAATTAATTTTCCGGTGTAGGGAGAAATATATCCTTGTTCCAGCCAAAGTTTATATTTGTTAATTTCAGAAGCCGTCGGTTTTACATTTTTTCTTATTTTATCAATCTCTTCTAGTTTTTCTTTTCTGTTTTCACTGCTGTAAACTCCTTCCTCATAAATTTTTAGTATTTCCTGTTGACTTGGCGAATATGGACGAATATCTTGCTCTGAATTTGAATCATTTTTTAGTTCTGCTAAAATGGCTTTGATTCGCAAATTTGTATTTTCATTTTGGGAAATTTGTCCGGTCAGCCTTTTACGAGTCACCTTGTCATTCTTCATTTCGCGACCTAATTCGATATGAATTTCGTCAAAAAAGTTCTCTTTTCCTTTTCCATAATTTTGCCAAATATCTTTCACAACACGTAATGTCTCTGTAATAACTTGCTCTACAATTGGATTTCGTAAGGAATGTTGTTTGAAATCATGTTTTAAAAAGTGCTCAATATCGGCAGCAGTTTTCCATTTCGAAATATCGCTGGATTCGCTATGACGATCATATATAATATAAGAAGCTAACCATAATGGCAAACCTTTGAAATCAGAGAGAACACGCAAATGAATTGCTTTTTCACGAACACGAGTTCTTATATTTTCGTCATATTCTCCAGTCTGTATTTTGTCAATTCTGGTGAATGTTTTGGGATCAATATTGTTTTCATTCCATAAACTTCCAAAACGCATTAATGGTAGTATTTTTTTTATTGCTTTTTCAGAATAGGAACCATAATCTTTTTTATAAGGCTTTAATTTTAAAAAGTTTACAATAAATTCATCAGGTAACGTATGCTGTTTAGCGAAAGTTGTAATTGCTTTCGTGATTTCAATTTTATCAGTAACAGAGTATAAAATATGCCATAAATCCTGAGTGTTTTTTGCGTCAAAAAAAGATTTGTCTACATCGATTTTTGCAATTGCATTCAAAAATTGATTTCTCGTTTCGTTGCAAGGATATATTTTGTCTTCAACAAAATTCCATCTGAATTTATCTTCTTTTAATTTAAAGTATGCTAAGAATTGTTTTTGACTGATTTCAGCTTTATCATTTAACCAATTAAATAATTCTACTAAATTCTCTTCTGTTTTTATATAGCTAATAGTAACATCTATATCAAACTTTAATTTATTGCCAATTATTTTTTCTTTTTCATATATTTTTAGGTTTTTCGCAAACTGTAATAATCTGAATTCTTGATAAATAGGATTTGACTTTGCGATACATTTTATTGGTTTTACAATCTGTTTTCCATTGCTGTCTTTTACTAATACTCCTTTTTTATCTTTTATAGGTCTAAATTCTAAAGAGCAATCCCTAATTAATGAAGTTTTGCTTTTAAGCGGACGTTGATAAAAAATTATATCGTCTAAAAATAAATACTCAAAACCTCGATCTTTTATATTGTTTTTGTGAGCATCATTATGCTTGTACAATTCATCAATGCATTTTTTATACAGATTTTTATCTGTTAATAAATCTTTGTGAAATTCAATCTGAGTTTTAAGGATTTTCGATATTTCATCTTTATAAAATTTTCTTTCAATTGTTTGAACTAATTCGCCTTTTATCTTTTGACTGGGATTTTTTAAAAGTTCATCATAAATATAGGAACCAACCGATTTTTCACTTTGATTAATTGTTTGTTCTGTTCTTATTTTTATTAAACGCCAATCATCTTCATTTGGTGATCTAAAATTTCTCTTTTCTTCGTTATCTTTATTTAGTTTTACAGTTCCATCATCATTCAACTCAGTAGTTACTACAAAATTCTTTGGTTTTCCAATCCAGTCAAATAGCGGGATTTTGCTTTCACGCTTATAAATCCAGTCATTTTCAAGAATTACATTATACCATATACCTGATTTTCCTTTCCCTCTCTCAATTACATTAATAACAGTAAGAGTGTGAAATTCTTCCAGTATATTTTTATTTTCTTCCTCTTCTTCCCCACGTAATTGATAATACCCCCTTTTTTGATTAAAATTGAGTAATATCCAAGCCAATTCTTCTTTAGATATTTTTTTTGTTAATGCTTTTTTTCTTAAATAAAACATAGTCCAATCATAAGGGACCTTTTTTAAATCAGGATATAAAAGTTTAAACTCTGATAGCATTTCTTTATAGCTTTCTAAAAATAAAAACTGATTTTTACCACTTTCATTTTTATAAAAAGATAGTTTTTCTTCTCTCTCAGGTTTAAATTGCCCAAGCTTTCTAGTGAAATCAATTGCTTCTGAATAATGTTTTGGGAGAAAATCAAGAATATTTAAAACCCTATGAAGTCTTTCTCTTCTTAATAAAAAACGCTGCACCAGTCGTCTAGCTCCTCTATACTTTGTTCTTTCGGCAGTTTGAGAAATAGATACACCACTATCAAATTTCCCTAATACATCTTGACTCATAGGGATGATTCTGCAGCCTAATCCTTCAAGATTTCCAAGTTTATTGTCAAAGTCATTATTTATTAATGCCCATCCAATACTATTTGTTCCTAAGTCTAATCCTAATATTTTTTTCATCGCTAAAAAATTAATTACGAAATTTAGTTAAAAGAAAATTAATAGGTTTATGGAAAACCGTAATTAGAGATAGTTATTTTTATTGTATTATTGTACTACAATTTTGAAGCAACTCACAATAAGGATTATTCCGTTGTGAAAACATTCAAAGCGGCCTCTAAAGGGTCGCTTTTTTTATACTTATTATTCTTGGCATCATGATAATTTATTTATAACGTTTCCCTTAAAGAAAACCAAAAAGTATAAACTATCTTCAGTTAGCTTCTTTTAATTGTGCGTGATAAGAGTTCAAACCAAAATTTATTTTTTTCAAGATGTACCTTATAAAACATTAAAGATCGACTTAAGCTTAGATTAAAGTAAAGGTTCAGTTGTTAATTCAACATGAAATAAACAAATATTTACAATAAATACGTGATAAAAGTGTCATACTAACTTTTGTGGCAAAATCATAGCACATCTGTATTTAGAAAAAAGGAGATCTAGTAAAATCAAGGCTTAAGAAGTTTAGGTTTGAATATATTAAAATTAGTAAATTATGTCGTGCAAATTCTATTATATTATGTTGTATCGAATCTATTAGATAATACAGATAGAAACAGAACTTCCCCATTTGCCTTTACTGAAATGTGGGGGCTATAGTAAACTGTAATGAATTATGGACTTTAACTAAATACAGAGAATTGCTTTTGACTAAGTAGATTTGTTGTTTATTTTTAATAATAAAAAAGAGTTTTTTTTAAGAAAGCCTCTTTTTTATTCTCTTTTGCTAAATTATTAGTTTTTTTCTTGTTTTATTTTTGCCTAATTATACTCTTCATCGATTTAGTCTAGCAGTTCATCGAAAAACAACTAATAGTCTAATAAATAGATGTTTATATTTTTTAATTATTAGAAACATTATGTAAATTTGTTGCGTAATAATTCAATAAAATGAATCTGTAAATGTTTTTTATTGATTATTATGGTAACAAGAACAGCCTTTTTGTTACATGAAAACCTACACAATAAAAACCTACATAATAATTTGTATTAATAACCAATTAAATATATTTATTATGAAAAAAGTAATTTTTTGCATCTCAGCGATGCTGATGGCTTTGACTAGTTTTGGGCAAAGCAATGAGAGTACAATTTTGCAATCAGGTCACAACAACGATGTAACAGTTGCTCAAGATGGATGGAAAAACGTATCTGATGTAACTCAGGGCGGGCAGGGTAATGAAGCGGATGTAAACCAAGATGGTAAGTATAATAAAGCTACCATTACGCAATACGGTAAAGATAATAATGCTGAAATTAATCAAAAGGGGAATAGTGGGGTTGCAAATATTTCACAAGCATGTAATAGTGTAGACAATACCGTAGTTATTTCACAAACAGCAAGTGACGGTAAAGATTGCCCAACCTGCCAAATACAAACTCCTTGCAGTACCTGTGGTGATGGTGACCATCATGGTAACGGTGATGGCGGTGATGATAATGAGCATGGTAATCATGACGGAGATCATAATCATAATGATCGTGTTGCACATGGTAACAGCTATGGTAGTGGCAGTGGCCCTAATCTAGCTAATGTTAATCAAGAAGGTAAACATAACAAAGCTTATGTTGATCAAGATGGTAAAGGTAACGAAGCTAATATTGATCAAGGTGGTAAAAATAATTGGGCCAAAATTGACCAATGTGGTAAAGACAACTATGCCGAAATTAATCAAGACGGTTCTTATAACAAAGCTAATATAGAACAAAATGGTAAAGAAAATGACGCTTATATCAATCAAGATGGTCATAATAATGATGCTTTAATCAAACAAGGCGGTGAAGGTAATTATGCTATCACGACTCAAAATGGTTGGGGGCAAAACAGTATGATTACACAATGTGGTAAAGACCTTTATGCTTCTGTAACTCAGAAAAATTAAAATTAGCTATAATTATAGGTGGATTTGAGGATCGAGTCTACCTATAATTTTTAGATGAAATTTTATTTTGGATACGAATTCAAGTTTTTCCGATTAAAATTAATTAATGTTGTTTATTTTCTTTTGTTAATAATTAATTCATAAGTCATGAAATCATATATATATATCTTTTTATTTGTGTTGATAATTTCATGGTCATTTCAAGTAAATGCTCAAGAAGAACAATTTAATTCTTCAATAGAAACAAATAATTTGATAAATAAAGAGTTTGTTTCAGTTCAAAATACAGATCAAAATAATCTAAAAACTTCAAATAGCTATTTATTAAATAATAATATGATTCAAATTTCACAGGTTGGATACTCTAATTATGCAGATGTGAATGTTAAAAGTAATAATGCTAAGATGACAATTAATCAAGATGGATCTGGTAATTATTTAGAAGTTTATAAAAGTGCTAAACAAATCAATCAATCGATAGTACAAACGGGAAACAATAATTTTATTAGTGATTTTTCATTGTATTCCGGAACTCCAATTGATGTGATTTTTAATCAGGAGGGTAATAATTTAAATATTTTTAATAATGGTTCAAATTCGATCTCCAAAGATTTAAAAATTTCACAAACAGGGAACTCAGGTAGTGTATACATCTTCAATCGTTAGATTATGAAATTAGCTTCATTAAATAAAATCTGCATCATTTTGTTAGTATTAAACTCACGAATTGTATTTTCGCAGGATGTTAAAGCTAAGATTGATGTTGAAAAAGTAGAGAATGTGTTGTTTATAGCCGGTACGGCTGAAAATTTAAAATCAGTTTATAAAAATATTTCATTCAATCTGGTGGTTTTAAAAAAAAATAAATCAGACACTAATAAATCAAATAGTACACAAGATGGTCGTGTTACGTTAGAACCATTGCAAAAAGTTTCTCTTTCTAAAACACAAATTAATGTAAGTAAAGATGACCAAATCACAATTGTATTATTTATTTATGATGAAAATAATACCGTTATAGGAAAAGATAAAGTTATAATAGGTGATAATAATGTTAAGGCCGAACCAAATGGTGCTAGTTTAAAGCCTAAAGATGGTTTAGAAATGATAGGTATAGTTTCAAATGAGACCAAAACGAAATTGGGTAATGACTTTTATGATTTATTTTATAAAGAATATGATAAATTAAAGATTAATTCTCCTAAAATTATTTCCATTCAAGAGGAATTAACTTTTGGTCGGACAACAAAAATTATTGTAAATATTGATGGAGAAATTATTGATGAATTTATTGCCAGACCAGATGAAGATTTTTTAGAATATATGGCAAAAACATCCAGTTCTAAAGTTTTTACATATTTTAAAAAGATAGAGAAACAGGAAAAAAGTATTTTACATTATTGATTTCTATGTTAGTTATTGGTAATTAACAGATTAGAATTAATTATCGTTAGTCAAGTCATTTCGTGTACTATTTTAAATTTATATCACATGAGAACATTTACTTTAATTATATGTTTATTTGGCGTATACATTAGTTCAAACGCACAAGATTTGGTTTACAAACCAATAAATCCAGCTTTTGGCGGAGATACATTTAATTATCAATGGATGTTAAATTCCGCAGATTCACAAAATAAATATAAAGAACCAGACAATAGTGCAGCAAATCAAACGGCATTGCAAAGTTTTAAGGATAATCTTAATAATCAGTTATTAAATCAAGTTTCCAATTCAATATTTCTAAAACAATTTGGAGATAAAGGAATTGTTCCCGGATCTTATACTTTTGGCAGTTTGTCTGTGAATATTTATCCCTCAAATAAGGGATTAGTCGTTGATATTTTAGATACTGATACTGGAGAAAAAACCCAAGTGATTATACCTGGAGGATAACTTAATTAAATAAACAGAGTATCTTGAAATAGGTCAGTTTTTATAAGTTTTTTAGAAATAAATTGGGTTAATTGTTTAGCAATTTTGAATATGAAATTACTAAACAATTAATTTGCCTCAAACTAGTTAATAAATACTTACTACTTATGAAGAATTTTTTTATTATAACTCTTCTGCTTGCCTTTTTATTGTCTAGTTGCTCGGCTTATTTTAACCAGCCGTTAGGCATTCAAAAAGCGGTCTATGGTGCTAATACACCGGCAACAACCTCATTGGCCAAACTACCAAAACCAAAAGAACAAGTGGTGGTTGGAGTTTATAAATTCAAGGACCAGACGGGACAATACAAACCTACAGAACAAGGAAGTACTTTTAGTACTGCCGTTACTCAAGGGGCAACTTCTATTTTAATCAAAGCGTTAGGAGATTCAAAATGGTTTGTACCCATCGAAAGGGAAAATCTTGGAAATCTTTTAAATGAAAGGAATATTATCCGCTCTACCCGACAAGAATATTTAGCAGGAACTGATACGAAAGACTCTCAGTTGACCCCTCTTTTATTTGCGGGGGTATTGTTAGAAGGAGGAATTGTATCCTACGATTCTAATATTATTACAGGAGGATTTGGTGCTAGATATTTCGGTACTGGGGCTTCAGCAAGATACAGACAAGATCGGATTTCTATTTATCTTAGGTTAGTCTCGACATCTAACGGTAAAATTTTAAACACTGTTTATGTGTCTAAAACAATCTTATCTCAAAGTGTAGATGCCAATTTATTTAAATATGTAAATTTTAAAAGACTTCTTGAGGTAGAGACTGGATTTACCAGAAATGAACCTGTTCAACTGGCAGTTACAGAAGCAATAGAAAAAGCTGTTGAAGGGTTAATTGTTGATGGTATTAGAGATAAAATTTGGGAAGTAGATGCCCCAAGTAGTGAAGTGACAGCATTTTTAGATTCCTATACAAAAGAAAAAGAAGAAGCTGAACTTGGTTTGCTTTATAAAAGTGACCAAATGGAGAGAAGAGATAAACTTGGGGTTGAATTTGATGCTGGCGGGACCTATATGGCGGGAGACTATCCTAATCCAATTGCAAAACCAATGATTAGAGGTGGTGTAAAATATTTTTTTGCTCCCAATTTAGATATTAGTGGCTCAGCCAGTGTTTTCAGATTGGCTAATAAGAATAAATTAGATGTTGGATACTCTTCATTGGATTTAAATTTAGAGTTTTTAATTTTTCCATATAATGTTTTTACGCCCTATATTTTTGCAGGTGCAGGTGCCAATTTTAATTCAGCATTCAAAAATTTCAGTGGAAAGACACAATTTGGAGCAGGTCTTGAATATTTAGTGACAAGCAATTTAGGACTAAGATTGTATGGAGAATATAATTTAAATTTCTCCGACAATATTGACTATGTGGTTAGTGGAGTCAGAGATGATTATTATTGGCGTTTTGGATTCGGGATCTCCTATTATTTTAATCTAAAGGGTAAGCATTAGATTTTTAATAAGATGAAATACTTTATATATAAAATGACTTGATTTCTAATTAAATAAAAAATCAAAAATGAAAAGAATAGTATTAAAAATTTTAATGTGTTTTATTCTTTTGGTTTCTTGTACCGAGGAACAAATAATCGACAATGGAGATGGAATTGTAAAAGGAAGAGTTGTCGATGCAGTAACTTTTCTGCCTATAGAAAACGCAAAAATTTCAACAAGTCCATCAACTAGCACTATTTTTTCTGACAAAGATGGGAATTTTACTTTTGAAAAAATTACAACAGGAAACTATTCTTTTCAAGCTCAAAAAGATAAATACGTTTCTAAGTTTGAATCAGCAGCGGTTGAGTTAAACAAAACAACTCAGATTGTTTTTGAAATGAAGGTCTCAACGGTCGATAATAAACCGCCAGATGTGCCCATATTGACAGCTCCTGTTGATCTTGCCAAAAATCAAGCCATAAAATTAAAATTAACCTGGACTGCTACCGATGTTGATAAAGATTCTTTGACGTACGTAGTAACTGTCAAAAATGGGACTACAGATGAAATTACAACATATAAAGATTTAAAAACAAGAAGTTTAGAACTGTCAGATTTGAAGTATAGCACCAAATATTATTGGCAAGTATCTTCATCTGATGGAATAAATCTACCAACAAATAGTTTAACTAGTTCTTTTACTACACTGTCTTTTCCTGATCCGCGATATTTGTATGTTAAAAAAGTAAAAAACAACAATGTTATCTATGCTGCTGATGATGCCGGAAATGAACTTCAATTATCTCCTGCAGAAGTAAATAGCTATAGGCCGAGAAAAAATTTAAGCATAAACAGAATCGCTTATATAAGTTCTGACGGATCGCTAAATCAAATTTATAGTATGAATCTGGACGGTACTGATGTGAAAAAAATTACGAATTTCATACCTATAGCAGGCTTTAATATGGATCATGTAAATTACTGCTGGAGTGCTAACGGAAGACAAATTATTTATCCGAATTTTGATAAACTCTATCGCATAGATTCTGATGGTTCAGGGTTAGTTCAGCTATTTAGCACACCTAATGGCAAGTTTATCTCGGAATGTGATTGGAGCCAGGACGGAAGTCAAATTGTATTAAAGGTTAATGACGTTTCAGGATATAATGTTGAAATTTATGTAATTAATATGAATGGAGACGTTTTATATCAAGTACTTTCAGGAGTAACAGGAGCAGCAAGTGGTATCAGTATTACTCTTGACAATAAAAAAATTGCCTATACAAGAGATGTTTCTGGATTTGAAAACTCAAATTATCGCCAATTAGATTCCAGAATATTCATTTATACAGTAGCAACAAATACGTCTGCTGAATTAAATACTAACAAAGAAAGTGGCTTTAATGATCTAGATGTCAAATTTTCTCCTAATGAGGCACAAGTCATTTTTGTCAATACATCAAATGATGGTTTGTCAGCCAAAAATATTCAGACCGCAAGTGTAACAGGTAATATAATCAGGACCACTTTATTTCAGAATGCTTCAATGCCGGATTGGCGATAAAATAAAAAAGATTAATTTTTTTTAACCTGAAAATTTTATTGGAACATTATTTTCGAAATTAGGATGAACACACATTTGCCTAAGGAAATAGGAGTTGCTTTAAGATTGGCTATAAGGGTCTTGCAGTTGCATATTTTAGTCGATTTGGAATTTAAAAAACACAAAAAATTTGAAATATTGTTTGATTTTTATTAGTGAAATTAAATTTGATTATTTTAAATATTTCCAGCTCTATTATTAAACTTAAGAGTAATTTAGTATTTAAGAGGGCTGGCTCGTGTTTATCCTCAAGCCATTTGTATATCAGATGTAAAATCAAAAAAAAAGAATTATTGCTGAAGAAAAAAAACTTCAATGCATTTACAATAAAGAGGAACTGTCAGCCTGTTTGGCTTAATATAGAAAATGTTCTTTTCGTATTCGTCAGTTTCAAGTTAGTAATGTCGCAATTGGAGTCCACATAATGTCCCCTTGCTCAATGTCATTAAGTTAAGAGATTTTAGATTGAAAATTAACGATTTAAGGTTTTTAATTTGGTGTTAGTAGATATAAGATTGCCGATTTTATGGGGTCAATTATATCTGAAATCAAAAAACGTTACCCGAGCCTGAAAGAGCGAACAGGCTAAACAATCAAAAATCAACAATCTTTTTATCGATGCTGCATTATCTCTGGTATTTCTGACCTTGTCATTAGTTTCTTTCTCTTTATCTGCTTTATTTACTTGTGCTTGTATCTGTAATGATAGAAAGGAAAGGCAAACAATAAAAAATACTAATTTTAAAATTTATTTTTATAAATATTTGACTTTTAATTGATTGTAAATTTAAAGGAAAATATTACACAAATTTAATTTTTCGGTTAAAACTTTGATTTGTTTACTGTTAACACCCCTTGGCTTTGTGAAGTTTGAGGAACGATTAGACCAAATGCATTAATTTAAGACAGAGGTTACTAGGTATAAAACTCCAAAAAAAATTAAGCCTTAAAGCCCAAATTTCACAAAACCACTGTTAGCGGCAGACAAAATTATTGTTTGCTTATCATGCTAATAAAAACAAAGCTATTGAAAACATTATCGATTTTCATTATAAATTCGAAATCAAAAAAAAAACGCTCTGAAATCTGAAAAAAAATGAAGAAATAAACGTTTAAGTACTTTTTTGTTTATTTAGTTGGTACTTAAAATTAACAATCAGTATTTAGGCGAATAAAAAACTAAAAGAATAATTCTAGTTTGTAAAGGGAGTTAGTAAAAGTGTATTACGACCGGCTTTTATGTAAGTTCATCGATTAAAACCTACAACAAGATACTATTTTATTTACAAACACCAAATATTTTTACTTTAAAGAATAACATTTTAACACTTCAGAATATTAATCTTAAAAACCAAGCAAACATAGACTTTCACAAAAAAATCCATTCCGTAAAACACGAAATGGATTTTTAAAATTTAAAAAACAGTATGATTAGAATACAATTTTTCTAGAGGTCGAATATCCGTTTTCTAAGATTACTTTTAAAAATAAAATTTGATCTTCTGATGGCAAGTTTGATATTTGTAATTCAGTATTTCCTATTTTCTTTTTATCATAAATTATTTTTCCGGAAATATCATAAATAACAACTTCATTAAGAGCGTCTTTGAACGAAGTTATTTTAATGTTTTTATTTTTTACAAAAGCAATAATGTTATCTTCATTTTTTTCAAAGTCGTCTACTCCTAATTTTTTACCGTATCGTAATACAAAACGATCTGTAAAAGTTCCTATTGCTGTTGTAAAAGTGTAATTACTAGCTCGCAAGTCGTGTGTGACACCCAATTTTTTATCTTCGAGGTAAATAGCTTCCGTACTCAAAAGACCATCGGTATGATCTATAGCAATCGTAAAATCACCTGCAATTGCTGATCGGTAACCTAACGGAACAAAATCAGTGTCAAGAAATGGCAAAGCACGTCCCTGAACAACCAATTTTAGATCGCCATTGACACTGTAAAAATCCAGAAATTTATTTGCATCCAAACTAATGCCGTCATAATTTGTATCCCAACCATTTGTTGCGCCTTCAATATAACCTATTAATACTTGTTTGAAAGCTCCTTGTGTATTGGTTAGATTAAGCCAAACCCGATGCCTTTCGAGTTTTGAATTTGTGCTTTTGAAAAACTGACTATTACTTCCCGGAATACGCATCGAATTAGTAAAAACAGCATTTTGTCCTGTTTTTGATTTTACAAAAAAGGCTTGTCCTGCAGCAATGTAACCTAATGGAGGATTCTGATTTCCCGGGGTTGTTGCTCCATCACCTGTCATATCACCTACAATTACACTACCTGATAAATTGTAAATTGCAAAATCATTACTGGTATATGTATAATTACCAGTACCTGTGGCTGCCGGTGGAGAATTATGTGTCCAAAAATATAAAGTCCCATAGATATTTGCTGTATTGTCAACGATAAATTGATCTGCATAAATTGCAGAAGGATATGGATTTCCGATTAAGCTCCATTTTTCAGCTGCTACTAAACTAACAGCATATGGCCCATTATTAGGAACGCCTATAAAAGTCGCATTATAAACCGAAGGAATAGCAGTGTCATAACTTTGTGGGGCCCTGATATTATATCCAACGCAAGGTACCATTGGTGCGGCTCCATTATAAATTGTTATCCATTTATCATTCAAAGGATTATACTTGCTATACTTATCTCCCAAAGTATTAGGTGACAAATCATACAAAGTAAAATCCGGAGTACGTGTAACAGGTGAAGTCCAATAGGTAAAATCGTAACGACGTACCGGAGTAGTGTTACGTTTATAAATGATATTTCCTGTATTAGTTGTATTATTTACCTGAAGTAAACTAGCACCGTCTTCAAAGGTTAAAGTTCCGCCGTCATTGTTTACCGAGCTCTGAATAGTTAGTGTCTGATTAGATTTTACAGTAACATTAACTCCCGGATGAACAATACACGAACATGCACTTAAATCACCATTTGCTACATAATTTCCGGCAAACTCAACACTATCAGTGCTTATAGGCGGGCTTCCTTTTGACCAGGTTAAACCATTCCAAATGTTTATTATCGGGGAAGTAATCTCAATGCCTGCCGTAGGTAATGAAGGGCAATTTGTAACATCCTGAATAGTAAAAAAGTAAGTTCCCGGTGCCAAATTAGTAACTGTATAAGTAGTTCCTGAACCCGTATAGCTTTGCGAAGATGTACCACTTTGATTAATAATCCAATCAGATGCAGGGAGCAAACCGCTAAAAGGTATACTGCCTGTCGCGTTAACGCAAGTTGGTTGCACTGGAGTTCCCGGCACTGGTGTAGTTGGTCTTGAATTAACGGTTATAGTTGCTGAGCTTCCTGTAAAACTACTGCTTCTTGCACAAGTAGTATTTGTGTCTGTAACAGAAACTAATGTATAGGTTGTTGTACTTGTAACTGGTGTTATGAATGTTGCAAAAGGCGTTCCGCTTACAACACTGTTTGCTGTACGATTTGCTGTTCCGTCATTGTAAACAACCGTATATGGACCTGTACCGGCTGTGGCTGTAAATGTTAATTGTCCTGCACCTGTTGCACAAAAAGGACCGTTTGCCGACAAACTTCCTTGTGGTAACGGATTAACGGTTATCGCTGCTGAGCTTCCTGTAAAACTACTGCTTCTTGCACAAGTAGTATTTGTGTCTGTAACAGAAACTAATGTATAGGTTGTTGTACTTGTAACTGGTGTTGTGAATGTTGCAAAAGGGGTTCCGCTTACAACACTGTTTGCTGTACGATTTGCTGTTCCGTCATTGTAAACAACAGTATAAGGACCTGTACCGGCTGTAGCTGTAAATGTTAATTGTCCGGCACCTGTGGCACAAAAAGGTCCATTTGCTGATAAACTTCCTTGTGGTAACGGATTAACGGTTATCGCTGCTGAGCTTCCTGTAAAACTACTGCTTCTTGCACAAGTAGTATTTGTGTCTGTAACAGAAACTAATGTATAAGTTGTTGTACTTGTAACTGGTGTTGTGAATGTAGCAAAAGGGGTTCCGCTTACAACACTGTTTGCTGTACGATTTGCTGTTCCGTCATTGTAAACAACGGTATACGGACCCGTACCCGCTGTAGCTGTAAATGTTAATTGTCCGGCGCCTGTGGCACAAAATGGACCATTTGCCGATAAGCTTCCTTGTGGTAGTGGATTAACAGTTATCGTTGCTGAGCTTCCTGTAAAACTACTGCTTCTTGCACAAGTAGTATTTGTGTCTGTAACAGAAACTAATGTATAGGTTGTTGTACTTGTAACTGGTGTTATGAATGTTGCAAAAGGGGTTCCGCTTACAACACTGTTTGCTGTACGATTTGCTGTTCCGTCATTGTAAACAACGGTATACGGACCCGTACCCGCTGTAGCTGTAAATGTTAATTGTCCGGCGCCTGTTGCACAAAATGGACCATTTGCCGATAAACTTCCTTGTGGTAATGGATTAACGGTTATAGTTGCTGAACCTCCTGTAAAACCCGTACTTCTTACACAACTAAGGGCACCAGTAACAGAAACTAATGTATAGGTTGTTGTACTTGTAACTGGTGTTGTGAATGTTGCAAAAGGGGTTCCGCTTACAACACTGTTTGCTGTACGGTTTGCTGTTCCGTCATTGTAAACAACGGTATATGGACCTATACCGGCTGTCGCTGTAAATGTTAATTGTCCGGCGCCTGTGGCACAAAAAGGTCCGTTTGCCGATAAACTTCCTTGTGGTAATGGATTGACAGTTATCGTTGCTGAGCTTCCTGTAAAACTACTGCTTCTTGCACAAGTAGTATTTGTGTCTGTAACAGAAACTAATGTATAGGTTGTTGTACTTGTAACTGGTGTAGTGAATGTTGCAAAAGGGGTTCCGCTTACAACACTGTTCGCTGTACGATTTGCTGTTCCGTCATTATAAACAACGGTATAAGGACCTGTACCGGCTGTAGCTGTAAAGGTTAATTGTCCTGCGCCTGTTGCACAAAAAGGGCCGTTTGCTGATAAACTTCCTTGTGGTAATGGATTGACAGTTATCGTTGCTGAACTTCCTGTAAAACTACTACTTCTTGCACAAGTAGTATTTGTGTCTGTAACAGAAACTAATGTATAAGTAGTTGTACTTGTAACTGGTGTTGTGAATGTTGCAAAAGGCGTTCCGCTTACAACACTGTTTGCTGTACGGTTTGCTGTTCCGTCATTGTAAACTACTGTATAAGGACCTGTACCGGCTGTAGCTGTAAATGTTAATTGTCCCGCGCCTGTTGCACAAAAAGGTCCGTTTGCTGATAAACTTCCTTGTGGTAATGGATTAACGGTTATAGTTGCTGAACCTCCAGTAAAACTACTGCTTCTTGCGCAAGTTGTATTTGTGTCTGTAACGGAAACTAATGTATAGGTTGTTGTACTTGTAACTGGTGTTGTGAATGTTGCAAAAGGGGTTCCACTTACAACACTGTTTGCTGTACGGTTTGCTGTTCCGTCATTGTAAACTATTGTATAAGGACCTGTACCGGCTGTAGCTGTAAATGTTAATTGTCCAGCGCCTGTTGCACAAAAAGGGCCGTTTGCCGATAAGCTTCCCTGTGGTAATGGGTTAACGGTTATCGTTGCTGAGCTTCCTGTAAAACTACTGCTTCTTACACAAGTAGTATTTGTGTCTGTAACGGAAACTAATGTATAGGTTGTTGTACTTGTAACTGGTGTTGTGAATGTTGCAAAAGGGTTTCCACTTACAACACTGTTTGCTGTACAATTTGCTGTTCCGTCATTGTAAACAACCGTATATGGACCTGTACCCGCTGTGGCTGTAAATGTTAATTGTCCTGCACCTGTTGCACAAAAAGGACCGTTTGCCGACAAACTTCCTTGTGGTAACGGATTAACGGTTATCGTTGCTGAGCTTCCTGTAAAACTACTGCTTCTTGCACAAGTAGTATTTGTGTCTGTAACAGAAACTAATGTATAAGTTGTTGTACTTGTAACTGGTGTTGTGAATGTTGCAAAAGGGGTTCCGCTTACAACACTGTTTGCTGTACGATTTGCTGTTCCGTCATTGTAAACAACGGTATATGGACCTGTACCGGCTGTAGCTGTAAATGTTAATTGTCCGGCGCCTGTTGCACAAAAAGGGCCGTTTGCCGATAAACTTCCTTGTGGTAACGGATTAACGGTTATCGTTGCTGAGCTTCCTGTAAAACTACTGCTTCTTGCACAAGTAGTATTTGTGTCTGTAACAGAAACTAATGTATAAGTTGTTGTACTTGTAACTGGTGTTGTGAATGTTGCAAAAGGGGTTCCGCTTACAACACTGTTTGCTGTACGATTTGCTGTTCCGTCATTGTAAACAACGGTATAAGGACCTGTACCGGCTGTAGCTGTAAATGTTAATTGTCCGGCACCTGTGGCACAAAATGGACCATTTGCTGATAAACTTCCTTGTGGTAACGGATTAACGGTTATCGCTGCTGAGCTTCCTGTAAAACTACTGCTTCTTGCACAAGTAGTATTTGTGTCTGTAACAGAAACTAATGTATAAGTTGTTGTACTTGTAACTGGTGTTGTGAATGTAGCAAAAGGGGTTCCGCTTACAACACTGTTTGCTGTACGATTTGCTGTTCCGTCATTGTAAACTATTGTATAAGGACCTGTACCGGCTGTCGCTGTAAATGTTAATTGTCCGGCGCCTGTTACACAAAAAGGTCCATTTGCCGATAAACTTCCTTGGGGCAATGGATTGATAGTTATAGTCGCTGAACTTCCTGTAAAACCACTGCTTCTTATACAAGTATTGGCATCAGTAACAGAAACTAATGTATAGGTTGTTGTACTTGTAACTGGTGTTGTGAATGTTGCAAAAGGCGTTCCGCTTACAACACTGTTTGCTGTACGATTTGCTGTTCCGTCATTGTAAACAACGGTATAAGGACCAGTACCAGCTGTAGCTGTAAATGTTAATTGTCCGGCACCTGTGGCACAAAAAGGTCCGTTGGCACTTAAACTTCCTTGTGGTAATGGATTTACTGTAACGGTTGTTAATGCAGAATTTAATGCACTACAAATACCGCTTTGTACCACTGCTCTAAATTCTGTAGTTTCTGTAAGTGCTCCTGAAGTATATGTTGTTGCTGTGTTTACAATTGGGGTCCAGGTTGAAAACGGGGTTATTGAAAATTCCCATCGTACAACTGAACCTGTATTCCCTGTCAATGACAAAAGTGCACTTGTTGCTCCGTTGCAAATTGTAGTACCTCCACTAACTGATCCTTGTACTGTCACTGGAGAAATTGTTACATTCGTAGTAATTCCCGTAATTGCAGAGGTACAAACTCCAGAGGTTAATCCGGTAACGGTAATTGAGCTTGTACCTGCAGTTGTTAAGCCTACGGCTGTAAAACTTCCTGTACCAGCACTGTTTACTGTCATTGAGGCCGTTAATCCTGTAGCAGCCGGTGTACCACGACTATATGTTACGGTATAAATACCAGCAGGCAATAATGCTGCACTAGCTGTTACTGTAACTAATGATGTTGGTGATGTAATACAAACGTTATCTGCCGATATCCCTGTAATATTATAAGTTGGACAAGTATAAGTAACAATCACTTGTCCGTGGGCACCTGAACCACCTGCTTGTGCAGAATTTAATCCCGTATGCAATGCACCACTACCGCCGCCGCCAGGTGGATTCCCGTTATTTCCCGGTCCATTGCCTAATAACGCGGTCGAAAGACTTGCTCCTCCTGTACCTCCACCAGCACCACCGGCAGTACCACCGGCACCAGATGAAAGCCCCGCACTTAGCAAGGCAGCACTTCCATTTCCTCCATTTGCACCTGAGGCTGTTGAAATAGAACCTATCGAATCACTGCCTAATCCACCTGCTCCGCCGGGTGCCGCAGCTGCTGATGTATGTGCTGTACCTCCTACTCCGCCCACTGCTAAAATAACGCCTTCAAAACCTTGTATTGTTGAACTGCCTCCTGATACTACTGTAGAAGTTGTTCCCGTGGTCGCTGTAGCTACTTTAATGCTTAATGGCACTCCTGATAATGGATTAACCGTTATAAGACCATGTGCATATGCTCCGCCTCCGCCTCCGCCTCCGCTTCTTCCGTTAAGTAAACCAGAATTACTAGCACCTCCGCCAGCACCACCGGCACCCCATGCCTGAATGTCCATACTAACAATTCCTGCCGGAATAACAACTGATCCATCAGCTGTAAATGTGTGTGGTGGCTGAGCCCATAATGAAGTGTATATAAAAAACAAAACTAAAGTTAGCTTAAGCTTTGCAAGCATGAACAACTTTCTATTTTGTTCAGTAAGCGGCGAATGTTCGCTTAAAAATGGAAGAGAAACCAAAATTTCAAGTAATTTTTTTTTCATAATAAGGCCTTTAAACAATTAAAAAAAATCTATAATCAAATAAGAATCCTTTTAAAAAAATTTCAAATACCATGTAAGCGAAACAGGAACGTGAAAAAACGCTCTGAAACCTGAAAAAAATGAAGAAATAAACGTTTAAGTACTTTTTTGTTTATTTAATTGGTATTTAAAATTAACAATCAGTATTTAGGCGAATAAAAAACTAAAAAAATGATTCTAGTTTTTAATGGGAGTTAGTAAAAGTGTATTACAACTGGCTTTTATGTATGTTCATCGATTAAAACCTATAACAAGGTACGATTTTATTTACATCCAACAACTGTTTTTACTGAAAGAATAATATTTTAACACTTTATGGCTAACCCAATCAACTTTAAATCAGAATATTAATCTTAAAAACCAAGCAAACATAGGCTTTCACAAAAAAAATCCATTCCGTAAAACACGGAATGGATTTTTAAAATTTAAAAAACAGTATGATTAGAATACAATTTTTCTAGAGATCGAATATCCGTTATCTAAGATTACTTTTACCAACAAAATCTGATTGCTAAATTGTAAATCTAATATCTGCAATTCAGTATTCCCTATATTCTTTTTATCATAAAGCATTTTTCCGGAAATATCATAAATCACAACTTCTTCAAGAGCTTCTATAGTTGATGTTACTTTAATGTTTTTATCTTTTACAGAAACAAAAACATTATTATCAATATTTTCAACAAAGTCTCCAGTTCCAAGAGTTTTCTTAGTATAGCTAATGGTAAAACGATCTGTAAAAGTTCCTATCGCAGTTGTAAAAGTATAATTACCTACTCTTAAATCCTGTACAATCCCTGTTACTTTATCTTCTAAATAAATTGCCTGATTATTATTAAATAACCCGTCAACATGATTGATTGCAATGGTAAAATTACCTGCAACTGTAGTTTTATATCCTAACGGAACTCGATCTATATCCTGAAATGGTAAAGCGCGACCCTGAACAGTAAGCTTTGTAGCATCATTAATACTGTAAAAATCTATAAAACTATTAGCATTCATTGTCTGAGCATCATAATTAATATCCCAGCCGTTTGTCGCACCTTCTATATAACCCACCAAAATTTGTTTGAAAGCTCCCTGAGTATTACTTAAATCCAGCCAAATACGGTTTTTCTCTATAGCTTTTACTTGTGCTGTTTTGTAAAACTGATTATTACTTCCACCAATACGCATGTCATTTGTAAACTTAACAAGTTGTGTTCCTGAACCCTGCATAAAGAATCCCTGGCAAGAAGCTATCATACCAGTTGGCGGTGGCCCGTAAGTTCCGTCAGGTAATTTTGCTCCAGTTGAAGTTCCTCCTGTTAAACTAAAAACAGCAAAGTCATTACTAGTATATGCATAAGTACCGGTACCGGTGGCTGCCGGTGGAGAATTATGTGTCCAGAAGTATAATGCTCCCACATTTACTGATGCAGCCTGATTGATAAGAATAAATTTCTCCCCATCTATTGCTGATGGATAAGGATTTCCTATTAAACTCCATTTTGTATCATAAACCTGAACTGAATAATCTCCGTTATTAGGTACACCTGTAAACGTTGCTGTATAAATTGCAGCAATAGTAGTTGAATAAGGTTGAGGAGCTCTCACCCAGTAACCAACTGCTGGTACCATTACTTGTGTTCCATTTATACTATATACCCATGATCCTGTTTGTGGATTATAACTCGCATATTTATCAAATAATGTATTTGGTGATAAGTCATGAAGTGTGTAAGGTGTAATACTATTTGTTATTGGTGTTGACCAGTAAGTAAAGTCATAGCGACGAACTGGTGTCGTATTTCGTTTGTAAATAATGTTTCCTGTGTTAATTACACTGTTTAATTGATATAAACTGGCACTATCCTCAAATGTTAAACTAGTTCCCGCTCCGGCATCAACAATAAGTCCATTATCAAGGATTAAAGTATTCCCTGAATTTATTGTTACTTTTTTTCCTGCATCAACCTTACATGAACAACCTTTTAAATCTCCCACTGATTGATAATCCTCAGCAAATTCAATACTTTCAGTTGATGTACTTGTTGGTGCGATTCCTTTTGACCATCCTAGGCTTGGGCCTCTCCAAATATTTGTTTCAGAAGCTTTTATTTCTACATTATTTACAGTTACCGGACAATTATCTCCATATTGAACTGTAAAGCTATAAATCCCGGGAGCTAAATTAGTAATTGTATATGGATCTGTACTTCCTACATAAGATGTTGACACTGGGCCATTCTGTTGGATCGTCCAAGTTGGCGTTGTTGACGTCGTAATAGGTAAACCGCTAAGGGAAATACTTCCTGTTGATGTAACACATGTAGGTTGTATAATATTAAACACCGTTGGTAAGGTCAAGAAAGGTTTCACTGTAACTGTCGTTCCTGCAGAGGCAAGACTTTGACAACCTGATGCGTTTGTTACCTGAACAGAATAAGTTCCGGATGTAGTTACCATTATACTTTGTGTAGTTGCACCTGTTGACCATAAATAACTTGATCCGGCACTAGAAGTTAAAGTAACACTATCTCCTTCGCAAAATGTTGTTGGTCCGCTTGCTGATATTGTTGGAGTTGCAGGTTTTGGATTAACTGTAACTGTCGTTGCTGCAGAAGCAAGACTTAGACAACCCGATGCGTTTGTTATCTGAACTGTATAACTTCCTGAGGCCGATACAACTATGCTTTGCGTAGTTGCTCCTGTTGACCATAAATAACTTGTTCCCGCACTAGATGTTAGGGTAACATTACCACCTTCGCAAAATGTGGTTGATCCGCTTGCTGATATTATTGGAGTAGCTGGTTTCGGATTAACTGTAACTGTAGTTGCTGCAGAGGCAAGACTTTGACAACCAGAGGCGTTTGTTATCTGAACGGTATAACTTCCTGAGGCCGATACAACTATACTTTGTGTAGTTGCTCCTGTTGACCATAAATAACTTGATCCGGCACTAGAAGTTAAGGTAACACTGCCTCCAGAACAAAATGTGGTTGATCCGCTTGCTGATATTGTTGGAGTCGCAGGTTTCGGATTAACTGTAACTGTTGTTGCTGCAGAGGCAAGACTTTGACAACCTGATGCGTTTGTTATCTGAACGGTATAACTTCCAGAGGCCGATACAACTATGCTTTGCGTAGTGGCTCCTGTTGACCATAAATAACTTGTTCCCACACTAGAAGTTAAGGTAACACTGCCTCCAATACAAAATGTGGTTGATCCGCTTGCTGATATTGTTGGAGTAGCAGGTTTCGGATTAACTGTAACTGTAGTTGCTGCAGAGGCAAGACTTTGACAACCTGATGCGTTTGTTATCTGAACGGTATAACTTCCAGAGGCCGATACAACTATGCTTTGCGTAGTTGCTCCTGTTGACCATAAATAACTTGTTCCCACACTAGAAGTTAAGGTAACACTGCCTCCAATACAAAATGTGGTTGATCCGCTTGCTGATATTGTTGGAGTAGCAGGTTTCGGATTAACTGTAACTGTAGTTGCTGCAGAGGCAAGACTTTGACAACCTGATGCGTTTGTTATCTGAACTGTATAACTTCCTGATGCCGATACAACTATGCTTTGCGTAGTGGCTCCTGTTGACCATAAATAACTTGTTCCCGCACTGGAGGTTAAGGTAACACTGCCTCCTGAACAAAATGTGGTTGATCCGCTTGCTGATATTGTTGGAGTAGCAGGTTTCGGATTAACTGTAACTGTCGTTGCCGCAGAGGCAAGACTTTGACAACCTGATGCGTTTGTTATCTGAACTGTATAACTTCCAGAGGCCGATACAACTATGCTTTGCGTAGTGGCTCCAGTTGACCATAAATAACTTGTTCCCACACTAGATGTTAAGGTAACACTGCCTCCAGAACAAAATGTGGTTGATCCGCTTGCTGATATTGTTGGAGTAGCAGGTTTCGGATTAACTGTAACTGTCGTTGCCGCAGAGGCAAGACTTTGACAACCAGATGCGTTTGTTACCTGAACGGTATAACTTCCTGAGGCTGATACAACTATACTTTGTGTAGTTGCTCCTGTTGACCATAAATAACTTGATCCGGCACTAGAAGTTAAGGTAACACTGCCTCCAGAACAAAATGTGGTTGATCCGCTTGCTGATATTGTTGGAGTCGCAGGTTTCGGATTAACTGTAACTGTCGTTGCTGCAGAGGCAAGACTTTGACAACCTGATGCGTTTGTTATCTGAACTGTATAACTTCCAGAGGCCGATACAACTATGCTTTGTGTAGTTGCTCCTGTTGACCATAAATAACTTGTTCCCGCACTAGAAGTTAAGGTAACACTGCCTCCAATACAAAATGTGGTTGATCCGCCTGCTGATATTGTTGGAGTAGCTGGTTTTGGATTAACTGTAACTGTCGTTGCCACAGATGCTGGACTTAGACAACCTGATGCGTTTCCAACCTGAACAGTATAACTTCCTGATGTAGTTACCGCTATACTTTGCGTAGTGGCTCCTGTTGACCATAAATAACTTGTTCCCGCACTGGAAGTTAAAGTAACACTGCCTCCAGAACAAAATGTGGTTGGTCCGCCTGCTGATATTGTTGGTGCTGCAGGTTTGGAGTTAACGGTAACAAAAATAGTTTTGGAATTAGAGTAACTGGTTCCATTATATGTAGTGGTATAAGTAAGATTCGCTTCGTAAGTTCCGAGAGTGGGATTTGCGAAAGACACTACAGATTGATTAACAGGGTAAGTCGTAAATACTGATGCTCCGGGAGGCTTGATAGACCATTGCCAGCTCAACGAATCTCCATCCAGACCTTTTCTTGCTGCGGTAAAAGTTAGCGTACTTCCCTCGCAACCAGGTGCATTACTACCCGGATTAGACTGTAACGTCCCTCCTGAATTATTAACATCTTCAAATGTATATGGAGCACTACTATCGTCACAGGTAGCAAACTTCAATGTACCTATATATATAGCAACACTACCTGAGCATTGTCCATTATCATTAATAAATCCGGGAGAATTAATAGCTATGCTTGTTCCTGAAGGAAATCTAATAGCAGCCGGGTTAGTTGTAAAACCTAATACACCATTAATAATGACGTTTAAGGTATTACCAGCGGCAGTTGTTACTGTTCGATCTCCACTATCTAATAATGTCCCATTTATAGTTATAGATTTCGCCGAAACATTTGAATTAATTGTAATCGTTGACCCGTTAGCTATAATAACATCATCGTTTATTGTAGGCACAATCCCGCCCACCCATGATGATGTAGAAGACCAATTTCCTGTTCCTGTACTTGTTATAGTTGCTCCATTTGCAAATCCAAAACAAAATAGTATTAAAAAAATAAAAAGTAGTTTTTTGTTCATGACATGTAGATTTAAAATTTAACAGTAGATTTTTGATGCAATTTTTACTCTAAAAGCTGCTAAAAAAATGCGCTTTTTTTCATCTTCTATCTCAGGGTTTTTTAATCCTAATTTTCACCCTAAAATGCCATAAACAATTTACAATTTTCTACTAACTAAACCTAAATCAACACCTTATATTTTGGTCAAAAAACCACGTTTTTATTATTTTAAGTTATTTCTCATAAAAAAAAATTTTTTATGTAATTCATCATTTAAAAAATGTAACTCATCTGATAAATTAAATGTGTTATTTTCAGTTATTTCATCAAAATATGACGATTTGAAAAAAAAATATGTTAAAATTTAAATTTAACATCAAAAAAAGCGTCAGGTCAAGTCCATTTGGCTAAAATTTATTTCAAAAATAAAAGCCATTTCAAAACAAGAAATTGCTTTAAAAATATAAGTTAAATAGTACTAAAATATAATTTTATGAGTCGTATTTGAACCGTTCTCCAAAGTTACTTTTATCAATAAAATTTGATTTTGGGAAGACAGATTTTCGATTGAAAATTTACTGTTTTTAATCCCCTTTTTTTGATAAATTTCTCTTCCTAAAATGTCAAAAACAGAAATATCTTTAATGTTATTTTTTTCAGCATCTACCTTTATACTTTTTTTGTTTACAAAAACAAGAATTTTA
This sequence comes from uncultured Flavobacterium sp., assembly GCF_963422545.1. NCBI lineage: Bacteria > Pseudomonadati > Bacteroidota > Flavobacteriia > Flavobacteriales > Flavobacteriaceae > Flavobacterium > uncultured Flavobacterium sp. The sequence continues at coordinate 273,759 of NZ_OY730232.1, forward strand.
TTTGCTTCTGCTTCAAAATGAACTTGCAAGAAAAAGTTGAGCAAAACTTATATACTCTTTACGCTACTTTTTTAGATTGATTAGACATTAAACTATGATATTCCTTTATCGTTAAATTTCCAAGAGCAGAATGTCTTCTGTGTTGCTCTTAACACGATCATTTTATAATAAACGGTTCCGTATAAGGAATTAACCTGAAAATAGTATTATCATAAATGATCAAACTAAATCATAAAGAGATTCAAGCTATAAAAAATCCAATACTGATGAAAATCAGCTATTGGATTTTTACTTTTTCAATATCAATTACAGTTTTTACACCCATTCAGTTGGTTTGAATATATTCTCAAGGTTTTCAGTTCTAGAAAATGTGTTTTGTAAATATTTAAATCTGTAGATTTTCCTAAAAAAGTTTCTGCAGGTGTATTTCCCTGCAGTGAGAATTGTGGATGTATCGTATTATAAGTTAGTACATTTTCTATTAAAGAGGACTCTAGCAGTTCTCTATTGTGAAGGAGAAACGATTATTCCACCAATAATATTTTATAATGTCTCAAATGATACTGTTAGGTATTGCTTTATCATTTCAAATTTTTCTTTCGATGGATTAACAATACAAACCCAATTAAGTGGTCCGTAGGTGGGATGGGGTAAAAGCATATTCTCTTGGGTAAAATCTATACCAATGTTCATATAAGCCTCGAGTTTTTTATCATTCGTCATACTTCCAAACTTAGAGTTAAAAGTTTCTTTGTCGATTGGGAAATTCAACCGAAAAAAACCGTCCCGGTTTAGATTAGACAGGCTATCATAATCATTGTCTTTACTTATAAGTGTAACAAAAGGAAGTTTATCATTACTTTTATGCATAAAAAACAAATCCCCATCATTCTCCATTATGCTTAATCCTTCAAAATTTTGAAGTAAGTAGGTCTTAATTTCATCAATTGTCATATTCTCTATTTTTGTTAAATTTAAAATTAATATTTTGTATTTACAATAAGTTACCTATTTGGTACATAGTTGGTTCTGTCGCATCTGTTTTATTAAAACATGATTAAGTTGGCAGCAGTATAAAGTTATGCCGCTAAAGAACAAAATGACTTAAACATAGTTATCCCTGGATTACCTCATTTATTTTTTTCTCAGCATGTGCACAACCTTAATTCCACTAAGAGTTCTCCAGCTAGTACCAACTTCTTTCGTTTGTCCATTTACACTTCAATAAATGGATTAAATTTATATACCCAACATTGGATTGTAGCATTGTCAACTTGAACTCCCCTCATTTTCATTATCTCTTCAATATCTCGGTAACTTAACGAAAATCTAAGTTTGAACTATACAGACTGAAGAATAATCGATTATGGGAATGATAAGTGATAAATACAGTTTGGACAAAAAATTTACTTTGGGTTCTATGAAAAACGTGATGTCTCATTATATAGGTGTAGGAACTTACAATACAGCAATGCCAAAAGGTAAAATTCTGACCTATAAAGTTGATGATTTTAGAAAACTGCTAAAATTTGAAAAAGAAGAAACCATTTGGTGGAGAGATCAAATTGAAGCTGACATGGAGTATGAAATGCTTTCGGAATTGGGGCTTGATTTTAATCAGGAAAAAATGTACCAAAGCGGTTTCAAATTCAGAAGTTTTGATGAGTTTCCGGCAGAATATTTAAATGATGTACTTTTCTATCATTTTAACTTGTGAGCATTCTTTAAATTTACCTGATGTTCAGTGGGGACATGATAGTGTGACTTGGAATAATTTGTTTTTTAAAATCTTAAAAATGGGTTATTAAACTGAAATCAATGCTGTTGAAAAGAAAGAAAGAAATTCTGAATTTATTACAAATATTAAATCCATCTGATTCAAATTATGATATACTAAAATCTGAGTTTGAAACTATCGTAATGTTTGATCAATTTTTCTTTAAAATTTTGGCTGTTTTACACGATAAGTACAAAGACAACAATGTTTGTCTGGATAGTTGGTGTGATTAATTTTAACACATAGTCCTGAAGCTTCGGGATTATGTGTAAAATCAAATACTTAATTTGTATCTAACCTAATTACGATCAAATTTTATTAGATTAAACTTTGGTCATCTAAAAAATGGCAATACTATTTTTAAATAGAAAAACTTCTTTCCCACTAAATTATAATAAGGATTTAAAAAAGAGAATTCCCTTTTTGTTTAAAATCTTAATTGCACATTCTGCAAAAAATCATCTTTGCAAATCATCTGAAATTTTGCAAAAAAGTGGGTTAAAAACTGTCAAATAAAACAAAAATCAAACATCTTTTATCTTCTAAATTACTTAAAATTCTTCTTAATTAAGATGAAATTAAGCGTTTTTTTGGTATATAAAACTCTCCTCTACACGCTTCAAATTGTATTTAATCTATAATATTTGCGCTTTATCGATATTTTAAAATTAAACAATAACTCATTGATTATTAATAAGTTAACAACTTAAAGTAAGCTTATTTCTACAAACACCTTTATCCCGAAAAAAATCCAAATTTTAAAAATATGAGATTTTTTCATCCTTTCTTTTTAAAAAAAGTTCAATTCAACGAGTATTTAAGTAATTCAAAGAGAAAAGAAATCAAATCTAATTAAAGAATATAATTTTGATATCGTAATTAATGTGTTAATTTTTTAAGATAAAAATAATATTGATTTCAGATCATTATCGCCCGATACTTTTTAGTCAAATAGAAACTGATTAAAAAAAACTGAAAATTTCATAAAATATAAAGCTAAAAACATGGGAACTAAAACTACTCTAAAAACGACAAAAAAAAATGAAGGGTTCTGTAAGTTAAATTTATATTCCAAAAATAATTCGACTTCTAAAAATCCTACATCAAAAATTAATTCAAATTTTATTTTAGTCTTAATTTTTATACTGATCTCTACATTTGCATTTGCGCAAAGTGGTTCATGTAATGCAACACTTATTGTTGAAAATAATGGAAATATAAGAAGTACCCCTCCTGCTGGAACTTATTATTCTATGGTTCTGACTAATAACAGCTCATCAACTGACACTTATATCTTAAGCGCTAAGAATATTAATAATTCTTGTGCCAATACCGACGGAAGCTCTACAGCAACTAATGTAATCATTAATACTGATTTTATTGATTCTCAAAAAAGCACTATCAGCGAAATTAGTATAGGTGCGGGACAATCTGTAAATTTTTATATACACGTTACCCTGCCAGTAAATACAGCCGTAGAAAAGTGGTCTTGTGATCAGATTACTGCAACTTCAAAAAACTGTACAAATTATTCTATTAATACAGTTTTACACACTTACATTATTAATCCTTCTAATGATTAATCAAATTATACACGGTGTTACCTTAAAATAATTTAAAATGGAAAAATTATTACTCTCTTTCAGCAATTATTTACGAGATATAAAAAAAATATACTTTGTAATATTATTTCTTCTATCCTCTTTAGTTGGTTTAGCACAAACAATTACTACTAATAAAACAGTTACTGCAAATGCTACTAATTGTGGTGTTATTAATGTAAAACTAGATATTACAGGTGCTAATCCTCCTTCTAGGGAATCGGATGTAATTTTGGTTATTGATGTTTCCGGTAGTATGGGTTTTCCTATTGCTGGTGATACAAAAACATCTATGGATTATGCCAAACTTGCTGCAAAATCATTTGTTAGTCAGGCTTCTGCCAATACTAATAATCGAATTTCTGTCGTGTCATATACAACAACAGCTAAACTTGAAATTGGTTTAACTTACCTAACCGTTGCCGGTGTAAATGCCATAAATGCAAAAATTGACGCCTTAACTGCTACTAGTGCAACAAATATTCAGGATGGTCTTGTAAAAGCCGAAACAGAATTAGAAACTAATGGAAGATTTAATTGTGAAACTGCCAGAAGCATTATTTTATTAACAGATGGGGTAACAAATAGAACCGGCCCTACCGGCAGTACAACTTGCTCCACCAGCACTTCATCCGCATGCGTAACTAGTGCTATAACAGCTGCTACAAATGCAAAAACTACTGTAAAATCCGCAATAACTTACAATAATCAAATTTTTTCCGTTGGTCTATTTGGAGGAATTTCTGGTGATATAAATACTCCTGGAACAGATAGATATGTTGCAAAATATACTTTGGATAATATTCAAGGCAGCGCAGCTTACATTACGTATAACGCTGCTGACTTAACGGCAATTTACAATCAGATAGCAACTCAAATATCATGGGTAGCTCAAAGTTTGATTGAGAAAGAAACTATTATTCCTGGTTTTACAATAGGTTCTATCACCGTAAGCAAAGGAACAACTTCTACAGCTGGACAAGTTATTACGTGGAATACTGATTTTTTGAATTCTGAAACCATTACATTAAATTACCAGTTGACTCCTACCGGAAGTGCTTGCGGTAACCAAACCGTTAGTACATCGACTCTAACCTTCCAAAATTCAACGTGCACAAATGATTCCAGTACTATAACGAGCCCAAGTTACTTTGTTCCCTGCGCACCTGTAATAACAGGAAATTTAAATGCATGTGGATCAACGATTTTAACAGCAACAACAAATGCTGCTTCGCCAACTTATATTTGGCTTAAAGACAATGTTGTTATAGCTGGACAAACTGCATCGACACTAACAGTAACTGCTAGTGGGGTATATACTGTAAAAGTAAAAAATGGCTCTACAAACTGTGAATTAACTTCAGCAGGTGTAACAGTCGTGATTAGCCCGGCAGCAGCACTTACTGCTCCTGCGAATGCAACAATATCAGGATGTGGAACAAATGCAATTACTGGCCTGCTCTATAGCCCAACCAGTACTACAATTACACTTGCTCAACTAAACTCGGCTGGAGGATCATTGTCAAATAGCGGATCTATTGGAACTTATACAATATCCTACTCTGATACTTCAACAGGTACTTGCCCGATTGTAGTAACCCGAACATTTAAAGTTACAACAGGTTGCGGTAATGTTACTGCTAATCAAACAATCACTATACAAGATACTACTGCACCAATATGGAGCACTGCGCCAACAGCATTAAATGTAACATTACAATGTAGCGATACTAATGGTTTAACAACTGCTCAAAACCAAGCACCAGTGGCTACTGATAATTGTAACGGAACAGTAACGTATACTAAAACAAGCGGTAGCTTTGTAGCTGGCAATTGTGCCAATTCAGGTACCTATACCAACACTTGGGTTGCTAAAGATGTTTGTTTAAATACTTCTACAACATTTACTCAGGTAATTACCATACAAGATACTACTGCTCCAATATGGACCACTGCACCAACAGCATTAAATGCAACATTACAATGTAGTGATACTAATGGTTTAACAACTGCACAAAGTCAGGCTCCTGTAGCAACAGATAATTGCAACGGAACAGTAACGTATATTAAAACAAGCGGTAGCTTTGTTACGGGTAATTGTGCAAATTCCGGTACCTATACCAACACTTGGATTGCCAAAGATGTTTGTTTAAATACTTCTACAACATTTACTCAGGTAATTACTATCGAAGATACTACTGCGCCAACATGGACTACTGCACCAACAGCTTTAAATGTAACACTGCAATGTAGCAATACAGCAGGGCTAGCAACTGCACAAAGTCAGGCTCCTGTAGCAACAGATAACTGCAACGGAACAGTAACGTACACTAAAACAAGTGGTAGTTTTGTAGCGGGTAATTGTGCCAATTCAGGTACCTATACCAATACATGGGTTGCTAAAGATGTTTGTTTAAATACTTCTACAACATTTACTCAGGTAATTACTATAGAAGATACCACTGCGCCAACATGGACTACTGCACCAACAGCTTTAAATATAACACTGCAATGTAGCAATACAGCAGGGCTAGCAACTGCACAAAGTCAGGCTCCTGTAGCTACTGATAACTGCAACGGAACTGTAACATATACTAAAACAAGCGGTAGCTTTGTAGCAGGTAATTGTGTAAATTCCGGTACCTATACCAATACATGGGTTGCTAAAGATGTTTGTTTAAATACTTCTACAACATTTACTCAGGTAATTACTATAGAAGACACTACTGCACCAATATGGACTACTGCTCCAACAGCTTTAAATGTAACATTACAATGTAGTGATGTTAATGGTTTAACAACTGCTCAAAACCAAGCACCAGTAGCTACTGATAACTGCAACGGAACGGTAACATATACTAAAACAAACGGTAATTTTGTAGCAGGTAATTGTGCAAATTCCGGAACCTATACCAATACATGGGTTGCTAAAGATGTTTGTTTAAATACTTCTACAACATTTACTCAGGTAATTACTATCGAAGATACTACTGCTCCAACATGGACTACTGCTCCAACAGCATTAAATGTAACATTACAATGTAGTGATGCTAATAGTTTAACAACTGCTCAAAATCAGGCTCCCGTAGCTACTGATAACTGCAACGGAACAGTAACGTACACTAAAACAAGTGGTGTTTTTGTAGTGGGTAATTGTGCTAATTCTGGCACCTATACCAATACATGGGTTGCTAAAGATGTTTGTTTAAATACTTCTACAACATTTACTCAGGTAATTACTATCGAAGATACTACTGCTCCAACATGGACTACTGCTCCAACAGCATTAAATGTAACATTACAATGTAGTGATGCTAATGGTTTAACAACTGCTCAAAACCAAACACCAGTAGCTACTGATAATTGCAACGGAACGGTAACTTACACTAAAACAAGCGGTAATTTTGTAGCAGGTAATTGTGTAAATTCCGGAACCTATACCAATACATGGGTTGCTAAAGATGTTTGTTTAAATACTTCTGCAACTTTCACCCAAATAATTACTATCGAAGATACTACTGCGCCAATATGGACTACTGCTCCAACAGATTTAAATGCAACCTTGGAATGTAGTGATACAGCAGGATTGGCAACTGTACAAAGTGAGGCTCCCATAGCAACTGATAATTGCAACGGAACAGTAACCTATACTAAAACAAGCGGTAGCTTTGTTGCAGGTAATTGTGCTAATTCCGGTACTTATACCAACACTTGGGTAGCTAAAGATGTTTGTTTGAACACCAGTACTACTTTCACTCAGGTAATTACTATCAAAGATACTACGGCGCCAACCTGGACTACTGCAGCAACTGCACTAAATGTAACACTGCAATGTAGCGATACAGAAGGACTAAATAATGCGCAAAGTCAGGCTCCTATAGCAACAGATAATTGTTCAACCGTAACTTACTCTAAAGTGAGTGGTCAATTCCAAAGAGGAAGTTGTGGCAGCACAGGTACTTATACCAATACATGGACTGCAAAAGACGTTTGTAACAATACATCAACTGTTTTCACACAAGTAATTACTGTTCAGGATACTGCTATTCCAATCTGGATTACACAAGCAGGATCATTAGATGTTACATTACAATGTAGTGATGTAAATGGTTTAGCAGAAGCCCAAAATCAGGCGCCAAGCGCTACAGCTAATTGTTCAATTGTTACCTATATCAAAACAAGTGGTCAGTTTGTAGCTAATGAATCTTGCAGTAATTCCGGTACTTATACTAATAGCTGGATTGCCAAAGACGATTGCGGAAATATTACTAGTGCTTTCACGCAAGTGATCACTATCGAAGATACTACTAAACCAACATGGACTACACAAGCAGGAGCATTAGACGTAACTGTTCAATGTAGTGATACTGAAGCTTTGGCTTCTGCGCAAGCAACCTTCCCTGTTGCAACTGATAATTGTGATAGCGACGTGAGTAATATTGTAAAAACCAGTGGTCAGTTTGTAGCTAATGAATCTTGTCGTAACTCCGGTACTTATACTAATACCTGGACGGTTAAAGACGATTGTGGAAACACTTCGGATACTTTCACCCAAGTAATTACTATCGAAGATACAACTAAACCAACCTGGACTACACAAGCCGGAACATTAGACGTAACTGTTCAATGTAGTGATCGCGAAGGACTGGCAACTGCTCAAAATCAATTCCCTGTGGCAACCGATAATTGTGACGGAGATGTGAGCAATATCGTAAAAACCAGCGGTCAGTTTGTAGCTAATGAATCTTGTAGTAATTCTGGTACTTATACTAATACATGGACTGTTAAAGACGATTGTGGAAACACTTCGGATACTTTCACACAGGTAATTACTATCGAAGATACTACTAAACCAACCTGGACTACACAAGCAGGAACATTAGACGTAACTATTCAATGTAGTGATCGTGAAGGACTGGCAACTGCTCAAAATCAATTCCCTGTGGCAACCGATAATTGTGATAGTGATGTGAGTAATATCGTAAAAACCAGTGGTCAGTTTGTAGCTTCTGAATCTTGTAGTAACTCTGGTACTTATACTAATATCTGGACGGTTAAAGATGAATGTGGAAACACTTCGGATACTTTCACGCAAGTGATTACTCTTGAAGATACTACTGCGCCAACCTGGACTACAGTCGCAGGAACATTAGACGCAACTGTTCAATGCAGCGATACAGAAGGGCTAAATAATGCGCAAGGTCAGGCTCCTGTAGCAACAGATAATTGTTCAACCGTAACTTACACTAAAGTGAGCGGACAATTCCAAAGAGGAAGCTGTGGCAGCACAGGAACTTATACCAACACATGGACTGCAAAAGACGTTTGTAACAATACATCAACTGTTTTCACACAAGTAATTACCGTTCATGATACTGCTATTCCAATCTGGATTACACAAGCAGGATCATTAGATATTACATTACAATGTAGTGATGTAAACGGTTTAACAGAAGCCCAAAATCAAGCGCCAAGCGCAACAGCTAATTGTTCAATTGTTACCTATATCAAAACAAGTGGTCAATTTATGGCTTCTGAGTCTTGTAGTAATTCCGGAACTTATACTAATAGCTGGATTGCCAAAGACGATTGCGGAAATATTACCAGTGCTTTCACACAAGTGATCACTATCGAAGATACTACTAAACCAACCTGGACTACACAAGCAGGAACATTAGACGTAACGGTTCAATGTAGCGATACTGAAGCTTTGGCTTCTGCGCAAGCAACCTTCCCTGTTGCAACTGATAATTGTGATAGCGATGTGAGTAATATTGTAAAAATCAGTGGTCAGTTTGTAGCTAATGAATCTTGTCGTAACTCCGGTACTTATACTAATACCTGGACGGTTAAAGACGATTGTGGAAACACTTCGGATACTTTCACCCAAGTAATTACTATCGAAGATACAACTAAACCAACCTGGACTACAGTCGCAGGAACATTAGACGTAACTATTCAATGTAGCGATACTGAGGCTTTGGCTTCTGCGCAAGCGACCTTCCCTGTTGCAACTGATAATTGTGATAGCGATGTGAGCAATATCGTAAAAACCAGCGGTCAGTTTATGGCTTCTGAATCTTGCAGAAATTCAGGTACTTATACTAATACCTGGACGGTTAAGGATGAGTGTGGAAACACTTCGGATACTTTCACTCAGGTGATTACTATCGAAGATACTACTAAACCAACCTGGACTACAGTGGCCGGAACACTTGATGTAACTATTCAATGCAGCGATACTGAGGCTTTGGCTTCTGCGCAGGCAACATTCCCTGTTGCAACTGATAATTGTGATGGAGATGTGAGCAATATCGTAAAAACCAGCGGTCAGTTTATGGCTTCTGAGTCTTGTAGTAATTCCGGTACTTATACTAATACCTGGACGGTTAAGGATGAATGTGGAAACACTTCGGATACTTTCACACAAGTGATTACTATAGAAGATACTACTAAACCAACCTGGACTACACAAGCAGAAACATTAGACGTAACTATTCAATGTAGCGATACTGAGGCTTTGGCTTCTGCGCAAGCGACCTTCCCTGTTGCAACTGATAATTGTGATGGAGATGTGAGCAATATTATAAAAACCAGCGGTCAGTTTGTAGCTTCTCAATCTTGTAGTAATTCCGGCACTTACACCAATACATGGACTGTTAAAGATAAATGTGGAAACACTTCGGATACTTTCACGCAAGTAATTACTCTTGAAGATACCACTAAACCAACTTTCACAGGAAACTTACCTGCTGATATTACAGTATCTTGCGATGCAGTTCCTACACCTGCAACTATAACAGCTTCTGACAATTGTAATGCAGATAATGTATCTATTGCTTATCTTGAAACAAAAAGTAGCATCGAAAATGAATGTAGTACCAATTATATTCTGACTCGTAAATGGACTGCCAGCGATTGTTCCGGTAATACAGCTACATACACTCAGGTAATAACCGTTAAGGATACTACGGCTCCAACAGGAACAGCTCCGGCAGATATTACTGGTTTACAAAACATATCAGATGTTCCGGTTGCCAGCACGGGTGCAATAACCAATGCTGTCGATAACTGTAGCCAAACAGTAAATATAACAGTAAGCGATTCTAATAACGGAGGTACCGGCTGTCAAGACAGTCCATACATTGTAACCAGAACATACACTTTGTCTGATTGTGCAGGTAATACAACTACATTGGTACAAACAATAACTGTTCTTCGTGACAATCAAACTCCGGTGACCTACAATGCCGAAGCTTGTAATGCGGATACATCTCCGGTTAATTTATTCGATTTTTTACCTAAAAACACTCCTCCTGATGGAACTTGGGTAAATACAAGAGATAATAGTACACTTCAAGGCAATTTACTAACTGTTTTTGGACTTGCGCTTGGTGATTATGTATTTGAGTACAAAATTCTAAGTGAAGCTTGTCCTCGAAGCATATTATTGAATCTTTCTGTCAATGATAAGTGTAAAGTACTGGCATGCGAAACAATACTCGTACATAACGCCTTCTCTCCAAATGGAGATAGCATAAATGATAGATTTGTTATTGATGGTATTGACGATACCACTTGTTATCCAAGTAATGATATAGAAATATACAATCGCTGGGGAATATTAGTATTTGAAACTAAAAACTATAACAACACAACCAATGCATTTGATGGTATTTCAAGAGGAAGAACAACTATAAGTCAATCAGCTGGTCTTCCCTCAGGAACTTACTTTTATATTCTTAATTACACTTCCGTAGATGGAAATGGTGCAATTCAAACGAATAGAAAAGATGGATATCTATATCTGAGCAAGTAAACAAAATGCCATCTTGATGATACAATTCATCTATTGTCAGGATGGCATTTAATTGAACTTTCGTGTTTTTAAACCCATGAACAGATTGAGTTTATTTGATAAGATTAAAAAATAATGGCAATAATAAAATTATAAACACCTACTATGAGAACAAAATTATTTTCTTTCGTTTTGATGTTTACAGCTATTCTAAGTTATGCACAACAAGATGCTCAATTTACACAATACATGTACAACACCATAAATATTAATCCGGCTTATGCAGGATCGCGAGGAGCCTTGAGTATTTTCGGTTTATACCGTACCCAATGGGTTGGACTTGACGGAGCTCCTAAAACTAGCACCTTTTCGGTCAATTCGCCAATAAATAATAGCAACTTAGGAGTAGGTGCTTCACTGGTTAGCGATAAAATTGGCCCAACTAATGAAACCACTTTTTCTGCTGATCTCTCCTACACTGTACAAACCTCAGCAGATTTTAAACTTTCATTTGGTATTAAAGGAACAGCTAATTTATTTAATCTTGATATTAATAAATTAAACCCTGCCAGTCAGGGAGATCCACAATTTCAGGATTTAAGCAATAAGTTCTCTCCAAATGTAGGTGCAGGTGTCTATTGGCATTCCAGTAAAGCCTACATAGGGTTATCAATTCCAAATTTTATCGAGACCAATCGCTATGACAATAATGATGTAGCCATTTTTAAAGATAAAATCAATTATTACTTTATGGCTGGCTACGTATTTGATTTGGGTCCGGAAGTAAAATTCAAACCGGCAACACTTTTCAAAATGGTACAAGGAGCTCCGTTACAGGCAGATATTTCGGCCAATTTCATGTTCATCGACAAAGTTGTGGTTGGAGTGGCTTACAGATGGAGTGCTGCAATGAGTGCTATGGTAGGATTCCAGGTTACTGATGGTTTATATATAGGTTATGGTTATGATCGTGAAACCACTAACTTAAATAATTACAACTCAGGTTCGCACGAAATTTTCCTGCGCTTCGAACTGTTCCAAAACAATGGTAAAATAACAACTCCACGTTTCTTCTAAAAAATATTTATCATGAAAAATTATATACTCCTTTGCATAATAATAGTAAGTGTTTTTTCATCTAACAGTTATTCACAAAAGAACAAACTAGCTTCCGGAGATAAAAAATACGATAACTATGCCTACATTGATGCTATTAAAACCTATGAACGGGTAGCAAAAAAAGGATACAAATCAGAAGATATGTTCAAGAAATTAGGTAATTCCTTTTACTTTAATTCTGAATTTGATAAAGCCGCAAAATGGTATGGTGAATTGTTTGCCATGAATGCAGAACAAGAACCTGAGTATTATTATCGATATGCCCAATCGCTAAAATCTACGGGGGACACGGCCAAAGCCAATCAAATGTTTGATTTATTCCATCAAAAATCAAAAAATGACAACAGGGCCAAGCTGTACGGAGAAAACAAAAATTATCTTGATATTATTAAAGCCAACTCAGGACGATATAATATCGAAGATGCAGGTATTAACAGTAAATATTCAGATTATGGAACTACATTCTATCAAAACAAACTTGTTTTCACTTCAGCCAGAGATACTGGTAACTTTGATCAGAGAAAACACAAATGGACAGGCGAGCATTTTACAAATTTATATCAATCCGACCTCGATGAAAATTTTAATCCTAACGCTCCAAAAAAGTTTAAATCAAAAATAAATTCAAAATTCCACGAAGCAACACCTGTGTTCACAAAAGATGGAAAAACAGTTTATTTTACAAGAAACAACTATCTTAATGGTAAAAAAGGAAAAGATGAACATAAAATTACTCTGGTAAAAATATATAAAGCCACTTTTGAAAAAAACGAATGGGGAAATATAACCGAATTGCCTTTTGACAGCAATAGTTATAGCACAGCGCATCCTGCTTTAAGTCCGGATGAGAAAATGATGTATTTTGCATCAGATATGCCCGGAACAATTGGACAATCGGATATTTTTAAAGTAAGTATCGATGCCAATGGTGTATTTGGTACTCCTGTAAATTTGGGAACTCCAGTTAATACCGAAGGGAAAGAAACTTTTCCTTATGTAACAGATGACGATGAAATTTATTTTGCATCAGATGGACATCCCGGACTTGGAGGATTGGATGTATTTGCCGGAAAAATAGCAAAAGATGGTACTATAAGTAACATTCAAAATGTTGGTGCTGATGTTAACTCTCCAAAAGACGATTTTGCCTATGTAATTGAGACTAAGTCACGAAAAGGTTTCTTTTCATCCAACAAAGATGGCGGAAGGGGTTCTGATGATATTTATAAATTTTTAGAAACTAAAAGACTCTATTGTGTTCAGGAGTTGTATGGGGTTGTTACTGATCTGGCATCGGGCGAAATTCTGCCGGATACCAAGCTGACTCTGTACGACAGCAATTACAAAATGATCACTACTACAACTTCTGATAAAGACGGTAATTATAAATTTCCTGTTGAGTGCGGTATGTCGTATGCAGTGCGTGCCGAAAAAGATAAATATACCACCAAAGAGGTTCCTGTAACCATCTTAAAAGAAAACGGAAGAACTAATTTACCTATAGCGTTGGAAAAAGCGGAATGTGTGGTAACCGTTGGTGATGATTTAGCAAAATGTTTTGGTATAAAAATGATCTATTTTGATCTGGATAAATCTGATATACGTGTAGAAGCTGCTATAGATCTTGAAAAAATACTCGATGTATTGAATCAATATCCGTCTATGAAACTCGATATTCGTTCGCATACAGATAGTAGAGCATCATTTAAATACAATGAAGCCTTATCTGACAGAAGAGCTAAATCAACCATTCAATGGCTTATTAAAAACGGCGTGGCTCCAAACAGATTAACCGGTAAAGGATACGGGGAAACACAACTCGTAAACGGATGCTCTGATAATGTACCTTGTACTGAAGCGGAACACCAAATGAACAGAAGAAGTGAGTTTCTTGTTTCGGCTTTATGATAATTTTTTGTGAAAAAACAATTTGAAGGAGGAACGATTTTTCTACCAACAGTTTTGCTGTTGGACTAACCTAATAAAATGGATGTGCTAACTTAGCTTGAAGAAAAAGTTAAGGCATTTTTTAGAAACAACAAAAGTTAATTTTTCACAATAATAAAGACAAAACAATCAATTTCACAGACGAAACTTTATATTTACAGCATAAAGAACTGTAGTATCAAAAACACAAGTCAAAACACTAAACAACAATAAGTTAATCAAAAATACAATAATTCTTAGTCTCGTGGCAACATAGTGGCACAAAGTATTTTTTTTGAAAACTAGAAATTCAGCAAAACTAAAGGTTGCCCAATTTGTGTTCGAATATCTCGATCAGGTTCGTGTCCTCTTACATCTCTATGATATTTACAAATTTTTAATATTTATAAAATAAAACTTACCAAAACAATTAAAAAAACTATTTCATCTCGAAATATGTTTTCCATTTCAAAATTTTGGTGTAAATTTACACCAGATTAAAGCTTTTATTATTATTATGACACGACAAAGTATATCATTAACTGCTCCTAATGAAGAGTGGTTGAAAAATCAGGTTAACACAGAAGAGTTTAGTAGTAAAAGTGAAGCTATTAACTATTTGATTAAACAAGCCCGTTCACAAGAGGAATACTATGAGTTTGTGAGAGCTAAAATAGATAAGGGAGAAAAAAGTGGTTTTGCAAAAAAACAAACTAGAGAAGAAATGTTAGCCGAATTTAAAAAAGATTTGCCTAATGTATAGCTATTATTTAAGTAGCGAAGCCAAAGAAGATTTAAGAAGAATTTATTATTATGGTGTTAGTAAGTTTGGCATTGATCAAGCTGATAACTATTTTAATATGTTTTACGATTGTTTTGATAAAATAGAAGGAAATCCTTTTTTATTTCCTTCTGCTGACCACATTAAAAGAGGATATCGTTATTGTGTTTGTGGTGTTGATACTATTTACTACCAAATCAATGGAGATAAACGGGTAGAGATTATTACCATTATTGGAAGGCAAGACTTTTAGAGCAGTTCCATTTAGTTTTTTGCAGTGAAATAATATATTATAGTCTTATACCAAAGCTAAAAAATCATCTTTTTTAATTACATACCTATCTCAAATTTCTTAAGATAACTCGACTGAAGAGGATCCCCATTTGCCATAGAAAGTTAAGCCGGTTTATTTAAATATTTAAAAAAAATCTTTAAGTATGTTTATTATACATATTTCCGCTATCGGAAAAAAAATTAAATATTTTTTTATACAATATTTGTCATATATCTTCCGATAACGGAAGATTATATAAAACATGAAATATCTTTCAGTAGTAGAATGAATAGACAAAAGAGTACCTTCAAAATCCTACAACTATTTGACTTTAAAAAAAACTAATAATTATCAAAAAAGCAGTTATTTTTATCAAAAAAACGAGTACGTCTGCTTTATTGATCAAAATGAATCATGGTATCCAATAAAACAGGCTGTAAACACTTAATAAACAGTTGTTAAAAAAACCAGTGAATTCAAAAAAATAACGTTTTTAGTTTCGTGGCAACATTGTGGCAACACAGGTTTTAAAAATAAAAAATGCAGGAAATACGAGGGTTTCAAGTTTAAGGTTCGAATCCTGCTCTCCCCACTAAAAGTCCTAATGAAAATTAAGTCTTTTAAAATCAATTATAATACATTATCCTTACTAATAATATAAAAAATTCGTGAGTGCACCTATAGGTAACCCTGTTCTTAGAATAGTCTGTAAAAGCCCATATTCATTGGGAAAAATATAAAGGTTTGCGGAGCCTCTTTCTCCGCCAATAGAAGTTTCAAAAGAAACTTTAAAAGTCAAAAGCCTTTAAACATTACTGTTTAAAGGCTTTTTCTTTTTGGCAAACCTTTCAAAAAACACATGCTTTCTCAAAGAATAGTTATCCTATTTGTTACCCTATTTAATTTTTGCTTTTTTTAAGTAAAAAAGGGTAACTATAAAGAGGAGAATTCCCTAGGAATTCCCTGCTATCTCTAGGCTCTCGCAAAATTTTTAAATCAATTTGAGTATTAATTTATGCTAGATAGCATGTTAAAAGTAATTTTTTATCAAAAATCGGACAAAGTAGATAAAAACGGTGAATCATCGATATTTGCCCGCCTGTCTTACAAGACAAAAAAAATTTCAATCAGTACCGGAAAATCGATTTCCAAGGAAAGATGGGGTTTTACGAACAATCTTAGAAATGTTCTGAAACTCGAAAAAAAAGGTTATAAAAAACTCCCTAGATCTTTTTCAGCTTCACGCAGAAAAAAAAATTCGTTGAACTCTTTAAAATGGATTCTAATGTATCATTAGAGCTATTAAAATCAGAACTATCAGGAAAAAGAAAAATCAAAACCAGACAGATACTGATCTTCAGCTTCCATACTTATAATTTTGATTTAATAGATGATTAAAAAAATAAGAAGTTTCTACAATACATCCTTAACTTTGTTTCCAATATTTGTTTGTATGTGCAATAATTTAAAAAAAATCCATCTCTTTTCGAGATGGATTTTTTTTAAGACTATCTAAAATTATTATTGTTTTTATACTTATAAATAAACTCGTTCGCTTGTTTATCTCCCGGTAAATTGTATTTCATCACTATTTCATAATTTCCATATCGCATGAATTGGAAATTAGTATTCATAAAACGTTTTGCGATTGTCTCTATACTAGTATCTCCATTAACGTAAGCGTTAATAATCTGATTATTCAAATCAACCCAATCTTGTTTGTAAAGTAATGGCATATTGTACTTAAACGGAAAATTACCTTTTGTCCAGGATTGGTTTACGTTATTTTCAATGCTTGTCATATAATATGCATTAAGTGGTATTGCCTTTGCCGGAATCACTCCTAATTCATTTGTATCTCTATTGTTTATAGAGTAACTACCGTTTAAAGGATAATCTTTATACAGATACGGTAAAATATCTGTTGCATAATACGCATCATTTAGTTTAGATTCTGCTCTTATCATAGCTTTACTATCACTATAAGTTACTCCATTAAGTTCAGCCATGTCAAATGCTTCCTGACTTGAAATTGTATTAGTCAAATAAATAACGTCTGAATACAAGACTCCAAAATTATAATTTTGAGTATTTATCGCATTCATTTTAGAAGTAAATGTTTTGTATTTACTTGTAGAAAAAGAGTATGTTAAACGTTCGATACTTCCTTCAGCTTTTGATAATGCGTCAGCTTGATTTTCTTTTATTTGTATGTCATTACCTTCATTACTAATTGTATTTGTTTTTGTGCCAGTTGTCGTATTTCTTGATTGAGTTTGTTTTAATGTGCTTACTATAGAAAAATTATATTTCTTCTCCTGATCAATATTAGGCAGGTCGTAATAAACTTCATTTGAAGTGGTGTCGTAATTAAAAACTGTCGCTTTTGAATTAGAAATTCCGTCTTGATCTACTTTTATACTTGTTTCCCAATTTGAATCTTCAAACAAATAATCCTGACCGCGTTTAAGCTGAATATAGCCCTTAGGATATTCTTCTTCCAGGAAATACTTTTGATCTACAACCGGATACGAATATTTGATATTAGTAAGCGGAATATGATTAGGTGCTCCTCCTGTTGTAAAGAGTCTCTCTTCAAATTCAGTTGCCACTTTTCCATCAACTTTTATAGGCTGAAAAGCACCATTTACCATCTTTTGAAAACTAACTTCAACCTGAACTTTTAGTTCTTTATTTGGAGGTAAAATATCAGTTGAAACAAAATTTACTCTGTCTTTCATAGAACTCCATTCAAAAGTTCCGGGAATTTCTTTTGTGCCATCAAAAACCTTAAATTTTTCTAATATTACTTTATAAGTAACATCACCCGTATCTTCAGGAATTACAAAAGCTTCATTCACTTTCATAGAAAACGCAGCTTGTGGTACGGCAAAAACATCCACATCCGTTGAACTTTGTTTTGGAGTTACATCTGTTATTAGTTTTAGCCCTCCTAATGGAGAAGCATTTTCAAATTGACATACTTCACCAATTTCCAATTTAAATCGGAATTTTCCTTTTATAAGCCCTCCCAGAATATTCATATTTCCGGCTACATAACCTCGCATCCAAACCGGGTTTGGTAGTTTCGCCTGTAATAAAACGGCAGCTCCTCCTGAAATAATTGGAACCTTAAATTTTAAAAATGATAGTTTGACTCTAATTCCTAGTTCTCCTTGCAGATAAGCATATGATTGTCCGTTTGCATACCAACCATTTATACCTACTTGTTTTCCTGTATTAGAACATCTGGCTTCCTGATAATCTTTTAGCATAATATCAAATCCCATTCCTGCCTGAAAACGGGCATAAAAGAGTAAGAAACTTAAATCTCCTGTATCAAAATCTAAACTGGCTCCAAAGGCCATACCGCCTCCATTTGCTAATGCATTTTCGTCACGCATATAGTCTAATTCTTTGGCATCAACACCTAAAATTTGTGCAACAACAGGTGGTGGTGGCGGACTACCCGGAAGTAATGTCCCTGCCATAAAGTAACTTGTTGTCTTTAAAAACATACCACCCACTCCAATTTTTATACCACATCTGTCATCTGGCTTCCCCATATACATGTACCAATCCTTTGGATCTTTATGAAAAACTCCCCAACCTGCTCTTCCTCCTTCTCCTATTCCGGAAAGAAAATTACCTGGTGTGTTAATAAACACATCCATTGTACCATGCATCGAATGATTTTGAAAATCAAATTCGATAGCCGATGCCATTTTTATTCCTACTTCATCTGTTAAAGGTTCAGGTATAGCTTCTTTTGCTTTTGGAAGATATTGACTTACAAAAGATCCTATCATATCAACCGCACTCATATTGAAAAGATTTTTCCTTGCAGTTAAATTAGATTTTACTTTTTGTACTAAAGAAGTAATCTCTCCCAACCCTTTTATTTCAGCCATTACTTTTGCTTTACCAAAAATCGCTAACCTGTTTATCCCTCCTTTTGAATTAAAAGCTATTTCAAATCCTGCTTCACCATTACAAACTTTCTCAGAACCAACATAAAAATAAATTAAGGCTTTGACTCCTAAATTTATTTTTTCATCCGGAGTATAACTTAGTCCTGAAGGAGAAAAATCAGCAATATCTATGTCCTTATTTCGATGCATTTTATAATAGGCACCACCAGCAAAACCATTGATCATAAACGGCGAAGGAGCTCCGTGTATTTTTACAGCTGCATCAAAATACCAATATCTAAAAGTAGTACGTCCAAAAATAGCCTTTGCCTTTACATTAACAACTTCAGCGACATCAACTTCCAGATCTGCATTAAATCCGTTTCCATATACAGGATCTTTTTCCATTAAGATAAGGCTACCATTAATGGTGAGTCCACTGAACTTACAATTTACGCTTATGGCCGAAACATCTAATCCATTGTACCTGCTTCGTTGCCTGTAACCATCATTGAACATTTTTCCTAAGATTCCTATTCGCGCTGTAGCCCCGGCTCCGCTAGTTTCATCCATTAAATTGATTCCCAGATCAAAATCGATCCTCGAATCATCTCCGTTAATGGCTACATTTATGTTACCAATCGAAACTGGGAAATTACCAAAAGTAACCATCCCTTTGTACCCCATATTTCGAACCGTAATAATAGGCGAAACAGTTTGCAATTGCAGATTCTCAAAAGAAATTCCTTTAAAATCAACTGTCTTTTTTCCTTCTACATCCTTCTCCTCTGTCGCATCTTTATTGGTACCAAAAGAAACTGTTCCGTTTAAATTTGCTTTGGGTAAAAATTTTCCGTTTACCAATTTTAATTCAATAGAACTATTGGGCAGCAACAATGCTCTTGCCTTCCAGATATCAAAAGCGATCGAATCTTTTGTAACTACAACTAATTGCTGTTCCTGCATCGATATAAAACCAGTATAAGCCAATCCAGCTCTATTGGTTTGGGGCGCTTTTGCTGGTGTTGTTGCCGCATCCGGTGTTGCAGGTGTTGTGGTTACTGCTTTTTGTTTTTTCTCTTGCACAACTTTACTAATTGGCAAAAGAATCTGACCGCTTAAATTTGCTTTTACAAAAGTGTTGGCTGCAATCGTTACGTCAATATGATCTAAGGAATATGCCCATGATTTTTCCTGGCTGGTGATACCCCGATCCAGAGGAAAAACATTATTTGCATAAAAAGTTCCTGAAACTCCGTATTTATCTATAATAAGATTTTGGGCACCCACATGAAGTCTTTCTTTACTTGAAGCCGTATCTGTAGTTTGAAATTCTTTTGGAAGACCTACATCAAAAGTTTGTATAAATACACCTTTCCACGCCTCAGGACTTGGTACTAAAAGTGCATTTTTTGCATAATATTCTGGAAAGACTACGGTAGGATTGTTTTTTAAATCACTTAAATCTAATACCGCATTACTGACTAAAAACTGAAAATTCCCTTCAAAATCTTTTCCGTTTCGTTTGTCTTTCAAAACAAAAGGCTGCAAAGTTACATTGGCCAAGATATCGTTCCAACTACTTGCCATAAATTTAAACTCCCCTCTAACTCTATTAGGTATCTGAGCTGTTTTTCCGTTATAATAGGTTTTGGGAACTGTTAATTTATTCTCGTCTACGGTGTGGGTTTTCTCATCAATTGGCAGTATCAGTTCTCTGGAAAACTCTACTGCTCCCGAAATTTTCATTTCTTTAAAACCATCACAGTCAATTGTAACATAGGTTAAATCATCATTGACATTGCCCGTTGCCATATCAAAACCGCCATATAATGATACTTGCCATTTATTATCACTAAACGGAATATCGACATTGCCCAATAATACTAATTTGGCTTCTCCCATAATACCTCCCTGATGCGATAACTTTACATTATTTGCACCAAAGAACAATTGCATGGGTTGTCCGTTTTTATCTTTTTGAGGAATATCTACTCTACAAAAAACAGTCAAAGTGGTGTATTCCGGCGAGAAAACAGCTTTTGTGATTCCAATAGAATATTGAACATTACTTACCGTTTTACGAATTCCGATTGGTAATTCTACCAGATCCTCATTTGAAAATTTATCCACCCAACGGTCAGAGGCTTCTATCTTTTCGATAGAACTGGAAGCGGCACCTAATTCTTTTGGAGCGGCAATTTCCTGCCCATAAGAAAAAACAGCCGAAAGCATGATAAATAATAACGATAACTGTATTTTGTAAAACTTTTTCATAAGCAAATAATCCTGTTTTTTTTGTAAAATAAAGTATGACAACTTTTTTTATATTTTTGGCAAACTTCTTTTGAAACGATCTATATACTCTTAGTTTTATTACAAAGAGTCTTATTTTTGATCCTTAATTATTCTTTAAATATTTAAACTCAACTTCATCATTTTTAACATTATTTATGGCTAAATTGTGATAAAACGGAATGAGCTTTATTTTTAATTCTTCAATTATTTCTGCATCTGTTTTTTTGTCTTTCATCATTTTAAAGAAGTGACTCAACTCTTGTTTATTAAAATTTGAAAGATTTTCATTTTTATGAATTTCATCAGCAGGCGTATTGGCAAGTATAGAAATCTCATTAAGCATCCATCGATGAATTAATAAAGGCTGTAGCTTTTTATCTTTTCGTTCGACCAATTTTAAATACGAATTATAACTCGTTTTGTTGACTATATCTTTTTTATCTTCTTCACTTGCTTCATGCAACTTATGTTTATTTACTCTCCCGAGCGCCATAACATAATCATTTTCAAAACCTTCATCTTTACGAATCATTTCTTCCTTTAAACTTTTTACCGTTTCAAGAATGTATTCATTGTATTTATCCAGTATGCCATTATTTAAATCATAGGCTTTTAAATAATTTAAAGCTTTTTCTTTAAAACTTTCATCATCAGGAGTCAAAGTAGCGAGAGTTAACAAATGTTGCAATTCATCTGAATCTTCGGTCGGGATTGGTCGTAATGCCAGCTGAAGTTCTTGCAATTGTTTTATAATTTCATTTCTTGTTCCTTCGTAAGTCTTGTCATTATGTTTTACTTTCAGTATAGGATCTGAAACTATTTTCTCTTCTTTTTTATGCTCTTTTTTTTCAGGTAATTTTATTTTATCGATTGAATAAGTGTAATTTAAGGTAGCTGTAAGATCATTAAATTTCCTGGCATTGGTGCTGCTTCTAAACATTGAAATAACACTCATATTAAAATTATGTTTTTCGAGCAGTACATAACTATTATTAAACTTCACTCCAAATACCGAACTCGAGTTCCTATTTCCCTGAGAGTTGTTATAAAGAAATCCTAAATTAGTATTTAACTTATCTTTGAATAGCTTTTTAGATGCTCCAACAGAAGCTCCAGCTGAAGAATTATTATTTTGACCTACTTCGTTATTGGTATAATTAAGGGAGCTATTTAAGGCTATTTTCGTTCCGATAAAATTTACCGAATGTGCCAAATTATAATTTTGAACGGTACTTGCCTGACCTTTTCGTATCACTCCGCCTTGTTCATTTGCCTGACCGGCTATGCTATAATTAAAATTTAAATTCTGATTTCTCTTTTTTCCAAAAGAATATGACATATTCACATTAGCATTTTGTGATAATTGCTTATAATCTAAAGTGTCAGCCGGTATTACATTTGGATTATTTATAAGCTCAAACTGATCTAATTTTTTATTGGTATATGTAGAGAAATTAGAATAACTTCCTGTAAAATTAAGTTGATCTGTAACTCTATAATTCATATTAATTGAGCCTACAACCCGCTTAGTATCTTGCTTTTTTGCTTTGGCCAAATCATCTCTCTGAAATCCTAAACTGCTCGATACCGTAATTTTGTCCTGATAAAAAGGACGTGAAAAACGCAAGGCTATATTTTCTAAATCGTTATTAAAATACAAAGCTCCCAATGTATTATAATTAGGATCTATTCGTTCGTAAGTCAATCCTATGATACTTTTTTGAATGTTGTAATCAAAATTGACATTTACTGCATTCATATAACTTGTCCTTTCTTTGGCTGAAAATAATTTATCCCTAAAATTTCCTCCCCGAAGAGATTCAGAACGTGTATCATCTGTTAGAACAGACAAAGCATACTCAACATTCAAATTTAAATTCCTCATCAAAGATGTACTAAAAATCAAACTGTTTACAAAGTTCTCTTTTGGCGTTACTCCTTTATCATTGGTCATGTTTAGCGAATTCACATCGTCTTTGGCATAAAAACCTATCCAGCCAATTTTATATTGTGGCTGCTCAAAACCTATTTTTGCTCCGTAACCATAACGTTGATATACCGGAATTCCTCCCGATGCATCTTCCGCCGAAACCGCTTTAAGCAACTGCCCTCCCATTAAAGTTATTTTAAACGGGCTTTTGGGAGTAAGTTCCAAGCCAACTCCTTTAAATGGAAAACCACTTAAGGTATAAGGCGAAAAAGTCATACTCACATTGCCTATATAGGCTTTTACCCATTTGTATTTGGGCATAATACTCAGTCTGTTAAAATCGAACGGAGCGGTATAACCTAAATTATTTCCCTGATTGGTAATGCTGTAAAATAACGGAACACTAAAATTAAATGCACTAATATTCAAATTCCCGGAAAGCAAGTAAGTAAAAGGCTCACGAGCATTTGGCATACTTGAACTATAATACATCATATTCGCATTAATGTTACCGGTAACTTTAAAATTTGGCTTATAAAAATTCTCTAAGTCTACATCCTGGGCATATCCTTTTCTGCAAATACAACAGACAAAAACAATACATAACCAAAACAAGATTTTCTTATTCTCTCTCTTCATTTATTGGTTATTGTTTTTGCACTTTGATATCGCATAAAATATAAGAACTTGTTCCGTTCTTTACCATATCTTTAATTTTGATAGCTCCTTTTCGTCCATCTTGTGTTTTAAATAAAATTATTCTTGGATAAGTAAATCCAAATTCCTGAGCCCCCGCTGCATTATAACTTATGTTTAATGATTTTATCGGGCTATCATTTACCATCGCATCAAATTGGGCCTCGGTAAAATTCAATCCGCAATTGCATAAATTTTGAGAGTTTATAAAAATGGTGCTTTGTGCATTTTTGAGTGCCATAAAACCATAATTGTTTGCCTGATCCGGTGATACAAATCTATTATAGCTAAAATTGCTGTTCAAGCCCTGAAAAACAATATCCACCAGGCTGCTATTCTGATCGTTGATTTCATTGGCTTTATAAACCTGTCTCGTTACAGTCGAGAACATTGCACCAATATTGCTATTGTTATGTGCTGAATTTATCCCTAATTTAATATTAGTGAGTGTACGCAAATTTGTATCCGGTAAAACCGTAATGGTCGACTTAAAAATCTGACTTGTTTTGTCATTCAAAGCTTCCAAAGTCACTTCATGAGTCCCAGCACTTGTAAAAACAACTGTTGGATTCTCTTCTGTTGAAGTAGCCGGATTCCCGCCTTCAAAACTCCATTTGTAATTTGTTGCACTAGTGGATTTATTGGTAAAATAAATTGTTACAGGAGCTTCGTAATCATCGTCTTCAAACTTGGGTTCATACGAAAACAAGCTCACTAAAAGCGGCGCAACTTTTATGGTTTTACTCTGTTTTTCTGACTCAAAACCGTTAGAAACCGTTAGAGTTATAGTATGATCTCCCGGAGTTGTAAAGACAACATTTGGAGGTGTTTTTCCTGTAAATTCTGCTGGCATTCCGTCTTGAAATTCCCATTTAAAAGTAAGCCCCTCTCCCGGAGTCGAATTTGTTAAAACAACCTCGACTGGCGAATAAGTACTTTTTATAATTTCATGCGTAAACTGAATATTAATTCCCTCTTTTATTACAACCGTTTTACTAATTTCTTTACTCTCTCCATCTACATTTGTTGCCTTAAGTTTTATGGCATAGGTGCCTTGTTTGTCATACTGTATCTCACCCGGATTTTTAAGGTTTGAAGTACTTGGACTTCCTCCTTCAAATGTCCATTCGTAGGTATCTGCACCGGTAATTTTACAGTCTATTTTAATAATAACAGGAACCGATTCGTCCTGATCTACATACGAAGTCGTAAAATCACCTTCTACGGCTATAGCAGTTTCCTGATAACATGAAGTAAGAACAATAAAGAATAATAAGAGTAAAGTTTTTTTCATTATAGTTTTTTTGAAACCACTACAGTTTTGAGACTGTAGTGGTTTTTTAATCTATTATTTTCTGCTGCTAAATATTACAAATAGCGTTTGATTATCTTATCTGTAGAAATAGCCCAAACAATATTATTTTTATAAGCAATTGATTTTATAGATTGATTGTGTGTATAGTCTATAGCCCATGTAGTACCACCATCTACTGTTTTGTATATTTTATTTTCTAAAACTGCCCAACCCGTATTAGCATCTTTAAAAGTGAATTTTGTGAATTTTTCTCCGGTATAAATTTTAGCCCAGGTATCACCTCCATTTATGGTTTTGTAAATTGATGAATTACCCATTAAAAGAAAACCATTTATCTTGTCGGCAAAAGAAACTTCAGTAACAAATGAATTTGGTTCATTTACCAAATAGTGCTCTTTCCAACCGTCTGTTTCATTATTTTTAAACAAAATGAAAGGATAATATATTTTTCCAACTGTTTTTTGACCAGCAGCCCAAATATGATCATTATCAATTTCAGCAGATCTACTTATAGATCCACTCGCATATCCTTCATCATCAAAGTGGGCATCATAAACTTGCGAAAAATCAACTCCATTAGTCGTTGTATAAACATCTCCTTTTAGAGAAATAATTGTTCCGTTTTTCATATCTGCATCAACATAAACAGAGTAATAACTCCCCCCTTTTGCTGTCTTGATAAAATCCATTATTGGAGAGCCCCCGACTGGTACTTTTTGAATCCAAAATGATGTATCAGCCCATCCTTCGTCATTTTTAGTAGCAGAAAAAGCACCTGAGAATCCAGTTCTTCCCCATTCTTTAAACGTGATACCTCCATCAAGTGTTCTGTACACTCCACTTCCACCATAATCTGTCATAGAATAGTACATGATTTTATCACTAAAAATCTGCATATTATAAATTTTACTATCTTTTTTCAGAACATTTTCTATTGTAAACCATTCCGAAATCGAAGCCTTAGGTAAAACACCTATATTCCCTTGGTAATCATTCTTAACTTCGTTCTTAACTGTTCTATTTTCTATTGTTAAATCTAATTTTGGTAATAGTTTATCAGTAGAAGGTAATTTGAATATAATTTCAGTAGCCGTTGCGGAAACAATTGTTGCTGCAACGCCATCAAAAGTTATTTTGATATCGCTTACTTTATCCGAAAAATTTTCACCATACATACTAACAGTTTCTCCTGTTTCTCCTGAGTTTTTAGAATATGATGTTATTTTTGCTGTTTTTATCACCACAACCGGCGGTTCTGGAGTTGGAGTTAAATCGTTTCCTGAATCTGAGCTACAACTACCCAATACCATAAAAAGTTGCAATACTGCTACTAATAGAATTCTTTTTTTCATTTTTCTTGTTTATATATTTCTGTTAACTTAATTATTTCATATTCTCTTAATATTGACTTCCTAAAGTATAGCCATTACCAACAAGTACTCTCACAATATTCATAGCGGTAATATCTTTGCTCATTCTATATCCAATCGGATTACCTGTATTGTCAAAAGTTGCCGGAAGCACTTTTTCATCAAAAGTGATTAACTCTTGGTTCAAAAGTTTATCATACCCTGAGAACATTCCTCCTCTGGCAAACCAAGTTGCGATTATATAGTTGTCTAAATCCATCACTTCATATTTTAATTCTCCATTTGTTGACGGTGATGTCATCTTGATGTATCCAATTCTTTTATCATAAGGATCTTGATTTTGTGCTTTTATACTATAAATAGTACCTGCATCATCAATCGTTAACTGATAAGCATTTATAACTTTATTTACTTGATCTTTTTCATTTTGAGCTTCTAATAATTTTGTAGAAATACCTGTTGATTCTCCATTAATGAAATTTTCTGTTAGTTCCGTATTTAATCCATCATCACTTAGAAAATTATGCTCTACTAATGCCGCAATGACACTTTTCTGACTATTAAAAGGATTAAACTTTCCTGTTGAAAAAGCAATTTCATTGAATTTTCCTGTTTCTTCGTTTTTTAATTGCATGATAGGAATTGCAGGCACTGGTTCTACTTGTTTTAACTCAATGGCAACATTGTAGGTTTTATCTAAATTCGAAATTTTAAACAGCGGTTTTTTACCTTCTACGTAACCAATCGTTTTATCATCCAGCTTTATTTCTCCTTTGTCAATCTTGATTTTTTGCGCAAAACCACAAATGCTTATTAATATTACTATTATGGTTAAAATATTTTTTTTCATGCGTAATTTTTTATTTTTTATTTAATTTATTCTTAATATCCTTTAGCTTATATTTCAAAGCCAACTATTTTATTGAAGATGTCAAGTTTTTTTTCCTTAAATGTAATTTCCAAAATACTATTTAACTTTTTTTTTGATGAGGCATTAATAATTCTACTATATCTTCATAATAAATAGCCTCTCCATCAAATAAAACTCCATCTTCTGAAAAGTCATTCAAACCTAAATTTTCAAATTCAAAATCATTTGCTCCAAAATCAAAACACAATTTTTTTAAATCTCTCAAAAAACTATTTAATCTAGGAGTATTTAAATAAGCTAACTCGGAGTTGTCAACAGGATTTTCAAATTCACATTTTGTTTTTTTATTATCTATCCATAAATTGAAAATATCATTATCTAAATAACATACCACTTCTATTTCTTCTGTCTTTTTAATCATTTCTATCCTTAAAGGAATTGAACCATATCCTATGCCTGTAATTCCAATATCTTTAAACTCAGTTATTGGATTAATCTGTACTACAATTTTATATTCTTTATCATTTAAATCAATAAATAATTTTGAAGAATAAATCAAATCATTACCATATTTATAAATATAAAACATGAGATTACTACCGCCTATTCCATTAGATTCATTCTTTAATTTATATTTTTCATACTCAGTAAGTAGATTTTCTTCATTATAATTAATAGGTGTTACAAAGCCATATTTATATGTGAGCAAAACATATTTTTTTATAAAATCTAGTTCATTAATATTAAATGTATTAACACTTCTCTTTCCTAACCATTTATAATGATAATAAGTGGAAAGTTCAGCTTCAAAATCTGTCCAATATTTGCTTGAGTTCTCTACTTTTTCATACTTTTTCATTACCAATCAGTATTCTTAATAATAAATCTACTCCATCAACATTTTCTCTCTGATATACTTTCTAAATGTTTTTCCTGTATAGTGAAGCTCATTTGAATCGTGCCAAAACTCAACAACTTCATCTTTATTACATAATATATCAAATCCAGCAAAATCACCTGAATAATTATCGCCAAACAACTTAATATTATCAGGTAAATAATAGATATCTTCCAATCCTAAATCATTAAAATCAAATAAGTCATTCATTACCTTAAACTGTGATTCTATTATATTCCCAGAACCTACTTCTAATAAATAATCAAAAAAATCATTAGGTAAATTTGGAAAACTTTCCTTTAAACTATTAATTTCGGGAACAGTACTTCTAATTTTATTATTAATTAATTGATCTTTATTTTCATTTTCTTTTAGAAAATTCAATTCTTTTTCAAAACTCATAGTAAAATATTTAATTTGTTATTTAAACAATTCTCTTGATGGTGAACCTTTTCCATGGACTCCTCCTTGATGTTCATTTGGAAATTTAGCGGGATACATATTCCACCATTCCCCGCTCCCGCACGAATCTTTTAGTGCGGTACGTACAACTTACGTTCTCAGAATCATTAAATTTATATTCTCTAATCATTTTTATTTTATTAAACCTTTATAAAAAACTAGATTTTGACCTACATACCGCCACACGAAAGGATTCGTGCGGGAGCTGGGTAAAATTTATTTTCATCAAATATTCACCTTTTGCTTTAATTATAAGGTTTTTCCGAAAATAGTTTCAACAACAAACTATAATCTTCAAATAGTTTATTTAGTTTGTATTTTTCATATAATGAAGTAAATTTTACTTGATTTATTAAATTTTCAAAAGTTTTAAGTGGAACATGAACTTTTATCCCTCTTGAACTTCTAGTATGTAGTAATAATTCTTTTTCACTATACAACAAATAATAAATACGAAATAGTATTTTATTCTCTTCATTAAGAGATAAATATTCACTAAAACTTTCCTCTTCCTTAATCTTTCTAAAAAAAAGCAATAATTTTTCTAAAAAAACAATAATTTGTTTTTCATATTCAATTTCTAAAGAAGCCCCACCGAATTTGATATTTATAAAATAATATTGTTTTTTATCTTGAAACTTTTCTTCATCAGTCATTAACTGCCAACTTTTATATTTATCAATCATTTCGATAAACATAATTTCATCAGAACTTATTTTCTCTTTTTTATAAATTTCAAGAACATTTTTTAAATTATACATAATATTTATTTTTCTATTATTGTATAAACTTTTCCTCCCCTCGCTCCCACACAAATCCTTTAGTGTGGTACGTGCTACTTACGTTCTCAGAATCATTAAATTTATATTCTCTAATCATTTTTATTTTATTAAACCTTTAAAAAAACTAGATTTGATCTAGATACCACCATACGAAAGGATTTGTGCTGGAGCGAGAGATAGTGGGTACTAATTAAATTATATTTTTTGCCCAATCCTCTGTAAATCCAGTTCCGCTTTCAATCATCTCAATTTCTTCTAATCCAAATATACAGTCATCATAAAGTACTATTTTATGCAAAGGTTCCAATCTTAAATATGCCAAAGAAAAATAATAACATAAATATGAAGGAGTATTGTCTGTTCCTGCAAGAACATAATATCTTTTTTCTTTATATTCTATTTTAGACATAAAATTAGTTACCCAATTTTCATCATAAATGTCCATTGAAAAAAAATCATAATCATCTTCTCCATTCCCAAATCTCTTCGTGATCCATACTTCTATTGATCCATCATTCCGTAAGGAATTTTCTCTTGATGAAAAATCAAGCTTCGCATTTAACGATGCAAATGCTACATTCTTAAATGTTTTTTCTTGACACTCAAATTGAGTTGATATAATAGCTAAGCTCATTATTTTAAAATAGTTTTAAGTTCGGTTAATGAATTTACAAGAGTTACATTATTTGGAATAGTATTTAATATTTTAGCTTTATCTAAATCTGACAAAGGTTTTTCTATATATAGAATTGCTTTTTTATTTTGAGGATTTACAAAATCTTCTAAAGTAGAATTTACAAAACGATTAACCTGATTAGGTTTTTTCTCCCAAACCGCCATACTGTTTTTGACTTCAATAATTTCATTAGATGTAATGATATCTATATCAGTTGCAATACTATTGTCAGCTTTTTTTATTGTTAAACCAAATCCTTCCACTATCTTACCTTCTTGCTTTATAAAATCTGCAACTTTACCTTCTGTTATTCTACCAATGTTATTTGTATTTAGTGGGTCAAGATTTTTTGCTGTTGCAATTGCATTATTTATATCATTAATACCTTGTTCCGTCCACTTCAGTAACTTCCCTGCCGGATTAGTATATTCAATTTTATTACCATTTTTTGCAATTGTCCCTAAAACATTATCAGCAACTTTACCGTCTTTGAGTAACGATAATCCATCAACCTGACTTTTAACAAAATTCTTATCGACATATTTATCGGCGTCTTTTAATACTTTGTCAGTCAAATCTTTTTCATTCCCATATACTAAAGAACTGACATGAAATTCATCAGCCCGTATATCTGATATTTTTTTTACGTCTAATACAAATCCGTCAACATTATCCGCTTTTTTTGCTACAATACCCCAAAGTTCTCCTGCTTCCTTAATTTCATGTATACCTCCTTTTATGTAAGCAGAGCCAGCAAACGGTATAGCAAAAGAAGCCGAATAAATAACAGTATTCGTGTTATCACGGCGCACTCCGGCATATATGGCTCCAAAAGGATCTGTAAAGGTATCAAACCCAGGAATACTACCAACTGCATCAAGAGTTGAATAAACTGCATCATCTAATACGGCAAGTTTACTAAAACTATAAAAATGTTTCTTTGCATCTAATTTACTCGTACCAAGTGAAATCTCAGCTTTAACACGCCATGTCCAATTCACTTTACTGTCTATCCAAATTTGATCAGTAATTTCTTTATCGTCCATAAATGGCTCTCTAAGCTTTCCGATATCTTCTTTACTAATTTCATTCCAAATATCTTTACTTTGCATACCTCCAGCTGCCAGCTCCAGATTAGAATATTTAAAATAAATATCGTTAGCTTTCTTTGAAAATGGCTGATATAAAGACCATACTTCTCTACACGGAAGTGACTGACCTGATTGATGATCTATGATCCCACTATTACATGTATTAAGTTCCTGATTTAGTTGATTTATCTCGGCATAGCCTTTAGATTCAAAAAACTGTAAAACTTTTATAGCTGAATATCCTTTTATATTTCCTGATGATTTTTTACTAAACCTTACAAATCTACCTGTAGCTGTAAGATAATAAGAACTAACTGTAAGAGGTTTTGCAACCTTTGAGAATAGTTGTAACACCTTTGCATCCCAATTACCTGTTAAACCTTGAATGTCCCCATCACTTAAAACAGCAGATCCTTTTTTTGCGATTCCTAAAGGCAAACATTTTGTGTCTTTACGGTTATCAAATGGAAGTACAAGTAAAACATCATTGTTTCCTAGTCCACAACTTTCAAAAACATCTTTTGTAAGTTTATCCAGTGTTTCTTTATTATAGAAATATTGCTTCCCATCTGCTTGTATTGCCATCGATAGAGGAACAAAATAAATATTGTTTTTTGTTGTCTCATAAAGCATTCTAAATCTGTCTTCTAATACATTTAAAAGATCTTCTTTTTCTATACTATAATTACCAAGTTTGTGAACATATTTTTTAGTACTTAATGGAGTATCAATAGAAGTTGTTAAAGACTTGACACTATTTATTTTATTTTTAATATCTGCTAAATGCTTTGGATCAATTGTGGTTATAAATCTTGAAGGATCGCAAACATCTTCATTTGAATCAAATAATTTATTTTCCTTAATATATTGGTCACAATCAGTTTGAGATAATATTTTTGTTTTGTAATTATTATTTACAACTCCTATAGTTACACACATTCCAGAAGAGCAGTCTATATATTGCCCATCTTGTAAAAGTGTATATTTTTTAGTCAATTCTGAATCTGCCCACGAAGTAATACTTTGGTTATCTTTACCTTTAACTGTATTTTTTAGAATTTTATCATCTTTCCTTATACAATCAGCACATACTAAATCTGATGTAGACACTACTTCATAACTTTCACCGTTTTGTACTGTTTTAATTGGTTTATAAGACATAATAAATTTATAGTCACCACCAATTTTCCCTAACGAATTATTCTCTTTTAAGTAAATAGATTTAAGTACTCCATCAACAATATTAATTTTTTCAAAATTTGAAAAAGTTGCCTGATCAAACTTTACAAATTTACCGTTTCCTACTGCAAAATTTAAACATGTATTAGCACTTGATGGTAAAGTGATAAGCTGAGCAACTAAATCATCTGTTAAACCTTTAATTAGTAAACTTTCCCCACTAGCCTGACTCTGAAACGCATACAATTTAAACGCAGGATCATTAATTTGTTTCCAATCCTGATGATTCAATACCGCTCCTGAGCCGTTATCCATCAATAAATCAGTACCAGATTCTGAAGTCTTATACTGTTCAAAAGGGTGCTCTAATTTAAAGATTCCGTGACCTAATTCGTGTGCAGGTGTTTTATCATTTGCTGAATTAAACACATATCCAAACTGTCCATTCAAACGCATATATCCCAGTTGCTTTTTGCTTGAAGCTTTATCGGTTATAAACAACACGTAACTAAAAGCTGAACCGTGATACAACGCATTTATTCTTTGTTGTTCTGAACTATAGGTTGATATTAGTGTATTTTTTTCAGTCTGAATTTCAGCTACACTATCCGGAACTACACTATCAATTTTTAATCTATCTTCTTTAGTAAAATTAATCTTTACTCCAACTTTATCATAAATTAACTGGGTACTTGAGATAATTGCATCAGCTTTACTTTTTGAAATATCATAAGTAGGTACTAAGGCAACATTAACATTTTTTGGCGAAATATGCACAAGCATAAAAGCACCAATAACCTTCCATTTATCCCCTTGTTTTATAGTTGCTAATATTTCCTCTTCGGCATAACTCAAGTTTCCTTTTACGGTTAGGACAAATACTTTATCGTTTCTGACTGCTGGGATTTTTACTCCATTTTGAGTTTTAAAAACGATACTATCT
This sequence comes from uncultured Flavobacterium sp., assembly GCF_963422545.1. NCBI lineage: Bacteria > Pseudomonadati > Bacteroidota > Flavobacteriia > Flavobacteriales > Flavobacteriaceae > Flavobacterium > uncultured Flavobacterium sp. The sequence continues at coordinate 307,457 of NZ_OY730232.1, forward strand.
AATTTTATACTGGTATCTGTATTGGTTACAGTAGCTAACATTGTATCTGTATAGCCATTTAAAACTGCTTTATAGGGTAAAGCAACATTACCTACCTGTTTGTATAACTTTTTCAATGCTATAGATGCCCCATCGGGTATTACATCAAAAGCATATTTACTTTTAGCCCCTTTACTTGCATCTTCATTGTTTGAAAAAGCAATAGTAACTCCTTTGGCTGTAAATTCAGTAGCCTGACCGCTTTTATCGACACCATTTGTGTTTTCAGGAGTAGGTTTTCCTCCGGCAGCAATCTGTTCACCATTATTACTGCCATTTCCATTTTTATCTACAGTATAAACTTTAGGAGGAATCTTTGTTCCGTCAGCAGCTGTACCGCCACTATCTGTAATTACAGTATCTTTTCCTCCCGGAATGGTTACTTGCTGTCCATCTATACCATTAACAAGAATATCACCATTGGCATTAATAACAATATCTTTTATGATAAACGGAACGGTTTCTTCTATTTGCCCCCCCTGACCTTCTCCAGTAAAATCTTCTACGTCGGTAATATTTTTCCAATCCGGATTGTAACTTGTCTCTACAAGACCGCTAATCAATTGATAATCGGTATTGATTACAATACTATTAAACTCAACTGCGATTTTAGTATCTCCCAGATAAGGCACAATAATGTAACCTCGACCTGAATATGGGCTGTTTTCTCCTTTAAGCTCTAGAATTGTTACCGGAAAATCTCCCGCTTTAAACGTTTCGCTTTGTATTAAATTAGTAAGCGGTTTTTGATTCTGAATATTAATTTGAGGTACAATACCACAATTATATGCCGGAACACCTCTGGTTTCTGTAGGGGTTGTAAACGTGCTGATTCCTGAATAGGTAAATGACTGAACACCATCAGCTACGGGATCGCAACTTGAACCTACCCTAAACTGATAGGTAACGCCCGGTTCTAAATTGGTGATTAAACTTTGTGTGTTTAAACTATTTGTCGAAAACCACTGTGCATTACGAACATCTTGTTTTTTATATTGTACCTGATAACGCGTATGTTCCGGTACTCCTTCCCAAGTGATTTTTACGCTTTTAGAACTCTGAGATTCACTTAATAAAAAGGTTGGTGCAGCACACGAAGCTGTATATTTAAAGGAGTATATCTCACTGTAACCATCATTTTTAAATACTGCATTCTCTGAAAGTCCTGTCGTCGAAATAGCTCTTACTCTCCATGCATAACGCATTCCCGGAGTAAGAATTGGCATGCTTAAATTATATAATAAAGCTGTACCAAAGAGTGTCTCTTCATATAAAACAGGTGACATTTGAAATGCAAACTGTGGGTCTAATGTAGGATCGATAAGCTGTTTTAATTCGAACTTATACGATATATTGGTCGCATTTCTCTGGCGTGGTGTCCAGGTAAACAGAATATTCGGAAAGTCAGTCGCTGCAATTTGTTCGTTCTTTTGTGGTGTATTTAATAACGGTGGATCGTTTAAGATCAGGTACAAACTGGCACAGCTTTTTTGTGATATTTTCTGATTGGTCATGTAATCATACATCTCAAAACAAAAACTATACATGCCTTCCGGTAATCCATTGGCGTATTGCTGTGGTGTAATCCCCTGCAAATTTTCTAATCTAAAAAGTGCGGCAATATCAGTATTGGTTAAGGTTTGCAGTTCGCCGCCATTGATAAAAATGGGACGTTGTCCCTGCATATAATCACTACTTTGGATATTAAGTCCGTTACCCTGTATGTACAATTTTAAACGTACTTGTCGTTGCGATATAGAGATATCGGTAGGATTGATTAGCAATTGCATTTTAGTATCCATGCTGGTAGCATAATCAGATAATTTTACACTGTATGGACTATTAAAAATTGGAGTTAACTGAACCGGATATAATTGGGCATAAGCTCCATTTAATCCCAAAAAAGACAGTGCAACAAAAAATATAATATGTTTGAAAAGATTCTTCATTTCTTAATAGATGATAATTTTTTTAACAAGCGTTTGTTGTTCTGTTTCCAATACCAAAATATACATTCCGGATTGTAACGAAGTATTAAAATCGACTTCATACTTTTTCTTTCCTGAATCTTTTTTCTGTGTACTAAATTCTCCCGCAGTAGAAAACAGTCTTAAGTTTATAGCACTATTATTCTCTAAATTGACAACTGCTTTAAAGTTTCCATCACTTGGGTTTGGGGTTACTATAAAATCTGTAATAAAGTTTGACATTGTACCTGCATTTGGCAATGTACTTCTTTGTTCTACCGTAATACTTTTGTTGTATGTAGCATAACAATCCCCCTGAGTTTGTTGCAGCCCAATTGAGTAAACTCCTTTTGCATCAAATTTTAGTGTTATATATTTTTCTTTTTCCTCGACAATTTTCACTCCTTTAGGAATCACCCATTTTGTACTTTCTCCAAAAGGATTACTGGTATTGACCAAAATAACTTCTTCATCCAGATAGGCCTGAGAACTCAATAAAAACTCAGAACTGATAACTGCCTTATTTGTTTTTATTACAATTTCATCTTCACCAATACAGCCTAATGCCGAAGTTACCTTTACATGATAAGTTCCTGCTTTGGTCAAACCTACTTTTGCCTGATTTGAAGTAAATCCGTTTGTAGACGTCCAGTTGTACTGTGCTTTTTGATCTGCAATTGTTGCATCTAAATCTAAAACCTGATCGTTACACAAGGTTCTGTCTTTTCCTAAATCTACCACAATTGGGTTTGGATCTTTTAAAATAAATTTCTTTTTATATATACAACAATCCGGACATATAATAGTTACTTCATAATTTCCCGCTGTAAGATTATTCAAATCTTTGGTAGTCGCTCCGGTATTCCATAAATAGCTATAGGGTAAATTTCCTCCTGTAACATTTAGCTGTATTGCCCCATCATTACCTTTATAGCATGTTGGATTTTTTACTGTTTCGGTAGTCAGTATTCCTTTAGGATCTCCTACAAAAATACTTCCCTGAACAATACATCCTTTTGCGTCAGTTACAACTACAAAATAATTGTTAGTTGTAATGTTTTCTATTTTTGCTGTTGTTGCACCATTTGTCCATTCATACGTATACGGCGCAGTTCCTCCAGTTACCAGAGCTTCTGCCCATCCGTCATCTCCATTGTTACAACTGGCGTTGAGTTTTGTAAAGGTCAAAATCAGTTTTGCCGGCTCCGGCATAAACTGTGTAACATCTATTTCTTTTATTAGAACGTTGTTTACATAAGAACCAAGTTTTATTCCGTTGGCATCTTCAATATTCAAGGCATACGTTCCATGAGACAGATTTTCGGCTGTTTCATCGTGATTGTTCCAAATAATCCATGATCCATCTTTTTGCTGTTTCTTCCAGGTATAAAAATAAGGTAATCCATTATTTTTATCTGTCTTTAACTGAATTCCTCCCTTAACATGAGCCACTAATAATCCGTCTTGCGATTCATCTCTTTGATTGTCCTGCGGATTAGCATCAGTTTCATTTCCAAATTCATTACTCACATTACAGGAAATAGTACGAACTACTTCAAAAGTAACTTCAAGCGGATCAGGATCGTCTAAAGTTGTAACAGAATTTACCACTGTACAGCTTATTTTATTTGTTGCTGCATCATAGTTTGCATCACGAACCGTTAGACTGTATGTTTCCTCAGGAAGCCCGTTTAAAATAATCGTATAAGCACCATTATTAAAACTCGTTGTGGTTGTAGTTTGTGTTATCCCTTTACTGTTTTTCCATTCAAACCAATACGAGTTGTCTGGTAAAATAGTACCTCCGGTAACATCTACTACAATTTTTCCATTGGTAGCTTTATAAAAACTCGGGTTCAAAACTTCAGTGTATTTTATAGCAAGTGGTGTTATAGGTTGCAAAATCGTGACACTTTCCTGTGTTGTACATCCTTTTGCATCTGTAATAAATACCCAATATTCGCCTGCTTTTAAAACCGTATTTTCATCAATTTCTACTTCATTAGACCATTTATACTCATAAGGCGGTGTCCCTCCTACAACATGAGCTGTTGCCCAGCCATCGTTTCCTTCATTACAAAAAACGTCGCCATGCGTAATAGTAACAGCTAATTTTGGAGGTTCCTGCATCAATTGGGTAACGTCAATTTCCTGTGTTAGCACATTATTGACATAAGTCCCTAACATGATTCCGTTTCTGTCTTTTACGTTTAAGGCATAATTTCCGTGTGAAAGATTTGGAGCTATTGAGTCCTGTATTGCTAAGCCTTTCCATGAACCATCTGCCTGTTGCTTTTTCCAATAAAAATAATATGGTAATCCATTATTTTTATCTGCTGCAAGCGGGGTTCCACCAGTTACGTGAGCCACCAAAATACCATCTTGCGACTCGTCACGCTGACCATCTTTTGGCGTTGTATCTTTATCATTACCAAATTCGTTACTTGTATTACAGGAAATAGTACGGGTGATTTCAAAAACAACTTTTAAAGGATCTGGTTCGTTCAATGTTACTTTCGACTCTAGTACTGAACAATTAATAATTTGATTTGTTCCTTCGTTATAATTTTTATCCTTAATAGTTAAAAAATAATCATCGGCCGGAACATCGTTTAAGGTAATGGTATAGATTCCACCTAATATTTCAGCAGTTGGATTTTGTAACACTCCTTTCGAATTCCTCCACTCATAATTGTATAATCTACCATTGTTTACTATTGCATCAAATGGTGTCCCTCCTGTTATCTGTGCAACAATTCTTCCGTTAGTTGCTCCAGAAAAAGTAGGTGTAAAAATTTCCTTATATGAGATTTTTACTTCTTCAGTTGGTCCGTCAATTGAAATACTGCCTTTTATAAAACATCCGTTAGAATCTGTTACCTCTACAACATATACCCCTTTTATTAATTGAGATATTTTATTTTCTTCGATAACTCCTCCATTTACTCCAAACCATTTATATGTATATGGAGCTTTCCCTTTTGTAACATTTGCTATTGCCCAACCATTATTACCATCATAACAGGAAACATTTCCGGAAGTAAATGCCAATACAAGTTCTGCCGGTTCTGTGATTGTTGTTTTAGTTGGAATTGCTGTTTCTAAAACTGTAGTATTATAAATTCCTTGTACAATTCCGTTCGCGTCTTCAACATTTAGCGAATAGTCTCCTTCCGGAAGATTATCAGCAATAGCCGTTTTATAATTATCTAACTTTTCCCATAATTTTGCTACAGTATTGTATTTTGACCAGATAAATTTATAAGGTAAACTATTGTTTACTGGTGCTATAAACGGAACACCACCTTTTACTGTTGCCTCTATAATAGCATCTGCTGCTTTATTTTGATTTTTAAACGGATCTAAATTTGCCGTATTACAAGAAATACCCTGAACAGTTTTTAATGTTATTTCGATTGGTTCAGGATCATCTAAAACAACTACCAAAGAAGGTATTGCTGAAGGATCTAAAGTACAATTTCTTTGATCTGTGACCAATAAAGTATAAGTATCGGCAGGTACGTTATTTAATGTAATAGTAACAATATTATTCGAAAATTGGCTGGATGATTTACCTGCATCAATAATTTCATTTTTACTATTTCTCCATTTGTATGAATAAGAATTTCCACCTATCAAAGTTCCTCCGCTAATTAAAGCGACAATTTTACCATTTTCAGCTTTATTAAAAGTAGGATTAAAAGGAGTAATTTTAATTAATTCAAGCGCACTTAAAGGCTGACCGATATTTTCAGATAATACTTTTTCAGTGTTATCTGATTTTTTTGCGATACAACCTACGGTATCATTTGAATCTTTTAATTTTCTTACTTTTACATAACAAATACCTAACGGGAGTCCATTTATAGGGGTTTTGTCACCATTTAAAAAAGTTGTCCAACTAACTCCTCCATTTGTTGAATATTGATATATACCATTATCAATTCCTCCTGAAGCTACTACATCAATTGCACCATCAGAACCTCCAAAACAATTAATATCATTTTTCTTTGTAATAGAAAAATCTACTGGTGTGGGTGAATCTATATTAAAAATAAACGGATTCGTCTCAGTATGAGGAGATCCGGTATTTGATCCGTTAATAAATCCGCTAAATGTAATTCCATATTTTCCTTTTGAAAAATCACACGGAAATTCATAGCTATTTGTTCCATCAAGAGAAATTACATCTCCTGGTTTCTGCAATGTACATACAACTCCCATCCACTGCTGCTCTTTTTCATCAAACTGTCTAATACTAAACGTCATTTTTTCTCCAACAAATAACGGTCTATCGAATTTCATTATTAGCTTACCATCCTTTGTATCAAAACATTTTGTTTTTTCTTCGATCTTTGAGACTATTTCAGGAGCTGATTGTCGAACTATATAATGGACAGGATCAGAAACAGCATTACATGTCTTCTGTCTAAAAGAGATTGTTCTACCATGATATTCTCCGGCATTCTCACCTAAAATTCCTTTGGCATTAGTTGTAAAGCTTGATTCGCCAGAAAATTGCGGCATATCAATCCAACTATTCGGATCTGATGGATTAAATGAATACTGCCAATTATATTCAGATCGAAAAAAACCTGTATTGGATTTTATTGTTATAAGCTTTTCTGTTGGTAGCTCATTGGCTTCTCCAGGATCAGCAATAACAAGAATTGGGCGAACTTTTACATTAAAAGATGAACTTGCTAAGCCTTCTCCCTCATCTACTACATCCTTAAATTGGTTAAATTGAAAATCATAATCTAAGCAACGAAATTTATTTGTAGTAGTAATTCTTCCACTATTATTAGGTCTATTCCCTCTACAAGATTGTCTATCATATCTGGAGGCAGTAAAAAACATTGATACCGGCGTTTTATCTGCTTTAAATGTAGTTGGTACATTATAGGGTACGGTAGCTCTGTCATCAGTGTAAGTAAAGTCTAGTGCCTTGTAATTATCAGCAGGAGTACTAAATTCAAGAGTGACAGACGCATTTCCACAATTATGATGTTCATCTCCATAAGCCCAACCATTAAAAACAATTTCGTAAGAGCCTAATTCCGGAGCCTGAGCAAAACCAAACGCAGAAACCAATAAAATGATTAGTAAGTAAAAATTCTTCATAGACTTAATATACAACTGTTAGAGTTTCTGCTTTTGCAGGACTATCGCTTTCTAAATTAGGAACCAGATGATATTCGATTTCCTGATTGATTTTTAAATTTTTATCTTCTAAAGTAAAAACATCACCATTTAATTCTTTCCATAAGGTTGGTGGAGATCCTTTTGTGTTTTTATAAATACTTAATCCCAGAACTTTATTTTTGTTTTTTACATAATCCCAGGTGAGTACTATTTTTTTATTTTCTCTGTCAGGTATCCCTTGTAAAAATGAAATTACTTTTACAGGCGTAAAATCCAAAACCTGAACTGTTATGGTAGAATGATCTAAGGATGACCAATTATTACTTTTATCCTTTGCCAAAATAGCATATTGATATGTTTTTCTGTTCTCTACTCTGTCATCTGTAAATTCCTGAATAGTATCATTTATTTGTTTAATTTCCAGCCACTTTTCTTGTCCTTTCTCTCTCCTTCTTAGACTATATCCTACAACATCTTCACTATAACTGCGTATCCATTTTAGATAAACTTTACCATCTTTATTATCGTAATCTTTAAAAATTGGTGCAGCTGGCGGAATTTTATCCGGTTTATCCAAAACCAAGACATCAGATGGGTCTGAAACATTAAAACGCATGTCTTCAGCAGCAATTCTATAATACACTTTACTGTTTGTCATCTTCAGGCTCACACTATCTTTATAATCATTGCCTACATAGGATTTATGGTAAATATCGACAAACTCTTCGCCTGCAGTATTTGCCTTTAAAATCCGATATCCTCTCAAATCTTTTTCCTGATTTGGTTTCCATTTTAATCGTACCGTTCCAAGACTATCAATCACACCTTCAAGTCCTATTGGCTTTGCCGGAGGTATAGAATCTACTGGTTGCACCAGCATACTTTGAGAGGTTAAACGCTGATTATTTTTACCTATAACTGATATGGTAAAATAATTAGAGGGATATAAATTTTCTTTGTAATTGAGTTTTCTCTGAGATGGAGGAATAATTTTAGAAACCGCTTTATAGGGACCTTTGTCATTATCTGCCAAATTAATTTCATAACCCTGAATAAATCCCTCTGATTCTTTAGGATATTCCCATTCCAGATTAACTTCGTTTGAATTAACAATATTATAGTCAATTAATCTGGCGGGAGTAACTACAGCTGCTACTCCTGTTGCGCTAATTGGTTTTGTTACTTCTCCTTTTTCGCCAAATGAGGTTATACCGTATAATCTATATTGATAGATTTTATCGTTTACACTAAGTGTATCGATATAATACATCGTTTTAGACGGATGTTCGTCTTTATCATTTAAATTTACTAAAGGTGTAGTTGCTATAGGACTAAAATTGATTCCATCAGAAGATTTCTCTACCATATAAGAAGTATAAATTCTTTTGAAGGTTTCATAATCCCAGGAAAGTAATACTTTTTTATCGTCAGGAATCGCAATAAAATCAGTTGGAGCCGGAAGTACACTATAATCTTTTAAACCTATCATGTATGATGATTCTTTGACTTTTGGACTTTCAAAAACACTTACCTGATAAGCATATACTTCATTTTTCTTTACATTTTTATCTACAAATCCCCAGCCTGCTTTTACTGCACTCTCAAAACTCATATCAGCTGCATATAAAGCAAAAGTATATCGCTGATCAAGTTCGTCAGCCATATTTACTATTTTTGACAAGTCTCCTTCTTTAGCTGCTGTTACTTCAAAACTTTCACCATAAATTGATTGCGCTATAATAGCTGCATTATTGTCTTTTTGTACTAAATCAATCCAGGAATCTAAAGGCTCCGGAGTTAATGGTTTTGGTGTAAGGAGTATTTTCTCAGGTTTTGGTAAAATATTTCCGTCTCGTAATACTGTAGTTCTAGTGATTACATATCCCTTTTTATTTGCTTTCTGCCATTCTGATGGAGAATTAATGGCCCAACGAATCAAAATCTTATCTTGTTGCGCTCTGGCATTGATCATGACGGTTGCATGTTTGCTTTGCGAAAATCCTAATGAAACTAAAAATAAGAACAAACTTAGAAATCTAAATTTCAGCATTTATATGTAATTATCTGTTAAAAAAATGCAAAAATAACATTTTACAACTAACCCACAAGCATTTTATTGTAAATTAAATATTACTTTTAATAAAACCTACAGCAGGTTAAAGACAAATAAATGTGGTTAAATACATAATTTAACATATAACTCGTTAAATGGCAATTATTCTCGTTTATCAACAATCTTTTAAGGACAAAAGATAAAAAAACAGAATGAAAAATAATTCCTTAATTAAAAACTAATAATGACCACTTTTCTAATAATGGGCAGATAAAATGTGGCAGATTAGAAATGGAAGAGATACTTTTTTTGCCACAAAAGTCAATTTAAATTATTATTCAATTCCAAATCAAACCCTAAAAATGCTTTCAAAATTTTTTTTCACTATTTGTCATAAAAATGCATACCTTGTACCTGAATTAATTAAGAATTATAAGGTAGATTTAAGCGGATTTAAGCCAGTCAGAAACTTTCAATATTTATAGAAATAGCGAAAATTTTGATGGCAGATTCGTGGCACAGCAGAAAAAAAATATTAGAAATGCAGTATATAGGAGGTTGCGGCAGTTTTGTTCAAATCCCTCTTTCTCCGCTGAATACGAAACCCCTAGTTTTTATTAGGGGTTTCGTCGTTTTTAGCCGGAATCAAAAACTCTGGAACCCTCAATTCAAAAAAAGTCTTAATTCAGCGAAAACCCAATAAAAATTACAAAAAAGGAGATTCAATAATTAGTCCTATAAAAACAACAAAACCAGCTATTTTAGCGGGTTTTGTTGTTTTTAAAATAGATTTTAACTTATTAAATTTTCTCCTATTAGTTCTTCAAATGATTTATTTAATTCTTCAATTTCATCATTATCATGAAAATATATCCAAACTTTATTATCAGGAGAAATAAATACTGGATCTCCATTTCCACTTATTGAAATAACATAGCTTGATTGTATTAACTCGCACCTATTGTCTACTAAATAATTATTTCTAAAATCCTTTGTCAAATCTATTACCGTTTCCTCTGATAACATTTCGCAGTTATTAAATCCATAAACTGGAAAGCCCATATAGCTACCTCCAAAAAGGCTTAAAAATTGTACATAATCTTTATCGAAATTCACATTAAGCTCCTTTTCAGCATTCTTAATTATTTCTTCATTAACAGATTTACCTGTAAACAAATCATTATCAGATAGTATCGATTTAATTTTCTCTATTAATTCTTGTTTCATATTTACATTTCATTTATCTCCATTTGTTTAATCCTTAATATTGTATAAATCCTAAACAAAAAAACTGCCTAAAAAGTAAAATTTTCAAGCAGTCTTTAATAAAATTAATATTTAAAGTATACTAATCTAATTCTGTCCTTGAAAACAAATCAAGTATAAGTTTTTTGTTTTCGCAAGCTTCTTTAAATCCAATAATAAATGATTTCAACGCTACCATATCAGAAGAATAGGCACAAAACATACTGCCTTCAGGATCAAATCTAACTATATCTATAAGTTCAGGTTTTTGTTCCGCTAAAAAGACATGTGCCAAGGAAGCCCAATCATATCCATTTCCTTCAAAGCCTTCATCTTCTCTTGTTTGGAAAATTTCGGTTTTATATTCTCCAACATACAAGCATACTGAAACGCTATTTTCATGTTCAGTCCAAAAAAAAGGATTAATTATTGTTTCAAAATCATTAATATCCATATTGTTCTAACTCTTTAGAAGATTATTAAATGCCTCATATCCTCATATTAATATTTAGATTTTTTCTAGTTCGGAGAATAATACATCCGCTGATTCTTTTATACCTTCTCTAAAACTTGCAGGTATTTTTTTTCCACATCTTTCAAACCAAGTGTAAAAAGTTTCTTTTATTTGAACTCTATTTAATTTTGCCACCCTCCTATTCGCCATTTCGGGATATTTTTTACTTAAATATACAAAAACATCGATGTGAACCAACAAGGGCTGACAGGCCTCATCAGCAGTTCTGAGCCATTCTTCGACTTCTAAAATCTGTTCTATTGCTGTATTAAAATAAAGTGCTGGCTCTAAATCAGCCATTTGATTTCCTTCTGGTGCTGTACTGTAAATCTTCATTTATTATAAATTATTAATGACATTTAAATCTTAATCCTTCTACTTTTCTTGGAGAGTCTAATTTAGGTATATCTCCTGTATATTTTCTTCCTGGAACATCAATATCTCTTCCTCGATTTTTATTGAGCAATCCTGATTTACTTAATTTATCTTCTATCGAATCTGTCACTTTGTAACTACGACGTCTATCTTCCAATCTATCTCTAATTAATGTTGCCTCCATTGTTCTTGCCTGATCATGATCTAGGTTTTCAGCTAAAACTTCCATCGATGCAAATTCTTTAGGGCTGTTGTTTTTGTACCATTAATATATTCTTGACCTCTCGCTAATGCAGTTCTTTCAGTTATTCCATAATAAATAACCTCTCCCTTGTCATTCAGCAATTGATATACTAATTCTGATAAACCAAAAATATCTACCCAACTATTACTATCATGAACGTATGCATAAAGTGCATTCCCTCCAAAAAGACCTATAGGATCTTGGCTCAAATATGTTCCTGTATCAGGATTATAATACCTAAATCGATTATAGTATAAACCTGTCTCTACATCTTCATATTACCTTAGTTGTCTAAAAGGAAACTCTGCTAATCTTTTTGCTCATACTACAATTTGGTTTTAATCAAATACTCCTTTCAAAATTTCAAAAAACATTTATCTTGCTTTTACAAATGTAAGAATATTCGGTTATAATAAAAACTTCGTATTTTTATTATTTAACTACCGAAGTGAAACTGCTTTATTGCTTCCAATTGTTTTTTTCTCTTTACGATATTTCTAAAAATACAAAACCCCGCTTTTGCAGGGTTTTAATTTAGGTTTTAAACTAGACACAAGCTAGAGGCTTGCGTCAGCGGGGAAGATAATAATATCTTTTAACGATATATATTTCTATCTTTAACTTTATAGTCAATAATATTACTATTTAGATCATCTAAAAGAGTAATTTGTGCCTTAACTTCATTAAGATAGATACTATCCTCATTATCTTTAGAAATTAAAATTCCTTCTATTTCAACATCTATAACATTAATTGGATTTTCATAAGCATTATAAATAACCTCATATTCTTCCTTCAAATTCAAAAAAATACTTTCTAATCCAGTAATCATTTCTTGTATTGCTCGTTCTTCAGTATCAAATTCATCCAAATCTTCAAAATCATCATTATCAAAATTTAAAATAATTTTCACACTTTCATCTTGCAATAAAGAATTTATATCAGTAATTATTTTATCATGATAATCCCATAATAAAAAATAACTTTTTTTTATATCATTATAATATTGATATTCTTTATTTGAAATTTTTTCGTAAACATAATTTAGACACCATAAGTCCCAAAACAATAAATTCTCCTGATTTAAAGATGATGTTTTTTCTTCTACAATTAATAAATATTCTTGATGTTTCATAAAAATATATAAATTTAAATTTAATGACAATTAAAATGAGTTTTGCAATTTGGACACATTTCATTCTTCTGTTTAGATGCCCATGAAATTCCCCATTCTTTTATAACTGAACCCTCAGGTAAATTTCTCTCAATTACTCTCTCAGCATGGTTAGCACGTTTAGTTAATTCTCCTTTATCACCATCAATAAATTCTTTAAACTTTTTACCGCTAAAAATATTCTCCTCAGGCACTCCAAGCTCTATAAGCTTAGTTCTTTGAGCTGGTGATAAGCTAGCTCCATTTCCAGAAGCATAAATTTTAGTTACACCATTAACATCTACTTTAGCAACCGAAACTGTACTATTATTAAAACCTCTTGGAGATTTACCCGGTTGTACTAAAACATCATGAGCTTGTTGCGCAATTTTAGCTAATTCCTCGCTAAAAACAAATGGATTTAATCCGAAAACGTCTACCCAATTATTATTATCATTTACATATGCATATAATGCACTTCCACCTGCCAAACCAATAGGATCCTGACTTATATACCCGCCACTTTCAGGCGAATAATATCGAAACCTATTATAATAAAGCCCTGTTTCTATATCTTCATATTGCCCCAATTGCCTAAAAGGAATAAAATTTCTATCGCCTTTTAAATTTCGTAAACAACCATAAATATCATAATCAGTCTCCCAAACAAGTTCGCCCGTTTCTGAATATACTTGTGCTGGTCTACCAATATAATCATTTATGATAGAAAATTTTTTCTCTCCAATAATTTTAGCACTTGGTACAAAAGATCCATCTTCATATACCCAAGTAATTAGATTTTCAATTGGCTCAGGTTTATCATAAACTAAATTATCTCCATCAACTACAAGTTGTGGTCTCTCTTTTAGATTGTATGTCCATTCGTGGATAAGAACGTTACCGTCCCAAAAATAACGTTTTATTTCTTGGTTTCCAATTTTTGCGGTACGTCTTCCTAAGGTATCATATTCAAAACTTACGACTTTTCCATCAGGGTTGGTTACACTTTCGAGCAGACCATTCGCAAGCCAAGTGTAAGTGGAGTCTCCGCTTTGCCACTGTTCGTGTTCTTGTTGTAATCTTACTTCTTCTTCTTTGTTACCTGCAAGTTTGTCAATCCAGTTGGTTGGTTTCTCAAATGCTAAAGGTTTGGTAATATCGCGCGGGCTTTTGTGTGCCAGATTACCCAACTCATCGTATTTGTAATAGTATTGTTCGTCTTGCAGCAGTTTACCTCCTTTGCCGTATTTACGGTCGCTGCGGTCTTGGGTTTTATAAAGATTCCCTACAGCATCAGGAGTTTTATACAACTCTTCTTTACCATTATAATTGGCTTTGGCTAGATTGCCAAAATCATCATAATCAAAATAAGTAATGCTCGAGGTCATTTGGTTGACGGCACTACGTAGTTGCTGGTTGGTATCCCAATTGTAATAACGGGAGCCGGTGCGTTTTCCGTTAGCAAATACTTCTTGTTCTTTTTGCTTGCCGTTACTGTTGTAGCTGGTTTTGATGTGCAATCCTCCTGTAGCAAAACGCTCTATTTCACGTCCTAATTCGTCACGTTTAAGAGTAGTTTCCCAAGCTTGATGCTGTTCTTTTAGCTCATTACTTTGTGCTTCTATACGCTCAAGCTGTCCTTTTTGGTTGTAATGCGTGTTGATATCAGCTCCCAAGCTGGTATTGATATTGATACGTTGTCCTAAAGTGTTATAAGTTGATATAAGTGTTATACCATTTTCGTTGGTATCGAGCTGTTGTTTTTGAGTTTCCTTCACCACCCGTCCATTCGCATCGCGTTCTAAAAGAATACTTATGTTTTGGTTTGTAGCTTCTGTCAGCAATCCATTTTTGTTGTACGTATAGGTTTCCCAGGTACCATCATGGTAGTCGACTCTCGTAATTCGGCCCAGTGCATCCTGTTCGTAGTCGGTAAATTTTCCGTTTCCGTGATCTATTCTTGTGACTTCACCGGCAAGGTTGCGATTGTATTTTTTTACAATGCCGTCAAAAGCAGTTTCACGCATGATGTATCCGGCCTTATTCCGGCTAAAACTATAACTTTCGTTGTCTTCATTTTTTATACTGGTCAACTGCTCCATCTTGTCGTAGTCAAAACGCACTTTTACACCGTTTTGCTCTCTTGTAGCTAGACTTCCCATTGGGGTATAACTAAACCTGATATCGTTTTTTTTGTCTTTTAAGGCAACTACTTCATCATAGTTATTGTAACTAAATTCGATGACATTACTGTCTTTCTCTACAATTTGCTGCACGCGATCGAGCGCATCATAAGTAAAGTAATCTGCCATTTGCATTGGCGTATAAATCGCACGCACACGGCTACGATGGTCGTATTCCCAAGATTTTAGTTTTTGGTCGTTCTCACGCCATTCTATAAGATTGTACTCCTGATCGTAAACCAATTCTAATTGGTTGCTATTTTTGGCTACGCTTGCCAATAACCCATGATCATTATAGGTAAAATGGGTACTGGTTTTATCGGGTGCGATAATAGTTTTGAGCTGATGGGGCTTTTTATCGCTGTACAGATAAATTGTTTTGTTCCCTTCAGGATCTATAGCTATCGATGGCCTGCTTTCGTCATCAAACAGCATCATTTCTTCTGTACCATCCGGATAAGTAGTGCCAATTTTATTCCCTCTATCATCGTAGTTAAACCCTAAGATACGTCCTTCCTGGTCGATCTCGCGATACAATTCCATAGACTCAGTATAGTCATAAAAAATACTATTCCCCATTGGGTCTTTTACCTGAGTAACAAGTTGACTAGGCTCATAATAATAGGTGGTTACGGCACCGTTGACGTCGGTCACTATGTTGTAACCATCCTGAGTGTGGTATTCGATCCAACCTTCTTGCCAGCCGCCCTCACCCCAAGTATGAATGCACTTATTTTGTGCATCATACTCCCAATAAAAGGTTTGTCCGTTGCGATCGGTTTTACGCACCATTAGGTGATTTTCATATTCAATCTGAGTCGGTTTCCCGAGTGCATCTATGATAGCGATCATATTATAGTGCTCATCATATTCATAAGCTACCAAAAGCTCATCCTGCTCCAAACAAGCGAGTTCCATTTTTTCAATCAATCCGTCTTTGGTGCTTACGTTTATTATTCTTCCTGAGGCATCAATGATCTTACTTAAACGATATCCCACAAATTCAAAAATAATGGCTAGTCCATCATGGTTACTGATTTGTGTAAGCTGGTATTTTTTGCCGTCAAATAATGTAAAATCATAAAAAAGCTGGGCTTTATGATCATAAGCCTGATAGCCGTCGCGGGTTCTTTTTAGTGTTGTTTTTTCTTCACGAAGATAAAATTCTTCTTCGGGCATCAAGGCTGGAAAAGCCACGATTCTTCCGTCGTCCATACGAAGTCCTAACGCATCTTCTTCCGGATATAACTCTACAGCTCTGTCATATATGCAATGCACGCCATGTCCAAGCCAGCCTACATATTGAGAGTCTGAGTACCAATTACGTTCCCAATTAAGCGCAATGGGACTTGCAATATCAAAATCGCTTCCTTCATAAAAAACGGCCCCATTGATCAGGTTTACGGGTTCGAAACCTGCTTTACACAGCAACTTGCTAAGTTTATTAGGGCCTATAGCACCTTTTAGAAATTTATTAAATGCTTTTTTTCCAATTTTCATCAAGGTACTAAAACCTATACTGGCAACCAGTCCGGTAAGCATTCCTCCCCAATCAGGCGGATATGGACCACCTACCATCACAGGTTTTCCAGTAGGAATAGGTAAAGAAAATGAAGTTGGGGCAAAAAGGGTTGGGGCAAACGGTAACATTTTCTTACCTATTTTGGTTTTTCCTATGGACATTGATAATGGAATACCGATATCATTACAAGTCATCAGCATATGTCCTTTGGGACTCATTCTGGTGCTATCTGAGAAAACGGTTTGTGAAGCAAAAAAATTCATGCTTTCATGACCGATAATGGGTGTCATCAACCAAGGTGGTGTAAAAAGGGGAATGTGTACCAATGGAATTATAATTCCGCTGGTATCAGAGTTTCCGCGCTTAAAACCATTTACGTGCACACTGGTGCCTAAAAACGGAACATAATCAAAAGGATCAATGACAATACCTATGTAAGGATGAAACGGATTAAACGGTGGTAAAGTGGTAAAATGTATGTCTATACCTACCACAATGGTCAAATGATTATCGGTTAATAACATAATTAATAGGTGTTGCTTAATTGATATTCCTCCTGGATTTGTTTTGCTATTTGTTTTGGATTGTCTTTCCAGTTTTCTCCAAAAATGTTTACCATTCTATCGGCAATAGCTTCTTTTTCAGCATACTTGATTTTGGGATCATTCTCTAAATAGCTGTTCGCTATAAAGGTGAAATTAATTATTTTGAGAGTTGTATCTGTCAAAGCATATCCATACTCAAATGCATCGTTTAAAATTTCGTTATACTGTCCGTTCTTCTTCTTCGCGGCCAGTAATAATGCATAATTATAACCGTTAATGACCTGCATTTCCTGGCCAATTTCTTTAGCAATCGCAACTTGTTTTAAAAAATAATTTATAGCCAGATCCGAATTTCCTGTAATGCTGTAGTGGGATCCTTTATAGACTAATAATTGCATTAAAATTCCCGCAATGTCTTCTTTATCTTTATAAAATGGGGTTGTGATTTTTATTCCTTTGTCCAGCAATTCGTGAATCAGTTCTTTTTCATCTTTAAACTGAAATAAAAAACTAGCGTAGATAATATAAGATGATGCCCAAAAACTGGTTTCTCCGGTACTCTTGCTAATGTCGATAAGTTCGTTACCCAGTCTTTTTACTTTCTCTTGTTTTTTATCTTTTGCAGCTTCTCCAATTTCAAACAGGCATTTTCTGTAACGCACCTGTGGATCATTCGGATTTCCCTGTGTGGCAATTTCTTTGTATGCTTTGTTAATCTCCTGATTTGGAATTTCTATGATTACTCCTTTTTCATTTAGCGACACAATCATTGGATTGTAGATTTGCCTTTCCTTATAATCAATCAATAAAAATCCAATATTCTCCGGTAATAAAGTGGTCAGCTCTTTTATGCTATGTATTAAAGCTTCAGGATCACTTACTTTTTTTATTAAGAAACTAACCATTAAAAGATTCTCTGTTTTAGCTTCAAATTTTTTAAAACTTATGAGCATTCTGATATAAAGATCTTTCAAATCCTGAATGCTTAGTTGATCCTTTTCCGGCAATGCTTCTTTGAAAGAATTAAAATCTTCCCAATTCCAGCTCGGATTTTTTTTCAAGTCCTCTTCAAAACTTAGCAACCATTGTTCTATAATAGTGATGTAGAAATCTTTTTTATCATAAAAATCAATACCAAAAGCCACGAACGAATCAACTGATTTGCCATACACTGAAGATTCTAACCTGATAAAACCATCTACCAAAGGATAATCTTCAGTAAAACAAACCATACTGAATACTTGTGCTTTTGGATTGTCCTTTCTGGCTTTATTCCAAATTTTCTGAATGTTTTCGACTCTTACAGCAATAGGATTGTGAGCGTTATTCATTTTCGGTTTTAATTTAAATTTACTACTCCACCTTTAACATTTGTCATCGTTTTACCATCTATATCAACTACTTTTCCTTCTGCCAAAATGGTATTTTTACCTTTTATATTAATGCTTGGCGCTTCATCTGTAATTTGTGTGTCACTTTTTTGCGTGATTTCATCAGTACCAACAACAAGGACCTTTTTACTGTCAACATTTACTTCATTTATCCCGCTAATATTTACTTTTTCATCTGCGATAAGATTTATTTCTTTAGACTGTAAATCAATCTTATTGGGTGCATAAAGTGTCATTGTCCCGTCACCATTAAGCTTTACCATGTTACCACTTGGGTCCGTCGCTGTGAAAGTGTTTTTTTCTTCGTCAAGAACAAGTGAGGTTCCTCCACGGGTGGCAAAACTTCTTTTGTTGTTGTCTTTTCCGCCCCCGCCTCCACTTTTCCCGTGAAAGACACTTCCAAGAATAAAAGGTCGATTAGGATCACCATAACGAAAATGCACCATTACATGATCGCCCACGTCCGGAATAAATACCATACCACGATTGGTACCCACTTTGCCACTGCTTCCAGCATCAGGCGTCATCACACGTAGCCAGGCTGTTTTCATAGCAGTCCCTTGCTGCCACAACATCTGAACTCTTATTCTTCCTTTGTTTTTGGGATCGGTATTGCTCTCTACAACCGCTTGCTGTGTTTGCGCAATTGGAAACGCCACATCGGGTTCTGGTAAGCTCAGTACTTTTGAAGGGATAGCTCTGAAGTTATTCTCGTATTCCCCTAAATGTGTTGCGTAATGACTAATTTCGGTTATGAAATAAGAACCTACTTCTTGTGTAATCATACTGGCGTTTTCTAAAACACTCGAATGAATGTTAACAATGCTTCCTATTTTTAACTTTGTATTTTTAGTTGTAGCCGTAACATAGTTTGTGCTTGCTGCAGCGCTTTCCTGCTTTTTTTTCAAGAAGGATTCCAATACCAAATCATCACCGGTACTCACCATTCCGTGTGTATAAGCTGGTGTTGCAAAAACTTCTTTTGAAGCAGCAAATGCTTCATTGCCTAGTTTTGGTAAACCTCCAACTGTGTCTTTAGATTTTGCTGTATAACGCTTATCAGCACTTTCATTGTAGGTAAAAGCACTAAATTTATTCGGAACGGCCTGTACCGCTATTTGCAGTTTTGAAATATCACTATTATAAGTTAAGGATATCGGGGCATCGAAGGCTTTAGGTTTTCCGAAATTTAATTTTTCTCCGTCATAATACAACCATTCATTGTATTGTTTTGCTAATCGCTGAATGAACTGAAAATCGGTTTCCAAATACTGATTCTGATAATCCATTTTACTGGTATATTCAGGATTAATATCGTTCTGAAGCTGCTCTCCTGCTCCATTTTTTATTACCTCTTTTATGATATCTTTTAAGTTTAATTCTTCCCAGGAATGCAATTTCTCACCCGATTCCAACAAAATGGTTTTGGAATAACCTGAAACAATAATCTGATTACCGGAATGTCCCATTTCCTGATCGAAAGCGATATTGGTCACAACACCCAAAAAATTGTTTTTCTCTTCTAGTATAATATGTACTACTTTTCCCAGCCATCCCTGAGCATTTTCCAAAGTGTACGCCAAAGGACTCTCTATAGCTGCATGGGGAACAAGTATTTCAAATCGATGGTGGTCGTTTATTACCTGTACCAATTCAACACTGGTAAAATGACTTATTTTTTTAGAATCTATTCCGAAGATTATTGTTGGTGGTGTCATAAAATCGTTATTAGTTATTAAGAAATTCTATTCTTTCAAATAATTATAAAAGTGCTCTATTATTACTTTATTTTTTTAGCTTTTATCCTGAGTAGTTAATCTGTTTTTTACCCAAAAACCTTTCGAAAAAAAATAGGCAGAGAAAAAGACAAATAAAATTGTCCCTAACCAAAGAATTATGTTCGAAAATGATTTGACATATAAAACGGACGGATAATCCGAAGGATCCATTAGTAAAAAACGCTCTAAATTCTCACACAAGAGAAGAGCAAACAACGAAACAATTCCCGCTAGTATACTTACTTTTTTACGCTTTTCTTTTTTATATAGTACATAAAATAAAATACCAGTAATAATTCCTATCAAATATTTCAAAGCCCAAAAAGGACTATTTTTAAATAGATAAGCAAGTAATCCAGAAAAAAAACTCGAAATAAATATGATTAATAATAATTTTGAAATAGATAAAAGAAAATTATTTTTATCATAAAATAAAAATAAGAATATGCAAGTTAATCCTGTTGCTATTCCCATTCTCAAAGAATAGAAGTATTCATTTAAAAAATCTCTTTCTATAAATTCAATAGTTACCAGTATTACGTAAGAATACACATAAAATACTCCAAACAAGGATAACAATAAAAGCACAGACAATATTTTTTTTAAGAAAAAAGTCTTATCCAAATTATTATAAAAAAGGTTTTGTTTTTGCATCATAATATTATTTAGGAACGCTAAAAGTTATACCACTATCTGTGGTACGATCTTTATATATTGCATTTTCAATTACAACTTTTTTATCTATTACTAACAATGAAGAATTCGAACCATCAAATGATAGAGCATTTGTATATCCGTTTTTTACTAAATAATTTCGAAAAGCATCTAAGGAATATCCATTAGTACCATCTTGTTGAACAATAATTATTATATTTTGATTCTTGATATTATATCCAATGATTGTTTTTCCCTTGTCGACATCATTTTGTTGGGAAAAATAAGCAGCACTACGTTGAATTAGATATTTCCTGTTTTTTATACCTGGATCTCCCTTTTTTAATAAATTTTTTGGAGCATCTTCGGTATACTTATTAAACTCTCCATAAGGAAGACCATTAATTATCAAAGGTCTTGCCCCTCCAACTGCATTTTGTGAACCTGAAGGAGGATCACCCACACCAAACGAATAACTACCTTTTGCATCTTGGGAAATATAAAACCATTCTTTTTGTGAGGAACCGCCTAAAAACTTGCCTTTAGCATAAGATTTACCTTGATTATTACTATCTCCAAAATAACTACCTTCTAAAAACTGAGCATTAATCGTGAATTCAATTGTTTGAGGCCTATCCATATCCATACCTGCTTGTGACAAAGTTTTATCACCACTGATAAAAGGTGTCATAACAGAACCTGAAAGTATATATGCTTTAAGGCCTTCTTTGTTGAAATTAATCTCTGTATAATGGCTTTTAGATTGGAAACAACTTTCAAACTTGGCCGTAAATTTATACTCGGTACTTCTTCTTTCAATATTCCTGGCTAAAACATTCATGTTTTCCCATTTACGGGTTTCTGTATTATATCTAGCCCCTTTTACACCTAATGAGCTGGCGTTTTTATATTTTCCTGAATTTGACGATCCAAACATAATTATTTCATTTTCAATTATTTAATATAAAATTGACTGCTCCAATTATCGACATTTCTCAAGTTTTAATAGTTGCATTTTAGGATCATTTTGTAAATTATCTCTGTAAAACCAATTATTATCCCGTTTTTCTAAATAATTTTTAATACCAGATGACATTATTTTGGTTGATGTAAAATCAAAAACATTTTCATTTATATTAAATTGTTTCAATTCTTGCCATTTTCCTTTACATAAAGAATAAATTTTACAGCTATTTAAATTGCTAAAATCTAAGTTGTCTATTACAAAAGCAATCTCATCTTTTCCATCCAAATTGTTATCTCCAATATTTAACAAACAATAAAGTCCCTGTGCTGTACCTAAGCGTAATGTATCTTGATTGGTTTTATTGAAAGCAAGATATAAATCAGAATCTTGTTTAGAGAACCATTTTATAATGTCTTCCCATTCATTTTTTACAGGATCTGGAGCATTTTTAATTTCTTCTTTTTTTAGTTTTGAAAAGTTATGTTCAAAAATGGTATCCTTTTTACCATCTCCATCAAAATCACCCACACAAAATAATTTTTCGAGTTTATGAAACGTCTCCATTTTATCTGTTTTTCTCAAAATATCAGTAGTGTCGGTAAAACTAATTTTTAAGCAATCTGATTTCTTATCTACTTTTGAGCAGTTTATGTAAAGTAACAACACGATTAATACAAATACTTTCATCTAAAAAATCAATTAATTTCATTTAAAAAAGGCTAAACAGATGTCTACTAATACAAACATTCAATTTTCAAGTCCTTTTAAAACTGTTAATTTTAATACTAAAATTATTAGAGTGAATAGGATAAGAAATATTCCAAAAATCTTATTGTAGTAAGGCTTATTTGAAACTGAATTTTTAAGAAATAGAATAATCAATGTAATGAAGAAAATAATAACACTGAATATCAAATAATACAAGTCTCCTAAACCATGTCCAAAACTTAGATATCCTATTAAACAACAGGTAATTATCGATATTATGAAGATTGAATAGAAATAAAACAGAATATTGAATATATTTTTCATTCTTAAAATTTTCTAAGCTATCTGTTCAAAAAAACATTTCCAAGATCACTTTCCTTACCAATTTTGTTTTCAATGGAATTGATAAAAACCCAACGACTTTATTTCCCTAATAATCATTGTCTTAAAGAAACATTGCGATTAATAAAAACAAGAAGCGGTATGTTACCGCCTCTTGTTTAATAGACAAAAATTAGATCTTAGCCCAGTTGTTATCTAATGTAGCATTTCCTAATGTGATTTTTTCTGCTGAGAAAGTGATCTCAGTAGTCATTGGAGTTTCAGCCAAAGCGTCTAATTGCTCACTGAAGAATACAATGAAAGCATTTTCAAAAGAAAGTTCTTTCATTACTTGCTCAGAATCAGCTTTAAAAAACTTTACTTTTCCGTTTACCGGTTTGTGCTGACTGTTTACTGCCTGTTCAATAACAGTAGTATTGTCTGTAGATTTTAATCTAAGGTTTAATCTACCTCCTTTAATTTCAGATGAAACAGCTCCTTTACCGTCAGTATGTCTTAACATATCAACTTTTGAAAATAATACTTGGTACTCGTTTCCTTCGAATTCTAAAATTGCTTTAAATGCCATAATAAAAATAATTAAGTTGTTAAAAAATGTTTTTTTTAGAACCCTCTTTATTTTGTATGACTAGTATTAACAAAAAAAAAGAGGTATTCTACATGATTTTAGAATACCTCTTTTTTGTACTAATGTACTTTTTTTAATTGCTTCTTGTAGGAAGATGAGGGTGATTCGCAATCAATAATTTGTACGAATATACAACTATAAATGAAACAAACAAGTCTATTCGTAATATTTTTAATATAAAACAACAAAATATTTTACCTGAAAACAATTCAAATATGTAAGAATACAGTATTTACTGGGGTTGTAGAGAATTTCTGTAATTTTAAAATTTCAAATATTAGTTTAAAAAATATCTTGCCTACCTATTTCTTACTTCCTCAATATTTTTTTGATGAATTTGTATTTGTTATTTTTATATACATTCAAATTATCTTTTTGTCTTTCTCAACGACGGTGGCTACTTTTTTGTCTTGTATGGTAGGTATGTCAAAATTCATCTTTAAGTCACCTGCCGGAACGGTACATAAGTCGCATTTGAGTTTGGCTCCATCAATTACAAATTTTAATCCATTTTCAGCATCAAAATGTATTTATTTAAAATTATTCGTTTATGACTTCTTCAAAAAGGTTAAATATTTCTCATCACATTGCGTAAAGTGTATAAATTCATTCATTGCGTTGCCATAATTTTGAATTTGAATATTACCCTCAGAATAAATTCCTCCAATTAAACCCAACATAATAGAAACGTATCCTTCATGCTTTGTAATAATTGCTTTCCCTTTTGAAATACTTTTCTTCTTATCAAAAATTGTATAGAAAAATTGATTTTTTTTCTTATTTATAACTATTTTGAATCTTGAATTCTCACAAGATTCCAACACATAAGTTCCTGAAATAGAATCATTTTCTATTTTTATACTATTGTTCGAATACTTGTTTGAGATTAAAGAAGTGCTAGAACAATTTTGAATAGTCTTTTTTTGAAAAAATAGAATACTATTTAAAACAATAATTATGTAAAGAATCTTATATTTAATAATCATTTACTTCTGTTTTTATTTTATTATTCTTGCCTCATTTCGTATTTTTCATATCACTCGTATCGTATTTGTATTCTCTAATTTGTTTAGCATTTAAATTTATACAGCTATCTTTTATCTTCATTAAATTTAATATAGTTTTTAAATTAGTTTTCCAATGATCAAATACGTTTAGAGCTCCATTTACACTAATCCCATTTGAATTTTTGCTTGTTGTTTTTCATTATTAAGCATTTTTCTAAAGAATACTTATTTGGACAATGAAAACATTCTTTATTTTGTTTATATTTAAATAAATCCTTAAAGTCTAAAGTGTCTTTAACCATCTTTTTGCTAATATTTTGCGAACAAATAAAACTTGATGGGTAATTTGAATAATCATTTTTCCCTTTTTTTATTGAAACAGAAGAATTGCTATAGCTAAACTGTTTAAAAATAATAAGCTGCCCACTTATTTTTTTTATGTATAATTTATTCGAAGTTGAGTTCATTGTATTGTTAAAAGTAATTATAAAATTTTTCCCTTTTTGTATATGTTCCACAGTGTACAATTTCTCAAACTGACTTTTACCTTCTATACCAATTATTCGTGCTTCTGATTTAACGACAATAAACTTATTGAAAACTTTAATCTTATCTAATACATAACATCCATCACAATCTTTTAACGTGGTATCCATGTATAGAAAGCCTATTCTTTCCGATTTATTATAAACTGGTAAGTTATTTACGTTTTC
Source organism: uncultured Flavobacterium sp. (assembly GCF_963422545.1). NCBI lineage: Bacteria > Pseudomonadati > Bacteroidota > Flavobacteriia > Flavobacteriales > Flavobacteriaceae > Flavobacterium > uncultured Flavobacterium sp. The sequence goes on from NZ_OY730232.1 coordinate 332,630, forward strand.
TTGTGCATTAATTAGTTGATTAACTAACAAAGCAATAATAAAAATTATTTGTTTATACATTCTGTATCATATTTAAAAAATTCTTTGGTCCATTTTGTATAATCTTTTCTTTCGCTGATATTATTAAGCCCTCCATTTATCGCTTTAGTAACTTTTTCAATATCATCATCCTTAAGACCACCATCCATTGCAGATATTGTACTTGAATTATAGACTGTAGAAAACCATCCTGCTGAATTAAACGAATGGAATAAATTTTCAGAAAGATTTTTTGCAAAAGTTTTTAAGTTTTCATAAAATTCATCATCCAAACCTAAATCATTAGCTTTTTTCCTATTTTCAACACATTCTCCAACACTCTCATAACCAACCCTATGCTTCATATATGTTGCAGAAAATGTTGTCGTATTAATATAATCATAATATGCTAAGTAGTTATAATCATGTGTAATTTGTTTCATTCCCCTGCCTTGAAACGCAACCCCACCTTTATAATTACTTGGTACTTCAGTCCTACTTTCATAGGTATATCTAAAACTAATTGTTTCTAAATACATTTGTCCAATAAAATGAATTTTTCTTTTACATGTATTAATCTTAAACTTCTTAAACATTATATTCATTTCATTAACAAATAGTTTTAATTTTTCTTTATTATCAGTTAATTTTCCACTTGTAATTCTTATTGAAGCTATATTTTCACTTCCTTTGTTAAAGAAAACATCACGTTCACTTTTATAATTTTGTTTATCACGTAAATTATAGATTATATCAATCATTTCATCTACTTCTATATTTCTATTACAATAACAAGGAGTCCCTAAAATTTCTAATCTTTCACCCTCTTTATTTAAGAATTCTTTATTGGTTTCAAAAAAATTTATTTCATAAGCTGGGTCAGTACTTTCTACTTTAAAATATAGAAAAGCATTTTTATCAGTTCGTTTACCAAATTTATCTACAAGAACTTTTACATTTTCTTTACTTTTAGGTTGAAGCGTAATTTCTTTGGCATAAGTATTAGGTGTGACAATTATATCTTTAAAGATTTCAAATTCAATCTTCGTATTTTCTTCTTCTCCAATTAAAAATTTTACTGGATTATCATAAACTGCTTCGGTATTTGTTAGTTTATTTTCATTGATCTCAACGGATAATTTTCCAGTGGTTCCATTACAAGTTACAACTACCCAAACTTTATCTTTAATCTTAGCCTTATTTATTTTTTTAAATGAAATAGAATCACTTACTTTCTTTTTATAAGTTATTGTTATCTTTTCTCCTCCTTTAGCTTTTTCAAAAGCTTTTTCAGGAACATAACTAACCAGATGTTCTTTTTTTATTTCCTGCTCTGTGACAAATCTAGCATTTATCTTTTTTTTATTTTCTCCTTTTTTTGCAATAATAGTTTCTTCTGTCCTTTCGTAAATTGGAGTTACTATTTTTTTTGCAAAATAAATATCCGTTACCGTTGATTCCACACTAGGCACAGGCGCCGCAGTAGTATCAATTTTTTCAATTTCGTTACGTTGCGCAGAATCTGTAATTTTAATATCAACACCTCCATATTCACATTTTATGGTGCTTTTAAGAAGCAACGGAAACTCATCTTGAAAATATACTGTTCCCACATCTTTCCAGTCAGCAAGTTTCATCACTGAAGCACATGGGCTGGAACTCTGAGGACTTTTTTTACAATTGCCTTTAAAAATTAAGCTCTTCTTGTCTTTCTCAACCACCGTGGCTACTTTTTTGTCTTGTATGGTAGGTGTATCAAAATTTACCTTTAAGTCACCTGCCGGAACGGTACACAAGTCGCATTTGAGTTTGGCTCCATCAATTACAAATTTTAAGCCATCCTCAGCGTTCTCTTTTTCCTCGCGCTCTTTTCGTTTTAAAGTATTATCTGGTTTTGCCATTAAAGTGATGTTTTATTAATGTTATACAAAATAGTCGATCTTTCTTTTTCTATTTCTAGTGTTGCCAATTCTATTTGGTTTTCTCGATATTCGATACTGCCCTCATATTTTATAAAATCGTTATCTCCATTATTCTCAACAGGAGTTCCCTTTATTAAATAGGTATCATATTTTTCATCTTTTGGATAAAAATGTTCTGTTATAAAAGTATTGCCACAATCAATTATTTTTCTTTGTCGCTCAACACCATAAGTGTTTCTGTATAAACTTGAAAAATATAAACCAAACATTTTATAATCAGAAAAAAAGGATATTAATTTTTTTTCTTCTTTTAATAAATTACTGATATCCTGCATATATGATTCTGCAACAAAACCTACATTATCTATGGCAAGTTTTGCACAAACAATTTCCCATCGTTTTCCTAGTTCTTCAAAATTTAATATTTTGATGATCTTGCCATAATCGTTTATTTCTACTTCAATTTCGTCAAAAGCAGCTCCTATTCTTTTCAGAAAAATAATATTTTCTATAGATAGATTACTTGTAATTTCGATCTCAGAGAGAAATAACTGAAACAGCATATCATTGCCATTGTTTTTGTATCTAGTAATGGTAATTTTTCTTATGTAACTTATTTTTTTTATCTTTTTAGGATTCGAAAAATCTATTGTTATGGTTTCAAACAAAAAATCATTTATTTTATCAAGCTCAGGCAGTATAACATGGTAATCTAAATAATTCATGCTTTAATGTATTTGTCTTTTTCTGCCTTCATTGGGCTGCATACCAAACCAGTCTCTTGTTGAAGACCAATGCAAGTACTCGTTCCTTAATTTCCTTAACATTATCTGAGAGCTGTAACCCTTAACAATGACTTCTTCCAACTCTATAGTTTTTATTCCAGGTTCTTCTGCAACAACCACTTTTTTATCAATTTCCTGTGGTATTTTAAGCGTACCAAAATCTAAATTAGGTTTATATTGGTCTGCTCTTAAATTGTCGGTTACTTTTTTCAGGCCTTCCATTTCGGAAGTATGGTCTTTTAGTTTTCGTTCTATGCTCTCTATTTCAGCTTGTAATTTTTGTTTTTCCAGTCTTTCAAGTCTTTTCTTTTCAATTTCTTCGTCACAAATAAAATCCCATTCTTTAACCTGATTAGTTTCATCCAAAGCATAAGGTGTTAAATAACTTTCTACATTTGTTAAAAAATCATCCAACGGAAATTTCAAACCTGTTTCTTCTACAAAATACTCTTTCATTTCAGTACTTTTTGCATAGGTTTCCATAAAGTGCAGCGGAATATAACTGTACTCTTTTTTTACTCCCTCATACTGATCATCAGTCCCTTCTATTTTTTTACCACGTACTCCCGTGAGTTTACTGTAAGGAGGAAGACTCCACTGAATGTTTATTTCGATTTGTTCTTCATGATACCAATATTGTCTTATCAAATCGCCTCGAAGAGCATCTAATCCCATTCGGTCATAAGAAATACTGTCTGGAAGAACAGAAACATAGTTTCTATCTTTCATTTGGGTTCCTATTTCATCTATAACTTCTTTCTCCGTCATATATGCTCCTCCAATATCACAATGCACTCCCGGAAAGTTTTTTTCGATGTATTTTCCTGGAATTTTATTGATTCTGGTGAGCGCGAAATTTTGGCGATGTTCATCTTTAGCGGTAAAATGAACTACTTTTTGACAATATAAATTATTAAGATGAAGCTCGCCTATATCATCATTAAAATGTGTCGACCAAGCTTCTTTTATTAGTTTACCACCTTCGTCTTTTAGATTTCCATAATCGTCATAATGATCACGAACATCATTTTGCTCAAAATAAGATGAAACCGTATCATAAATACCCACAAACCTTACAATAATCTCTACATCTTTTAAATCCTCAAATTCAAGTTTAGTTTTTTTGAGTAAACTATATCCCAAATGCCCCATTTTGGGCAATTGATCCTCTATTAAATAACTGTTGTCTATCTCGTAATTATCAACATCTACAAAGGCGGTACGCATTTTCTGGATACGTACTCTTCCCGATTCCGAATTTCGGGATTCCCTGTATTCTACTCCGCAAGGAATTTCTTTTTGCACTGCTTTACTATAGCCTTCGTCCAGATTTACCTCATAAACGAGGTTTCTTGCAGTAGCAGCACCGCGACTAAATCCAAAAATATCAAGCGTAATTTTAGTTATTTTTGCTTCTTTTTTAGGATTCGTTTTTATCGCTTCTGATACCTTATCTGCTATTTGCTCACAAGCATTACGTACTCTGGCACGTATTCCCGTTTGACCGGAACCAAAGGCAAAACCATCCTGACTGTCACGCATTAAGTTATCAGTACCCATACCCGGTACATAAATTGCGTATTTTTTTTGTTCGCAGCATTGCCACATGCGTGCCACATTAGTATAATCGTTACTATAGCTGTTATCTGTACCCATACGGTCCAGACCAAACTCATTTAAGGGTACTCTGTATGAGGCTACAAGATATTTGTCTCTTTCAGGAATAGCCCTAAACTCAGCTTGCTCAGCAGGTGTCTTATCTTTCTTTGAGAGAAGGTCTTCTATTCGTCTTTTATTCTTTATTTTTTTATATTCTTTAGAGTCTTCAGTTTCCAGTTCCCCATTCCCTTTAGAATAATCAATCTTACCATTTTTATCTATACCTCGACTGTGTTTATTACGCATATCAGTATTGTCCTTATTATTAAGGGTACCGTCTATAAATATCCCAAAAGTAAGAGGAAGTTCATCCTGTTTTTCTTCGTCTTTACTTGCTCCCGTATTGTATACAAATGTTTTTCCCATAACACCTATTCTTTTTTGTATTTTGCGGTTAATGAACGTGATTCATAAACTTCCGTATTGCTTTTCTTTAACGGTATGGCATTAATTCCATTTTTTAGTGTTGCTCCTAAATATGTACTACCTGGATTAATTTTAACCTCTAAATCAATATTTGCCTCAGGATTCTTTTTATGTAATTCCTTGAATGCAGCAAAAATTTCTTTTTCATCAAAACGAATGTACCCTCCATAGCCTTGTCCGTTTTTATCCCACCAAGCAAAACTCAATACTCTTGGAATTGCTCTTTCCTGATACTCGTTTTTAATAAATTGTTCATCAAGTAAGGTTTCTCGCTCTCCGTTAAACATATCAAATGAGAGATCATCTGATATTTTCCCTTCTCTCACAAATTCAAAAGTAGGTTTCCAACTATACTTTATGCGATAACTATCCCAAAGCCCATAAGGAATAGGTTTATTTTTGTTGGCTTCCTGATCCTCCTGAGATATAATCTTAGGATTTTTAAGAGTACGTTCTCTATCGACAGGGTCAAACAACAAACGTTCATGACTGTCCAACGAGGCTATTTCTTTGGGATCTATTACTACTTTGTTACCTTGATAACGCCCTACTTCAACATCTTTATCTCCCCCTTTTAACCAAACAACTACTAAACCTCCAGGGGCAAAACCGATGGTTATATGATTGTAAGTGGTCATTACTTTCCCTCTTTTTCTATTACTGTCCTGAAATCCTTCGTTGAATAGTTTGACCATTTTTTGATAATCAAGTTCGGTATTTATATGATACATGACATCTTCTACATACGAATACCAAGTACAATTTAGCCTTTGTGGGATAGGTTTTTCACCCTGACTCATGCCTGAAGAGTTTTCTCCCCAATTTCCTATACCAGTAGTAGTTCCAAAGCCATATATACTGGTGGTACTGTTTGGTTCTTCATTTACTCCGTTTGATACTAGTGGGCCTTCAAGCCAGCCTCTATAAACTTGTATTGGGTATCCTTCTGGACAGCTTAAGCCTTCCTGCCATTTAAAACTTGTTTTCATATTAGTAAGGGTATCTTTTGTACTCAGATTATTGGCATGTTTATTAGTTTCTTTTTTTTCCTGGCAAGAGCTTGTTAAGGTACTTGTGGCAAGGAATAATAGTAAGTAAAAAAAAGTTTTTTTCATGTTTTTTTAGTTTTATCGCTATCGGTATTATCCAAATTATTTAGGTTGTCATCTAGGAATAACTCAAAAGTGAATTGTTTGTCCTTAGCTTTAAATCGCCTTAACTTCTACCGGCATTATACACTAATAATTTTCCAATATCATTTTTTCTCAATCTTTAATTTTCTTGATTTAATTAATTTCACTTCAATTTTTAGCTATCTTATTTTTTACAGAATTTTTTATTATATATAACTTATGGGGCTCATCGGTAAATAATTGATATTGAATTTTTGGGTTACTATAATAGTAATAAGGTACATTGTTTAAGACTTTAAATAATGAATCTCTAACAGTTTTTCCATTAATTTTTATATTCTCATTAGTTCCATTATTATTTATAAAAAAAGCTTTCTTAATTTTTAAGGTATCATTGCCAATAACAATGTTAGTATATAAAAAACCATCCCAAAACTCTCCTCCAGAATCATAGCGTTTCAACTTTGTTTTTTGAAAATATTTGTACTGAATATTTTCGATATAATGTGTCCTCAATATATTTGCTTCTGCCGGATCATTTGCAAAGAAATGATTACTTACTGTACCTTTACTTTCAATAATTTGATAAATTTTTCTATCATCATAAAATGCATTCCATTTATTTTTCTCCCAAAATATTATTTTCCGGAATTTTTTAAGAGATGTGTTTGTTGTTTTATAACAATCAGTTGAAAATAAAAAATTTGCTTTTTCCGATATATTTTTAACAAAATCAGTTTGTTTTATTGTATCTAAACTAAAATTTTCATTGTGTATTTCAATTTTTCGTTTCAAGGTGTCCCCATCTAAAGCCCATGTTCTATAATAGTTTTCATCAACATTAATCAGATAACCTTCAAAAATAATCTCCTTACTTTCAGATGGTTTATATTTATCTATAATATTACCGAGACTATCCAATTTATAATATATTTTTCCTAATATTCGTTCACTATTAGCTAGCATGCAATCAGAAGCCTCCACTATTAAATTATTTCTTACAGTCATATATTGTTTCAAAGGATCATCACAACCATCAAATAAAGACCTCATTTCTTTGTTCTTAAACTGTAAAACAGTTTGACCTTCTAAATCTTGATATTCATTATATTCCTGTGGTAATGATGTGTTATTAAATAAATTTCTCAAATGAATATCAAGATCACAATTTGCTATAACAATGATAGATCCAAAAACAGCAATACCACCAAAAAGCCATTTTAGTTTTTGTATGGATCTGAAATATATATAAAAGAAATAAAAAATAATGCTTCCTAAAAATAGACTCCCAAAAACGAATAAAGCGACATATTCGGCATACAAATCCTTGAATGCAGCAAGTACAAATACAGCACCAAACAGAGCAACACCTATTGCAATAAAAATTGCAATTAGTAAATGTTCTGAAAATTTTTTTCGTTTTTCATTTTCTTTTTTAATTGTATCCATTTTTGTAATGCTGCTATTTAGCGATATTGCTGCGATTGTTAATCTTGGGGTTTGAATAGAAAAGAGTACAATCCATTTTTCTTCGTTTTGGCATGTACTCATATTGCATATCACTATTTTATCCCTTATTCACTTTAGCATCTACAGCTCCTAATACTTTTGAAATTCCTGAACTTTTTATCAAAATATCTCCGCCTATGGCTTTGTGGGTTGTTGTAGCCGTAGTTTTGTTTAGATTACCATTTATTTTTACGGTTTTATCTCCTGATACTTTTTGCTCATACATATGAGTAATAAGTTTATATAATTGTGTTATGTCTACTGTACTGTCTTTTCCAACTTTTAAGTTATTATTACCATCAATGGTTGTTTTTTTGTTGCCTCCTACTGCTACGGTCATGTTTTTACCAACAGTAATATCGAGATTATCTCCAACATTTATAGTCATATTCTTAGGAGCATTCACGGTAATATTTCCTTCACCATCCATATAAATACTATTGTCTGATGGATCTTTAATTAGGATGCTTTTTTGTTTATCATCAAAAGTGATGGTACAACCGCTACGTGTAAAAAAGCTTTTGATATGATTGTCTAATTTACCTCCTTCTCCTGTTTTTCCGTTGAAAATACTTCCTATCACATAAGGTCTATTTGGGTCATTGTAGCGAAAACTAACCATCACATGATCTCCTACTTCTGGTATTGTAACCCATCCACGGTTTTTATTTACAACATCACTTGTTCCTGCATTAGGGGTTAATACATACAACCATGGTGTACGGGATTTTTGTTTTTTCTGCCATAGTAATTCTACACGGATCCTTCCGTTTCCGCTAGGGTCATCATTCGCCAACACGACAGCTCTTTGTTCTTGCGCTACGGGCATGCTTACTTCAGGTTCTGGAAGTTTTTTTATTTTAGCCGGAAGTGCTTTAAAACTATTTTCATACTCACCAATTTCAGTGGCTTTATGTGTGATTTCGGTAATGATATAAGTACCTATTTCATTAGAATCATAATGAGTTTTTGTGGTGTCTAATCCCTTTTGAAGAACATCAGATCTATCTAATATTTGCTGTGCTTCTATGTTAATAATGGAGCCGATTCGTAGTTTTGGATTGCTACTTGTTGCTAAGATATAATTACCATCTGCAGCTGCACTTTCTTGTTTCCTTTTTAAGATAGTTTCAAAATATATGTCATCTCCTGTGCTAAATTGACCATATTCATATGAGGATGTTTGATATAATTTTCTTGAAGCTTCAAAAGCATCTTTACCTAATTTTGGCAATCCTTCCACAACACTGTCATCTGTTTGAGCCTGATATAGTTGATCACTGTTTTCGTTATAAGTATAACCACTATACTGGTTTGGTTTTGCTTCTACTGATATACTTAAATTAAATAAATCTTTGTTATAAATTAATTTAATCGGACTACTTTCTTGTTTTGGTTTTCCTATAAATAATTTTTCACCATCATAAAATAGCCATTCATTATATTGTTTTGCCAATCGCTGAATATATCTAAAATCCGATTCCAGATATTGCGTTTGGTATTCTATTTTTGAAGTAAATTCAGGATCAATTTCATATTGCAATTGTTCACCAGCTGCAGTTTGTATTACATCATGCGCCATATCTTTTAAATTAAAATCTTCCCAAGAGTTTAATTTTGGACCTGTTTCCAATAAAATAGTTTTAGAATATCCGGAAATAACAATTTGACTGCCTACATGTCCTAATTCTTGTTGGTATCGTACGTTTGTTATAATTCCTAAGAAATTATTATTAGCATCCAGTCTAATATGCAGCACTTTTCCAAGAGATTCTTGTGCGCTTTCCATTGTATATGCTCTGGGTCTTTCTATAACAGAGTGTGGAATACTGATTTTAAACTCGTGATGAGTATTGATGGTTTGTTTTAAATCGATTTTGGTAAAATGAGAAATTTCTTTGCCGTCTATACCAAAGATTATTTTAGGAATGACCATAATATATATACTTTTAAGTTTAATTCTTTTTTAAATTTTAACTTAAATAGATTATAGTCTAAAGTTCTTCTTCCAAAAGTTCCTTATGCCAAATTCGATTTTAAGCTAAAAAAATATCATATTCTGAAAATAGAAACGATACTATTCAATGTTTTTGAAGAAATGTAAAATAAAAAAACAAGAAGCGGAACGTTACCGCTTCTTGTTTGTCAATAGGGAAAAAATTAAATTTTAGCCCAATTATTGTCTAATGTTGCATTACCTAATGTAATTTTTTCAGCAGAGAAAGTAATCTCAGTTGTCATTGGAGTTTCGGCCAAAGCATCTAATTGCTCACTGAAGAATACAATAAAAGCGTTGTCAAAAGAAAGTTCTTTCATTACTTGCTCAGAGTCAGCTTTGAAAAATTTTACTTTTCCGCTTACCGGTTTGTGCTGACTGTTTACTGCCTGCTCAATAACAGTAGTATTGTCAGTAGATTTTAATCTAAGGTTTAATCTCCCTCCTTTAATTTCAGAAGAAACAGCTCCTTTACCGTCAGTATGTCTTAACATTTCGACTTTTGAAAATAACACTTGGTACTCGTTTCCTTCGAATTCTAAAATTGATTTAAATGCCATAATAAAATAATTAAGTTGTTAAAAATTGTTTTTTTTAGAATCCTCTTCATTTTGTCTGACTAGTATAAACAAAAAAAGAGGTATTCTATATGATTTTAGAATACCTCTTTTTGTACTAATGTACTTTTTTGATTTGCTTCTTGTAGGAAGGTGAGGAGGATTCGCAATCAACTATGTACGAATATACAAATAAAAACAAAACAAAATAATTTAATTAATAATATTTTTCATGAAAAATAATAAAATAAACCCTAAAAGCACAATTGTAATATGTAAGATGATAGTATTTACTTGGGGTTGCAAAGAATTTATCTGAGTTTTAATATCCAAAGTCGCATTCGTATGGATTTCGTTTATTTTGTTTACCTGTTTCTGTAAAGAGTCGATAGTCTTGTTTAGATATAAAATATTTTGATGCTGATTAGAAAACAGTCTTTTTACTTCCTTATCAGATAAGGCTGCTTTTTTCCTGATAACTCCCGTTTTTGGTTCTTTAAGTGTTAACTCGCTTACATCTTCAATTTTATTATTATTGATTTCAAAGCTGCTGTTCAGTTTGTTTACCAAAAAAAAGATAAATACGATATATGACAATAAAAACGTTGGCAAAATGTACTGAACAATTATCTCTATTGGTTTCGGTCTCGCGGCGCTATGAATATTGTTTATCGTACTATAATTAGTAAAAAAAATAGGCTCTTGTTTTTTTTCGTTGTGCAATCTTTCGTTTTTAAATCTTTCCTCTAAATCAATCAGTTCAAATCGGTCCAAACTATAAAGCCCCAAAGTCTCATTTAGTTTTTTATGATGTACCATCCAGTTCAGCACTTCTTCTATTTGGTACTCAGTAATACTGGGATCTTTTAGTCGCCATAAAATTTCTTTTTTTGTGAGCTCACAAGGTTTTCCCTTACTTTCAAAGTAAAACAATTCTAAAATTATTTCATGCAAAGGTTTTGCCGTCTCTAATGTTTTGATAATCTCCATAATGGTTATTTTATAATAGCAATTTTTTTGATATATAATAATATTTGGTCTGAGATTCATCATCAAAAACCTCAAAAGCATTGTTACGCTGCATTTTTTCTAAAACCTCAACTTTAGCATTTAAGCCCATAAAAAGTGCCTTGAATTCATCTTTCTTTTTCTTAAACTTTCTAATATCTTTAATCCTTATTTCGTGTAATTCCGAACTATTTACAAATACTCTGGTCTTATAATACATTAAATCGGCCAAAGAGCTTCTGGCTCTTAGTGGTTCTGTTTCTTTAATTTTTCTGGCGAATGTTTTACATCTGTCTTTAAAATTCAAAATCTCGACTTTGTCAATATTATCGCTTGTATACTCTTTGCTGATTAACTCGCGATAATTTTCAATAAGCTGCTTAATTTCACCCTCAGTCAGTAAAATATTTACCTTATCCTCTAAACTGCTGCTCAGCGTATCTTTTGCATTAATTACAAATGTTTCACTTTTATAGTTCTTTGGAATTTCTGCGTTTACGCTGTCTTTTTGAGAAGAGTTCTCGATAAGATTATGAATGGTTTCGCTTGGTTGGCTTCTCAAAAAACTAAACTCATTTTTATATTGTGTCAGTGATTTTAAAAGTGCATTATTTGTTTTTATCGTTTTACTAACAACGCTGTCAATCGCTTTATTTATAGTCTCAGGAGTAAGTTCGCTATTTAATTTAGGAAATATAATTCCACCGTTAAAGTTACTTTTTAAAGGAGCATTGTAGATATATTCATTATCTACTTCGCCATTATAAGTAAACTCATCGTTTTTTGCAATCAGTTTTGGATCTACATAATAATTTTGAATGTTCTTTTTATTTGCGCTACTGGCATCACTTAAATGCAATTTACTTTGCAGAATAAAATCCTGATTATCAGAATTATTTTCATTTCCAAAAAGAATGAATAATAATTTAACATTGTTTTTCGCTAATATGCTAAAACTGTCCGGCAATACCGAATTTATAGATCCGTCTAAACCGGTCAGAATAAAAAAGTTGTTTTCGAAGTTTGTTTCAGAACTCAAAAACTGACTAATGTCTATGTTGTTGCTCAGCAAAGTATTTTCTTTCGAAATTTCCTGTGGCGTTTTGATACTTTTTTCAATTAAATCAAACCATTTCGAAAAGGATTTAGATTTTATAAGATAATAACTTTTAGGCTTTCCTTTTGCAATAAACGAATAGGTAAAATTATAATTTGCATACAAATCACTACTCGTGGTTAGCTTAAGGTTTTGTAATGCCGAAAGTGTTTTCTTCAAATAAGACTTTGTATTATTGTTGTTCTCAAAGACATAAAAAAAGTTAATTGTCTTACTTTCCAAAGCAATTTGTTCAATCGTCTTGATTGAAATATCATCACCTCTTAAATTTGTGATTTTGTTTTTGTCATGATTCCAGATGTTTATGGGCAATGAAATCTTACTGACATTATCGAACTTGATTGGTAAACTTGACTGATTTTCATTGACAAAAAAAGTATTCTTGTATAATTCACTGGCACGAAAATTAATTTTACCCGAAGAAAACTTAAGTGTATCAGCCGCATCCAGTTTTACAACCATATTATCTTCTATAGGATTCAGATATTGCAAAGGAATCCAGCCATATTTAAGATTGGTTGTGTCCTTTGGCATAACATCGTCAAAATTGGATACAAAGGCTGCATTAGTGGTTTTGTTTATCTTATAGACATACACAAAATCATTGAGTTTAATATTTTTCTTCGATACAGATTCAAGGTTGGGATCATTCTTTAATAAAAGTGATTTCTTTTTGACATTGTTAGTACTGGTGAACAGATTTTCTAAGGTATTACTGGCTACAAAATATTTTACATATTTTAGATTAACCTGATTTTGTCTTGCTCTGCTGTATTCAATCACATTTTCTTTCTTAATCCAGCCCAGATACTGAACCTCTTTTGCATTAGAAAAATGATTTTTTTTACTTCGCAAAACAGAAAATGTTCCTTTGGGTTTGCCAATCAGTTTTTTATCGGCAACTACAACTTCATAATAATTTTTATCTTCATTGATCACGTACATTGGAGACAAAATATTTACTTTGTTTTTTACTTTTGCTCCATAAGGTTCCTCATAAATATTGTTATCTGCTCTATCTGAAAAAACTATTTTAAGCTCTGATTTTTCATCTTCCTTCTGCTTTTCGTTGTCATAAGTATTAACCGTTTTATCTGTTTTTATGATTACGCTTGTACTGTTTTTAACCTGCGAAAAAACAGCACTTGTAAACAATAAGAACATCAAAAAGGTATACCTGAGTAAAATGCTGCTTTTCATCAATTACTTTGTTTTTTTGTTTTTTGGGTAATATTTATTTGTTTGAAGCATTTAATAGTATCTAGTTTTACTTCTTGAATAATAGTAGAATTTCCATCTAGGTAGTGAAGTCCCTGACAATAACTTAAAAAATCGTTGTATTTTTCTTCATTAACTACCACTACCACATCAGATAAATCATTACATATGTATTTATTTTTTAAATAATTAACCTGCTCTTTATAAGTTCGGGTGTCTCTTGCTCCAAGATTGGCAATGATCTGCAATCGTTTTTTAATATCATTTATAACAATACCGGCAGAATCGACAACTTCTGGTTCTTTGAAGGGTTCATACAACTGAAGAATTTCTATTTCTCTTGTTATTGGATATTTTGTTTTATCAGTTTCTAATTTTACGGTATAAATGCCCGGTTTGGTAAAAACATAGATCGCCTGTTTTTCATAAGAATCGATAGTTCCCGATTCACCAAACTCCCAATACCAATTGTTTGAACTAGGTGAGTATCCTGTAAATACAATCTCCTCGCCTACATACCCAAACTCCGAACAAAATATTTTTGGGATAGAATCTTTTGCGGTCAATCTGCGGCCATTGACAATATTGATTTGTTTTGAAAAATCAAATTTATCATCAATTTTGAGCGTTACCAGGTATTTACCCGCTCTATCATAAGTATAATCAACACTTCCTTTACTAACTATTGAATCTCCGTTACCAAAGTACCAAACCGCTTTTTTATCTGCTATTAAAGTACTGTCGTTTATTTTAAAAGATAATTTTTCCTTTAATTCGTATTGATGGTTATCGTTATCATCTACTATCGAAAAATCAAGATTACTCAATCTTTTATTGTACGGAAATAGTAATGCCACTATAAGTAAAATTACCGCAACGCCAAACAAAAGGATAACTACTGTTTTATTTTTAATGTTCATTTTTAAAATTTGCTTTACATTCGTTAAGACTGGTTTGTACAAGAGTATCGTTCTTCTTAACGGTACTTTCTTCAAGGTTTATCTCTAAAAAAGCATTCAATAAGTTCCCGCCAATTAAGCAAAAATTATACGACGAATGAAATTCGTTATCCTTATACAATTGTTTATACTCTGATATATTTCTTTTTACCTCATCTATTCGCTGTACCTGATTAATATCGTACTTTATGGTATCAATGGTCTTAAAAACCAGCTTAGATTTATCAGAATAATCTATTTTAATCTGCTGCATTTTTTCATAATCATTGATTCTGTTAAGCATGTCTGTATTATTAAAATTGGGTGTTTTTAATAAAAATTTGGTTACAACAATAAATACAACACAAGCGCTTATGATAAATAACAAATTGAACTTTACTTTCTTCCAATATGTTTCATCAAATTCTATTGCCTTCTTCATGATTACGAGATTTTATTTTTTATTTTCGAGATTGTGCTTTTCAATACACTTTTTAAGCTGTGTTTTATTAATGTCGTAACTGGTTTCTGCCTCTTTTAAAACATCAATTTTGGTCTGTATGCGCTGAAGCTCAATTAAAAACTCTTCATATAAACCAAAAGAGTTTCTCAAATTAGTTTTTGATTTCTGAATCTCATTATTGATTGAAAATCTTTTTTCATTAATCAGAGACTGCAAGTATTTACGTTCATTTAAGGTTCTGTCTTTAAATCTTAAATCATTGATCTCTATTAAGATTTCGTTTAAGAGTAAATTCATTTCGCCTTGTTTTACCGCAATATCATTGTAGTACTTATGCTTTTGTTCTAACTCAGCAACACCTTTATTTGCAGTTACCAGTGTAATATACAGACAACCAAAAATGAAAGCGAATGTGATAGAAAACATAATAAAAAACGAACGTTTTTTAGCTGATATTTTAGGGGAATTAAGTGGTTTCATAGTTCTATATTTAATCTAGTATTGACCACGTATTGCTTTTTGGTGCTGCCACTTTGGTTTCTTCACTAATGACAATGTTTTCTTTTCTGATTCCGATGTATTCTAATTCACTTAATTTTTGCCATAAGCGTTTTAAAATTCCCAGAAAATGATTTAGTTTTTCGAGCGTTTGCGCAATATCATTGTGATCGTAAACGACACTTTTTGCTTCGAACAACACACTTAATAATTCGGATGGTTTCACATCAATCCACTCGTAGTAATATTGCAGCAGGACTTCTTTTTCTTTATCATCCATCAATGTTAATGTCGAAATGAGGTGATTTGCCAAAACAATTATTTTGTCAAACATATAGACCGGAGATTCTTCCGAAGCAATATTTTTAAGATAAAAACAGTGCTCTGCATAATAATCAATTATTTTAGTACACAAACTAAAAGTGTTCGCCACCAACCTATTATGTGCGGAGCTTTGCACATTTTTTTTATGAATCCTGATTGAAAAATCATTTAACAGATATAATTCGGTATTGACTTTTGTAATGAATTGATTTAGAGTTTCATTGTTTTTCGTTTTTACCACGGGAGCAATATATCTACTGTCTTCGATGAAAGTTCCGTTTTGGAATGTTATTTTTTTGACAATTAAAAAGTAGCCCGATAAAAAATTATCATTTACTTCTTTTTTACTGATAATATGTAGTTTTATCTCGGGAAGTACATGCGGATGATGTAACGGAATAATCTCCGGATCCGGAATACCAACAGGAATTAAATCGTAAGGATTAATAGAAACGACAACATAATAATGCTCAAAAGAATTTCGGTCTAAATCATTTGCATTAATGCTTGCTTCGGGAAGTTTTGTACCATAAATATCCTGATTAAAGGAAATAACATATCCGTTTTTAGCAATTAATTCACATTTTTTCAAATAGGCAATTAATTGTCCGCCTTCAATTTTTATGTCAATATCTATTGATTTTTCAATTGCTGACTGAATACAGCCATAGTTGAAATTGTTTAACTGAACTTTATTATAATCACTAACAATAGTTATAAAGTTGAAATAATTATTTAAAAAATGGTCCTTAGTTAGTTTTACACCATCTGTCCAGTTAATTGGTAAATGTATGTTTGATTTCATAATGCAAAGTTGTTTTTATGGTGGTATTCATTTATTTTTTTATCCCTGTCTTTTAAAATCACTAAGGATTTTTAAAAGAAAAAATATTAATCTTCATTATTCTTCTGTTTCATTTTGCTGCCTATTCAAAGCAACTCTTTTAGCAAAAATGGTTTGTTTATTTTTCAGTTTACTTTCAGAGATGGTCTGATAAGGGCTTAGATTTCTGATAAACAAGGGGAAACTAAAATATTTTGCCGTATAAAAAGTCCAGCCTGTGTCTTCATTCTCAGCACTGGATTCAATAGCATCATTTGGAAATCTGTAATTTTGATCTTCAATAAACTTATCAAACCAATTCCCCAAATTGACATCCTGAGCAATTTTTACATCAAATTTTGAAAAGAATTGGGCATCGACTTTTTTCCTGATATGTATGGATACCTGCATTAAACGAAACTTATCAATATTATCCCAATACTCAATATCCTTGCGTTCTTTACCAACTCTCCAGTATTCATAAAACGGTTCAGGAATTTGTAAATATTTTTTCTTTGATTCCTGAAAAAAGATTGGTGCAAACAACCAAAGAATGTTAAGCATACTTATATGTGCATAACTTGATATGGCAATATAATTAAACACGAGATAGTAGATCCAGGAAGCAAGAATTGCTACAATTAAAAAAAGAAAGAATTTTGCAGGAGCACTATTTTGTATTTCTATCTTTTGAAATAGAGCTGTATTCATGAAATACAATAATCCAACGCCCAGGGTTAAATAGTAAACAATTGAAAACAATAAGCCAAACCAAATAAACTCATTATTAAAAAAAGCAAATAAGCAAGGTAAAGATGCTATAAGCGAGAAACATAAAACAAATATAATGGCAGATTTTGTTTTGATTTTTATACTTGAAAATTGACTCATGATAAGAGTAATAATAAGTACTAAGAAAGGGGCTAACAGGTATTTTAAAAAAAAGGGCAGTATTGTATTCATAACTGAAGTCGTATTATCGTATTATTATGATGCTTTAAAAAATTATAAAATGGTATTTATGCCTAAATAGTTTTCATTTAATTTTATTCCTAATTGGTAGTTATTAAAAAAAACGATATCAACTTTTCGATTACTAATAATAAAATATTCCAGTACTTTTCGGGTAAGGGCCATCTTCCGTTCTAAAATAGGATAGTCAATATTGCCCTCAAAGTATAGTGTTACCTCAACATCATCAACCTCACTTTCTACAGCTCCGCAGAGTCCTAAATTAAAACCTAACATTCCCTCGCTCAGTTTTAAAAAAGGAGATTCTGTAAATACATGCTTTTTATATTTTAGTTTTACTACATCACCCAACAGCATTTCTAAAACTTTTTCCAGCTCCGGAAGATTTTCTTTTAGTCGATCAGCCTCACATAAATAAATGAACAAATTCTTTTTCTGCGCCTGTGACAAATCAAAGTCTATTGCTATTAATTCATCTACTATATGTAGAAACAGATCAATCTTATCATTAAATAAATGAAGGCTTCTTATCGCATAATTCGAACTTGCAGAAAAAATTTCATTATCAAAGGGCATAAAGAAATCAAGAGCA
This sequence comes from uncultured Flavobacterium sp., assembly GCF_963422545.1. Lineage (NCBI taxonomy): Bacteria > Pseudomonadati > Bacteroidota > Flavobacteriia > Flavobacteriales > Flavobacteriaceae > Flavobacterium > uncultured Flavobacterium sp. Next base: position 350,588 of record NZ_OY730232.1, read on the forward strand.
TTCTTTTCTGTTTTCTTGTTTTCTTTGACAGCTGCTACAATCTCTTTGTTAGACATTGTTGAATTACTAACCGATAACGGATGAAATAGCAATTCAGGTAAATTATGATAAATGCTATTCTTCGCCAAATGTAGCAGAAGTGCTTCTTTGGTAAATTTTGAATCCTCCTGATACAGCATCGAAGAAATATCAATAGCATCTCTCGAATTATTCCTTTTTGAAAGACCTTTGTGTCTCACAAATACTTCGGTGTCATCTTTTAGAATATTCTGCAATTCATAAAAAAGAATTTCACCTCTTAAATTAAAATTAAGCTGTTGCTTTAAAACCGAAATATCTTGTTCCATAGCTTATTTTTTTTCCCAAATAAACTCATCCTCTTTTATATCTAAAACAATACTTTCATTCTCAAGAATGGCCTCTGATATAATTAATTTTGAAATGGTTTTCTTCAGGTATGTTCTTACGATTCCGGCAATTGGTCTGGCTCCGTACTTTTTCGAAAACCCTTTATTAGTAAGGTATTCTAAAGCACTCTCGGATATATCAAATGAAATATTTTTGATCGTTTTTAATTGTTCTTGCAGACGGCTAAGATGTAATCTGAAAATAGCTTTGGCAATTTCTATATTGATCGGAGCAAATGGAACCACTTCAGTCAAACGTCCTAAAAACTCAGGTCTGAAATGCTGGCTCATAATCTCTATCAATTGATTGGAAGTAGGCAAATGACCATTTTCTATTTGTTCCTGAATCCACTGACTACCTATGTTTGAGGTAAAAATGATGATTGCATTCGAAAAGTCTCCTTCCCTTCCTAATTTATCATGAACCTTTCCTTCGTCCATAATTTGCAAAAACACGTCATAAACAGAACTGTGTGCTTTTTCAATCTCATCAAAAAGTACAACTGAATACGGTTTTTGTCTAATTTTATTGACCAACATCCCTCCTTCTTCGTAACCCACATATCCCGGAGGCGCACCATATAATAAAGCTGCAGAATGCTCTTCTTTAAATTCTGACATGTCAAATCGGATCATGGCATTTTCGTCATCAAACAGCAGTTCAGCAAGTGTTTTTGTTAATTCGGTCTTTCCGGTTCCTGTTGGTCCTAAGAAAAAGAAAGATCCAATAGGCTGTTTCGGATTACTCAAACCACTTCGGGATTCAATAATAGCTTCCGAAAGCGTTTTTATAGCATGTGCCTGCCCTTTTACTCTTTCCTGCAGTTTGTCTTCAATAGTCAAAAGCTTCTCTTTTTCTCCGGCACTAATTTTTCCTAATGGTATTCCGGTCGCATTAGAAACAACTGCCAAAATCTCAGATTTTGTTACGACAGCAATTTTTTCTTTGGCGATAGTTTCAATATCAACCGATAGTTTCTCTATATCTTCAAAAGTTACCACTTCATTTTTGGGGCTTTTTAAATTTTCGGCAACATTAACTTTACTGGTTACAATACAGCTTATTCGGTTGTAGATCTCTTTTTTAAGCAAACTCATCCTTGATTCATCTTTAGGATCTGACTCTTTTATCTGCTCTTTTATTTTTACAATCTCTACTAATGAATTTGCATTAGAAACAACTACTGAGGAAGCTGTACGATCTAATAAATCAATCGCTCCATAAGGTAATTTCTTCTCTTTGTAAAACCTTTTGGATAAATGAATGGCTTCTTGTATCACTTCATCATTAATCCCAATTTTATAATGTTTTTCCAGTTTGTTTTTGTAAATATTCAAACATTCAACCAATAACGAGTAATCTAATTCTTCAATGAAAATATTTTCAAATTTTCCATTTATGGTAGTTCCTTCAATTGATTTTCGATAAGAATCTGAATCAATTGAAGCAATAATATTAATGCTGCCCTGAGTCAATTGTGTATTTATAATGTTGATTACAGCATTTGATTTTGAGTTTGATGAGTTCAACAATACTTGTATATCATCAATAAAAAGGATACTTTTTGAGCTTTTGGCTAATTTTTCAAAAATTTCAATCAGCTTTTTCGAAATCTCATTTTCACTGCTGCAATTTGCAACGAGTTTAGAAACATTTAAAGACAAAACCAGTGTTTCTTCAAAAAAATTAGGGTCGGTTTCGTGCAGAGAGTAAATTAAGTTTTTTATAATACTTGTTTTTCCAACTCCGGATTCTCCAATTAATAAGATCCCATGATTTTCATATCGTTCAATATTTTCAAGTATCAGTCTTACTTCTTTATTTCTGCCAATAACACCACTGCCTTCTTCAATAATGTCCTTTTTGTATAAGGTATCACAATAGTTAATATTGATCGTTTCTTCTTCGCCATTATTATCTGCAAGGCTAAAACTCTTCTGATTGTTACGGAGTCCAAAATGTTTCAGAAGTTCCTTATCACTTAAGTTTAACCCATCAATTTGTTTGTCACTATAAACTAATCCGGGTTTAATAATGGCTATAAAAACACAGAATGCATCAATAGAATCTGATCCTAGTCTAATTTTGTTAAAATTAGATTCAGTAAAAACATGTTCTACTTCAGTATCAGCTGTGATATTATTGTCATTGTTTTGAGTAGAAGTATAAACTTCCTTACGCACATCAAACCATTCTTTTATATATTCTATATCTTTTGATAATGTTCTTAAAATTTCTACTAATCCGGTTGGTTCAAATAACAATGCGTAAGCTAAGTGAGCCACACCATAAGTACTGTGTCCATCCTGAATTGCTAATGATTTAGCAGATTTAATTGCAGATAATAAGCTTGGGCTATAATCTAATTCATTCATAAGTTTAGTTGATTGTAATTTGAAACGGAATGTTCATAACGGATTGCTTTTCTAAGGTCTCTTTTAAAAATACCCCAATTTTCTGCTTATTTTCTATCTGTAAAGCATATTTGTCCTGCAAAATAACTTCTACGTCGATGGTTCTATACAGCCCTTGTTTCCTTTGGTTGCTAATCCCCACTCCGTCTGTAATGAATACTTCCTTTGTGATATTTCTTAAATGATAGTGTACTGCCGATTTTATGTCCTGTTTTGTTACTAATCGCTCTTTTGACAGAAAGCCATATCTAAGATTGATTAGTTTTTCTACCTTGTTATTTCTGTAGATTCCACCAATTGAACTGGTTTCAAAAACGGTAGAATCCTGCGCTAATTCAGATAAAGCGGTCTGTTTTAAAATAGTGCCCTTTCTTAAATTGTTAGCAGCCTCCCCATTTGAAGTCCAGTAGGAGCAATAAAGAATTTTAGATTTATCCGTTTCGTGAATCAAAGCATATACTTCCTCCTCATTAACCTTACTGTAACTGCTGTTGATTTTACTTTCAATCGAATTAATTTCTTCATTAATTCTCGTCATCGTAGCATCAATATAATCTGCATTAATGTTTGAAAAAGAACCAATATCTTCTCTCAATGCACGGGCTAACTTTTTAAGAAAAAATTTGGCTGTTCGCGAGTCATAATTTTCTAATCCGCCATAAAAAATCGTAAATGTATTTGAGGTAATAGAATTAGGCTGTTTGATTCCATTGATAAATTCAACGTTTTTTTCGTTAAAAATCTTCATCACATCCAGAAAATGAGTGTTTCTTTCTGCTTTCATTGCAAAAAGACGCCCTTCTACCTGAGCGTTGTGCACTCTATTATTTAGTTTTCTGTTGACAATTGGAAAAGTGTTTATTTTTATTTGAATCTTATCCAGCTCTTTTTTCGAAAAAATTTCGGGAAATACAAATTCTAACCAAATTAGCCCGGTATTTTTCTTAGCGGATTTTAACTCTTCTTTTTCAATTTTGAATTTGTCTAACAACGATTCGTATACGACATTTTCGGAGTTTATTTTTAGTTTGTAAATAAAGTTTTTATAGAATGCTTTTACAGTTTCTGTATAATGCTTGTTGTCCTGAACGTCATCATAGGTTTCATTTTCAATTTCAAGCACATTCCCTAAAGAATCTTTTACGGTAACAAATTTCAAAAAAGCATCTAGTGCTGAATTTTCAGTTATAAAGGTAAACTTCAACGAATTAAGCTTTTCCAGATTTTCTTTTGAAACATCCAACCCAACCCAAATGCGATTATCTGAGACCTTATGCTGTAAAGGCAGATGTTTTACATTTTTTAAAGAATCAATCAAAAACGAGTCATACAATTGAAAACTAATCTCGCCTTCAACAATATTTTCAGTAGTAAAAGGAGTAAAATAAATGTCATAATCGACACTGGAAGCCATACTGGATTTTACCACAAATTCAGTATTATCATTTAAGATTACAATACCATTTGTAACAACCGTACTGGCTAATGCATGCGCAGGCATAGGCAAATTCCATTGACTGGGCACAATTTCCTGGGCTATACGCTCAATGATTTTATTATCAGATTCTACTCCTTCATGATATAAATAATAAAGTTCATGCACGAAAACATCCAATAACATCATCACTAAAGGATCTGCCATATTGATATCTTCAATCCCCCAGATTTCTAAGCACTTTTTTTGTATTCTGCTCTTTATTTCAATAAACTTAACGTCTTTCATATTTTCTATTATTGAGAAATTGGGCTTATATTTAGTTTAGTATGAAAATTAAATGGGATTTGACTTTCTATAATCGAACCTTTTACGATTATATTGGCTTTTCTTCTAATACTAGAGGATAATTCTTTATCATCAATTTCATCTAAAGAAATAGTAATTTCACTTAGCACTAATCTTTTCTCAAATTTAGCAATAGACTCCTGCAATGATTTTCTTACTAAATCTTCCCAGTCTCTCTTTTTAATATGTTGGTTAAATTCCAAATCCCAAATAATAGTTCCATAATTTGGTGTCTCCGGTATCTCTCCAAAAGAGGTTGTAATTATCATCATAATGTTATAGGCAATCGATTCTTCAATCTTACAAAAATTCTCCTGAGAGCCTTTTAACAGTGACTTAAAATTAACGGGATATTTCAGATATTTCATTATTTAGGGCAAATTTGATTGAATTATAGTAAAATTATAAACATTTAAAAACATCCTGCAGGATACGACAAAAATCAAAATAAAATACTTACAAATCAATATTATTTTAAAGTTTTTTTTTACTAGTTTTACAAAATTAACTAATAATCCTATAAAATTATGAGCATGTTCAATTATGGTATTGGTGGCAATGAAGTAAAAGTTGACGCCAGTGAATCGATTTTAGAAATTCCTTCAAACAGAACTTTACTAATTCAAAAACTTACAAATGAACAACCAGTCGGACCTGAAGCAGTGTACGATTTACAGACGGTAGAAGCTGTTTTTGAAAAGTACAAACCTAGTGTAGATTTTGAATTTTCGACTGAAGAAGGTTCGGAATTAAATGAATCAATGGTGTTTCAAAACTTAGGCGACTTTGGCGCAAAATCAATTAAAGAAAATAGCCCTTTTTTAAACAAATTAAATACAGAAAAAGAACAGGCTTATAAAATTGTACGTCAACTTTCAAGTAACAGAGGTTTAATAAAAGCCATTCAGGATCCTGCTGTTAAAGAGGCTATAATAGAATTACTTGAAAACGCTAAGAACGAAATTAACATCAATAAACAATAAATATGGCAACTCAAACCAAAGAACAAAAAAGTCACGGTTCTTCAACGGAGCAATTGGTTCAAGAACAAGGTAGCAAAATAAATTTATTAAATGAATACGGCGGTTTTGCCTTTTTAGAAAACGTAATTGACGGATTGTCAAACTTAAATCCTACCAGAAAAGCCAGAAAAAACATTTTTCTTAATGATGCTCAATGGGAAAGCGAGAGAACAACTCTTACTAACAGACTGGATTTATGGCTGGATTTATTAAAAGGCAATAATTCTGTTGAATCTATGATTGAAGTGGCTAACGCAAAAGCGACATCTGCCGATTCAACTTTAAATAAGAACTTAAAATATGCCTTAAACGTTTCAAGAGAGTTAGAAACATCTTATAGAAGTGTTGCTTTATTCTATAAAAATGCTGAAAGCGATAAAATCAAAAACGTAACGATCGTCAATGCTGATATATCACAATTAAAAGACTTAGACAATACTTTGTTTATTGACTATGTTTCAAATGAGTTAAAGCAAAATTTTGACAGATTAGATTTAAGAAAAAACTACTCTATTCTTTCAGTACCGGGATATTTAGGATCAAACGCAGTTTTAGACAAATGGTCTAAGATAGCACATGAAAACAAAACGGTACTATTAACTGATTTTCAAGATCTTGAAACACCAGATGATGTTATAGACATTTTCTTCAATGCCAATCATACAGGTGGAGATGTATATAAATCAAATACAATCATGACTTGTAACTATTTACTGGGAAGAAGTAAATATGATGAAGTTGGAGAAGAAGACAACCTATATGTACCACCATCTACATCATTAGCTGGTAAAATATACAAAACTTTAATGTCTCAGGTTGTTGCCGGTAAAAAATTTGGTGGCCTGAATGAAGTAGAAAGTGTTCGTTTTGACTTGAAGAAAAGCGAAATTTCAGAAATTGAAAAAATGGGATTAGTTCCTATGGTTAACGAATACAGCAAAATTATGGCTTTCTCTGCCAAAACATTGTTTAACGGAGATAACCTGGGCTTGCAAACTTACTCAGTAGTTCGTGTATTTGACCACATTACAAAAGTACTTTTCGATTTCTTAAACAGAAGAGCTTTCGAAAACTGGACCACAAGAACTGAAGCTGATTTAAGAAGCCAAATCATTAAGTTTTTAGATGGAATTAAAGGACCAACTAATCTTATTGAAAAGTTTACGGTAATGAAAATCGAACAGGACAAAACCCAAAAGGACAGAATTTTATTAGACATTCATATTACACCATATTTCCCTGCAAAAAGTTTTGTGATTCAATTAGATGGACACAAAGGTGATGGTCCGGAAGAGGCTGTTTGGCATAGTGACTATAAACAAGTTTAGTATATAATACTATATATTTCTCATACCCCAAAAAGTTCAAAACCTTTTGGGGTATTTTTTTTTTACCTTTCTTAAAAAATATTTACAGAATAAATATAAAAAATTATTGAGTGCACTTATAAATGCCCTTGTTCTTAGAGAAGCTTGTAAAGCCCTGTGTTTATTGGGTTCAAAATAAAAGCGTTGGATTAGCTTTTTCAGACATAACCTAACAAAAAAAGAATGCAATTAGAACTTTAATTTGTATTTTCGTTTAGTTAAAATAAGTTGATTTAATGTAATCTAACTTATGGCAGTAAGAAGTTAATTAATCTTTTTTAACATTAAAAACAAAATCAACATGAAGCGACTGAAAACATTTATTCTGCCAATGGTAATATCAGTTTTTGTTTCTTCTTGCTCATCTGTTTTAAATAATACAAAAATTGATTATTTAACAAGCAATTATTGCCAGCCAACCATTGATTATGATTATTCTAAACTAGAAATTCCTAACAATAAAACACCAAAACAAGATAGTATTTTAAGTGCCAATTTATCCAAACATGACATCTTAATCAGTAATGCTATTGGTATTGAAGCTTATTTAGCAGAATATCTACAAGTAAAAAATGACACTTTAAAAAAATTAGTTTTAAAACAAAAAATTACTGACCGCTTAATCCTTACTGGTATAGAAATAAATGCATTGGCTTCAGAATTAGACTGCAATGGTGAACGTATAAATAAATTAGCCGATTTTGTTAATGCAATCAATAATAAAAAAACTAAAAATCTTACTGTAGCTTCTGTAACTATTGGCGCGCTGACTACTGTAGCAACCGTTTTAATAAAAAATAATAATTCCAGTAATATAATTGGTGTGAGCGGCGGATTACTAAGTGCCGGATTAGGAGCGCTGACTATTTCTCCTAAAGGAAAAAAAATAAACTTAAAACTTCAAAGAAACCTTCTGAAAAACATTTGGTACAATGACAATTCTAACATGGCATATCCAAACTCTATATGGGCTATTATAAATGAGAAAGAATTTAGCAATTCTGGAAAAAATGACTTACAGGAAAGTATAAAAAATCGATGGTTACAATACAACTTTGATGGAAAAATAGATCCTAAAACCGAAAAACTTTTTTTTGATGAGGGCGGAATCTATACCTCAGATGATTTATATTCGAGAGCAAATATGCTAAATGAATTGCAAGCCACCATTCGCTCTCTGGAACAAGATTTAAAAAGTTTATCTTTAAGACTGAATGTCATTTAAAAATATCTTTACCTTAATAAATAATTCTATTATTATGTCTCCAAAGTGTTTTATTTATATTCTTTTGACTGCATTATTATTCATCTCATGTAATAGTGACAACGATACTCCAATTGATAAGACAGACGTCACTGATTCTGTCTTGATTGAAATAAATAAACTTAGAGCAACGGGATGTAAATGTGGAGCCGATGATATGCCTGCCGTACCTGCATTGGTAAGCAATTCATTATTGACAAAAACAGCTGTCAATTATGCTACTGATATGAATACACGTAATTATTTCTCGCATATATCACCTGAAGGGACGAGTCCTATACAAAGAGCTGCTGCTGTTGGTTATACCGGAAAATATGTGGGCGAAGTGATTGCTCGCAATTACAGTACTCCTGCCGAAGTTGTAATAGGCTGGAAAAATAGCGAAGATCATTGCAAAGCTATGATGAGTAGTACTTACGTAGAAATGGGTGCTGGAAAATCAGGAAACATATGGGTTACAAATTTAGGAAAGTAAACTAATTCTCTTCTCGAAGTTGCTATATTACTATATAACAACACATTGACAAACAATTTATCTTCACTACAAATAAGTAAAAAATAGACCTATTCTTACTATAATGAGAATAAGTCTGTTTTATCTATTCCAAATTGTATTATTCTCAGTTTTTTATTTCACATATGGTCATTTTTACCATAACTAAAAAATATATTTGAATTTTAATAAATTATATTCTGTTTTTTATGAATATAATTGAAAAGTATGTCTATTTTTTAATAATTAACAAGATAAATATGTAATTATTAATACATTAGTACAACTAATTAATTAACCCTTAAAACTAAAATTTTATGAAAAAATCAATTTTATTTGTAGTACTAAGTCTTATGTTTATGAGTTGTGAAACAAGTGACCAAAACAATGAATCAGAAGTTAAAGCTGCATGGTCATCATCTGATCAATATGCCAATTGGTCAAACGGAGGTTATACCGTTTACAACAACATATGGGGTTTTGGCGCAGGAAGCCAATCCATTTGGGCAAATAATTATAGTAATTGGGGTGTTTGGGCAAACCATCCAAATTCGGGAGGCATTAAATCGTACCCAAATTCATCTAAATATGTGGGTAAAGTACTTAGTACAATCAATACACTTAGTACTAGCTTTAATGCAACTACACCTAGTGGCGGTGCCTGGGTATCGTCTTACGATCTTTGGGATAGTACTAAAGCCAATGAAATAATGTTGTGGTTAAATTACACGGGGAACTCAGATGGTTCAGGAAATGTAAAACCAATTTCTTACAATTATTCATCAACCGGCGCTTCTGTTCCGGTATACACAAATCAAAGCATTGGTGGTCACACCTGGAACGTATTCCGAGGAAACAATGGAGCTAATAATGTTTATTCATTCTTACGCACAACAAAAACCAATAGCGGCACAATAGATGCAAAAGCAATCTATAATTGGGTAAAAAACCAGGGATGGTTTGGTAATGTTACTGTTGGAGACATACAATATGGATTTGAAATCTCATCCTGTTATGGTACAAACGGAAGTGGGGCAAACTTTACTTGTAATAGTTATTCTGTAACTAGTAATTAATTTAAAACAAAAGCAAATTTATACTAGCTTATTGTTTTATAATTATTTACACTAATTATATTGAAAAAGATGAGTTTTTTAAAGAGGGTATCAAAAAAAGATACCCTCTTTTTATTGGTATAATTTTATCATCAATGAGATTTATCTAAAAGTGACATTGTATCTGTCAAATTCTCTCTAATTATAAATGCGTTAATGAATTCCTGAACTTCAATTTTGGTTTCAGCCGGGGTTTCAAAAGAGTTGATATGAAATTCATCATCCTGATCAAGAATATGTATAATTTCTGTATATCCTTTAGAAATTAAACTTCCTTTTAGTTTAATTATATTCAACTGTTGTTGACTATCCAACTCTTTTCGAACTTTTAGTTTTATAGCTTTTTCCATTACAACTATTCTTAAATTAATAACGATCTAATTCATATTAAATGTAGGTATTATTTATTTTTTCATGTGTTAAAAAAGAATCAATAAATTATTATTTACTAACAATTAATAACGATATATTTCATTTTCAAAGATTCGGATTGGAACGTTTAAAAAATCCAGAATCGTTAAGCATTCAATAGATACTTAAATATTTTATTACTTTAAATTAAAGATTTGAATACTTAAAATTTTTAAAAATAACATTCCCTTCACCTATAGAGCACAGTGCAATTCTAAGCCCCAGAAATCCGCTTAAAGCGTTATGATTATAAGAAGAAACTTCGGCAGAATTTTCAATTTTAATCCATTGCTTGCCATCAAGACTATAAAACATATCTACATTATTTTTTATGTTTTTCAGTCGAAGATATACATGTCTTTTATGCACATTTTTCTCTGTCTCAAACTGCCATCCTCTAAGGTTTGCCAAGATATTTTCTTTATCTGCCAAAATACCTGAGTAATGACTGTTGTCATAAAAAAGCACCAACCCGCCAATGGCATCACCTTCTATGTCCATTTCAACATCGGCCATATAAGAATGACCGGATGGTACACAAACCATAGGAGAACTGCCACCTACTCCATTGCCTTTACCTTTTATGACAATACTATTATTGGTTATCTTAAAGCGTGAATTATCAACTCCATTAAAAAATTTCCACTGTGGTCGAAGTTCTGTACCTGAAAAGTTATCACTCTGTGAAAAACGTGAAACTGCTGTACCTTGTGGCTTGCTAATAGGCTTATCTGTCTGTATTTTATCCGGAACTTTATACCAACCGTCCTTTGACCATTCTACAGGTTGTAAGAGCGTCTGGCGTCCCAAATTGTAATAACCTTTTTCATATCCATGAAACATCATCCACCATTTGCCATTGTTATCCTCAAAAATGGTACTGTGTCCTTTTGACCACCATCTCTCATCACTGTTTTGAGTTCTCATTACCGGATTATACGGCGAATTTTCCCAAGGACCAAATGGAGTTTTAGAACGTGCTGAAATCACCATATGACTCGTAGACGGTCCCGCAGTTCCTCCTTCAGCAACTGTCAAATAATAATATTCTCCTCTTTTAAAAAGTTTTGGTCCCTCCATACAAAAACATTCAATTGACCATTCTCTAGGAATAACCCAGCCATCGTAAGCATGTTTAGCTTCTCCAATTGTTTTAAGTCCATCTTTGGATAAACCTATATAATCGCCATTACTAAAATACAGATAACGATCGCCTTTATCATCTGTGACATGTCCAGGGTCGATATTGCCAATTTTCAGGTCTACAGGATCGCTCCAAGGTCCGCTTATTTTATCTGCAGTAACTACAAAATTGGTTTTATTGGCAGGGAAATAAATATAATATTTGCCATTGTATTTTACAAGATCAGGAGCCCATACATCACCTACATATTTTTGCAGTGCACTTGTGACAGGCTCCCAGTTAATTAAATCCTGTGAGTGCCATATTGTAAGCCCCGGATAATAATCAAAGGATGAATGCACCATATAGTAATCTTTACCTTCTCGCAGCAAACTCGGGTCAGGATAATCTCCTCCAAAGATTGGGTTTTGATAGGTTAGTTTATTGTTTATAGCTTCAGGCTGGTTTTGCGCATTCATCGTAGAAACGAAAAGAAGCAGGAGTAAAAATACTTGTATTGTCCTTAGTCTCATTTTTTTTCTAATAAATTAATAGTGAAATAGAATGTAAATATACAATTAAAATTTACACTTATGGTCTTTTGAACCATAAGTGTAAATAATTTCATTAAGTCGTATTTTTTCAACATACTTAAAAATAATTCATTCAAGATTTATAACTTATAAATCCCATTTATTATTGACTAAAATTTACCCAAAATTGAAGTAATACAACGTTTTTATTTATCTAAATTTGATAGAAAAACAGTTTGAAAATTTTTAATAACAGTATTCATTTCAGCTTTTTGCTCTGGCAATACTTCATATATAGATTCAAATAGAACAGAACAATTACTGCTATCTATGTTGGTTACTATAAAAATTCCCTCATAATTTTCAACGGGCATCGGGGTAGAAATAATATTAAACCTCATTTCCATTTTATCAAAGTCAATTGATGTCAGCTTTTCAACTATTTCGCCTCCGCCTTTAATATGAATTTTTCGTATTGAACCAACACCGTTACCTTCTACTATGACTTTTTCAATCAGTTCAGGGACAAATTTTTCTGTGCCGCCAAAATCAATTAATTTTTGCCAAACGATCGAACCCTGAACACTTACATTTCCTTGTGATTGAACGCTTTCTTTTTCCTTGCTCATTTTTTATATTTTAAGATTTAAGCAAAATTAATTCCCTTTAAATAAGTAAAATATTAGTAAAAGCCAATTCTATCGTTTTTAGTCCAAAAAGTTAAACTGCTTTATTTATTCTGTGTTGAATAAGAAATTGTTTTGGGGTCAAACCATAATATCTGCCAAAAATATTTACGAAATGTGATACATTTTCATAGCCAACTTCAACAGAAATCTGTTGAATGGACTGATCTGTAGAAGCTAAAAGATATTCTGCTTTTTCAAGTCGCTTTTTTATGAGCCATTTCCCAGGAGATGTATTAAACTGACGTTGGAAATCTCTTTTAAAAGACGAAACGCTTCTGCCTGTTAAGTATGCATAATCTTCTATTGACAATGATTTGTCAAAGTTTTCCAGCATTAACTCCTCGATATTTCTTTTTTTTCTGCTATTTAATGAATGAAGTATTTGCAAAAAATCATTTTGTTGTTCAGAGTTGTATATAAGATAAAGCAGTTCTAAAAGCTTAATTTTAGTAACCTCTTTACTTGCTGATTCTGTATATAAACTCAGAATGCTTTCTGTAAACACTCTAATTTTATCCGTGTATTTAAGTACTAAATTAAAACCGTGTATCGATAAGTCCGTTTGTTTTTTTATGCTTAATAAAAATTGATTTAAAAGCTCGGCTTCAAAGAAAAAAAATACGGCTTCAAATTCACCGTTTTTCGGAATAATATCTGAAATCATATATCTTCCTTTCGGAATAAATACTAGTTGATTTTTTGTTACAAAATAGCTTTCTCCCTCATAATATGTTTCCAGATTTAGTTCGCCTTTAAGTACAACAGATAAAACGTGAGAAGCAAGAAAATGGTCTGTATTAACATCTATTGTATCAACTGTTTTATGAACAATACATGACAGCCCGTCAACCATTATTTTTCGAACGTTTTTATGTTTATATAATAATTGTGGGACTACTTTCATTTGGTTAATTCCTTTTACTGTGTTGGGTGGATTTGTAAAAATAATAAATAAGGTCTTAAAAAAATAGTCCAATTAACCCGTTAGGGGTTATTATTTTAACACATAGAAACATAGATTTTCTAGTTCAAAAAGAGGCGTTTCACTTGCATTAATGCACATAGCTATGTGTAAATGATTTGTAATTTATTTTAATCTTCTTTAAAGAAATAAAACCTATGTTTCTATGTGTTTAATATTTTTTTTACGACCAGAGCGAAACGAACGGATGAAGTCCTTTTGCTACATTTCTTTTAAAAAAGTCAAACGATTACGAACTTGTTTGATCCACTCACGAGCCATCAATTCATGACCAAATACAGTTGGATGCACGCCATCCCAAATCCAATAATCAATTGGGGCTAGTTGCTGTGCATCTTCAAAAACCTTAGGATAATCAATTAAAACCGCATTAAAATCTGCAGTAATCTTTCTTATAACAGCGGCTCTTTCTACTGTCAATGGATGCCACTTTGCGTACTGATCTTTACGCCAGCCCGAAGCAAAAAAGAACGGTAATCCTAATACAATCAAAATATTTGGGTTTTGCTGTAGTACTGATGCTAATAGCTTACGATAAGTACTTTCAAACATTTTTACATCAAGTGCATCTTGTTTTCCTTCTATCAAAGCGTTCACGTCGTTTATACCAATTAATAAACTTAAAACATCTGGTTTCAAATCTAAGGTATCTGCCTGCCACCTTTTTTCGAGATCGCTAATCGTGTTCCCACTTATACCCCGATTAATAAATTTAAAGCCATATTGCGGAAAATCAGCGCCAATTCTACTGCAAACAGAGAAACAGTAACCATGTCCCAAAATATGATTTGGGTCTTCATTTCGCCCTCGGTTACCATCTGTTATAGAATCACCCTGAAACAAGAATACCAAGTTTTCCTCTTTTGGTTTTGCTAATACCGATTTTGTATTTGAACAAGCAATTGGCAATCCGGTTATAGCAATTCCAGCCACTGACATGAGTTTAATAAAATCTCTTCTGGAAGAATCTTTTGTCATTCTATTTATTTTTTTCTCTTATTCTCTACTATCATTATTTGAAAATGTGCTGAACAAAAAGGTACAGATTATTCGCCCACTCGGTATCATCGTGAGCATTGCTGTCTACGTGCCATATATGTGGAACTCCTTGTTCTTTAAGATGCTGATGCACGCGCTGACTAACGCTGAACAGACCATCCTTGCTGCCACAGGCAAGCCATAATACTTTAAGTTGCTTTTTAGCCGCTACTAAATCGGGTAAAAGTTTAGTATCTGAAAGTCCTCCGAATTCATTGGTATTTGGAGCCGAAGAAAATCCACCAACATAGGCGAAAGTATTGATATGAGAAAGTCCAATATTCAAGGATTGACCGCCGCCCATTGACAACCCAGCAAGTGTACGATGTTTGCGATCCGTGTAAACCGAATAATGAGATTCAATAAAGGGAATAATATCTTGGAGCAAATCGTTCTCGAAAGATATACCATAACCTTTATATCCATCTTTTCGGTCTTCTTGTTCATCAATTTTAGGATTTTCTACAGTCACCTTTGTATTGCAATTAGGAAAAACTATAATCATTGGCTTGATTTTACCATCGGCCAACAAGTTATCTACGATGTAATCGGCATGAACCCAATACGGCCATTGACCGTTACCGGAATTAAGTCCGTGTAGTAAATAAATCACTGGGTACTTTTTATCAGTGGAATAACCAGGAGGAGTATAAACCATCATTTCGCGATGTGTACCAAGTGTTTTAGAGTCATACTGAACAGTCGTAATGGTGCCGTGTGCTATATTATCACGCTTATCTCTAAAACCAACCGGCGGATCGTTGAATGCGGGCTTGTCGTCAGGATTTAGTTTCGCTGGTTCACCAAAACCCACTTTTGGTGCTTCCTTCTCGCCTATATATCCCCTTGCCTCTAGCCATTTACGGCAAGCTTCCGGCCATGTAGATTCCGTGTTTTTCGATTTTCCAAGTCCGTAGCCATGCCCTCCTGATTGATAAATATGAAGTTCACAGGGAACATTGTATTTTTCCATTGCCAGTGCATAGTCAATACTGTTTTGCACCAAAACTGCTTTGTCGTCTATAGAATGAACCAGAAAAGCTGGTGGGGTTTCATTATTTACCTGCAGCTCATTCGAAAAATGTTTTACCATTTCTGAGGATGGATTATCTCCCAATAAATTCACTTTTGATCCTTTGTTTGTAATACTTTCTTCCATTGATATTACCGGATAAATCAATAGTGAAAAATCTGGACGGGCACTAACAGAATCTGATGTTTCATATACCTTTTCATTAAAATGAGTTGATATTGTTGAAGCAAGATGTCCTCCTGCAGAAAAACCCATTATTCCTATTTTAGCAGGATCGATTCCCCATTCCTTAGCGTGACGCCTAACCAAGCGAATGGCTTCCTGCCCATCTTGTAATGGTCCAATAGATTTATCGACCATAATTGCATCACTAGGCAGTCTGTATTTTAATACAAAAGCTGTAATTCCAAGATTGTTAAGCCACTTGGCTGCTTCCTCGCCCTCGTGAGCAATAGCCAATCCCCAGTAAGCACCTCCCGGGCATATTATTACTGCGGTACCAGTTGCTTTTTCTTTGGGAGCGGGATACATATCAAGTACAGGGTTTGTAACAAACCTCATCTTAGTCCAGTTATCTTCTGAATCTATTGTTTGTTTATAATTGACATTTGGAATTGCCCCGGGAATTTTTCCGTTCCAAAGATTGATCTGCGTACTTTGACCAAAAAAATTAAAGGTGACCATTATCAAACAGACAAAAGTCAATAGGGTTTGTTTTATGCTTATAACTTTCATTTTCTTTTATAATATTGTTCTATAATATACCAGGCTTTCTTTTTTTCTCCTTTTTCAGACAACAATCCTTTTCTGTTATATCCTTTTTGATACACTTGATTCATTCTTCCCAATGATTTGTAATCAAATAACAGCCAGGGAGAGATTCCGCATAAGTTTGGAATAGTCTTAAATAATTCTATTTGATCCTTGTAAATTTGTTCCTGATATCCTTCTGTCCAATAAGCCGCTTCATCACTTGGTCCGGCATTATTTCCATAGACCGCTTCTCCTCCAAACTCAGAAATAAATACCGGTTTATCAGGATAAGCAAAGTTCCATTTTACCTCTGATGGTTTGCCCTGCCACGGATCATACCATCCGATATACTCGTTAATGCAAATCAGATCAGAATATTCATAAAGTGTGTCCCACACCTTAAAGGAGTTATCCTTGTAGGATTGTGTATTGATCACATGGGTAATCAGTCGGGTTGAATCTAGTGCCTTACATTTTTGGGTTAACGCAATAAGAGCATTATTCCGATTTGGTGTTCCCGGATATGTTTCATTTGAAAGACTCCAAATTACAACTCCACAATGATTTTTGTCTCTATGAACCATTTCTTTCAGCATAGTCTCCATCTTTATTTGAACAAGACTGTCTGAAAACTGAATATGCTGATAAATGGGAAGTTCACTCCAAACCATTAAACCCATTTTTTCAGCTTCCTTTATTATGTTTTCATTATGCGGATAATGGGCAAGACGAACAAGGTTACATCCTAATTCTTTTGCTGCATTCAACAATACTAAGGCATCTTGTTTTGAATAAGCCCGCGCTCCTTTATATGGATTTTCTTCGTGAATATTCACTCCTTTAAAAAAGATTTCTTTTTTATTGAGCAGCACTTTATTTCCTTGTACTTCAATAGATCTAAACCCAATAGTATCTGTAACAGTATCTGTTTCGCTTTCAATTATTACTTTATAAAGCTTAGGATTTTCAGGGGACCAAAGCTTGAAGTTTGAATCAAACTCAACATTGGCATATCCAATATCATTTGATTCTATTTTATAAGATTTGTTAAGTTCCGGAATCTTTATTTTAAGCTTTTGCTTTTTATTTGTTCCATTTAACTGTATCCATCCCGAAACTTTTTTCAGACTTCCTTTTTTTAATTGAATAGCATAATCTTCAATAAATGTTTTATTCGTTTCAATCAAATTAACATCGCGGGTTATACCGCCATAATTGAACCAATCATAACCTGCACCAGGCAAACCGTTTTGCGACCGACTGTTATCTACTTTTACGATTAGGGAATTCTCTCCATTTTTTACCTTATTGGTAATTTCGAACTCAAATGGAGTAAATCCTCCTTCGTGACTGCCTATTTTTTCTCCATTAAGATATACAGTAGCTAAATAATTTACTGCGCCAAAATGAAGAAACAATCTTTTCTCATCATTAGGTTTATAATTGAATACTTTCTTGTACCAAACAACTCCTTCAAAATAAGTTAGTTCTCTTAATTGCGAATTAAAATCAGCCGGGACTTTTAAAACTGGTCCGCCATCAAAGGAATACTCAACAAAGTCAGTTTTCTTTTGCGGTTTTTTCTCTAACCAGACTTGTTTCCACTCGCCAATATTTGTTGGATCAAGAATAACCTGCCAGTCGCCATTTAAACTTACTAAGTTTCGGGACTCAACATTGATTATAGCAGTTTGTGCCTGTAAATAATTCCCAAAACAAAGAATAATCAGAACAGCCAGTTTCTCTATTTTCAGTACTATTTTCTCTGTTCTTTTATGCATTTCTTTTTGGCTATTCTATTAATTTCATCATTCTGATGCAAGCGAAGTTTGGTTAACCGAAAAACGAAACCTGCAAAGAGAAAATACAACGTTTATCCAACTACTAAAATACTAAATTCTAACCCGTTGGGTGTAATTATTTTAACACATAGAAACATAGCTTTTGTTTACTTAAAAAAGGCGTTTCACTTATTTAAAATGCACATAGCCATCTATGTGAAAGAAATATATTTCTTTTTTGTATCCTTTTTTACACATAAAATCTATGTTTCTATGTGTTTAATATTTTTTTTATGAATTACCCTCAGCGGGTTAAATTCTAATTGTTGACTTCATTCTTTATTTAACCTTTTGAGTATAATTTAATTATTTTATCACACCAACAAATCCTCCTCTTGAAAGACACTCTACTTTCACTATGCTTCCTTTTTTGATTTTTATT